>CAZWWC010000246.1:0-6947 GCA_964637625.1 uncultured Planctomycetaceae bacterium
CTCCAAAGCAAACCTGAGCAAACCGTTGACAAACGGCCCCTACAGAGATAAAACCTCGCGGAGCGTCATTGCCATCGAATTGTCGGCGTGTACTTAGCATTGCTTGTTCCCTTTCGTATGAGTGGCAGACCACGACATCGCGTCATGGAGTCAATCGTCGTTATTCCAACTCACCCCCTTCCCGTTGGCGGGAGAGCAAGTCCTCGTCAGGGCCACCGACCCGGCTTTCTAACGCCAGTCGGCTCCAGACCCGCCTCGGCGAGGCGCCGAAGGACCAGGTCGGGCCGGTCGGTCGTGATACCCTCCACGCCCCAACGCAGCAAAGCATCGATCACGACAGGGTCATTGACCGTCCATGTCCATACCGTAATTCCCCGCCGGCGCAACTCGGCGATCAGCTCCGGCGAGAGCATTCCGTAGTGCAGGTTCATGATTGTGGTTTTGTACTCGGCCGCCTTCTGGACGATCCACTCGGCCCGCTCGGCCGGCGTCCCTCGAAGTTCCTTGCCGCACAACCATGCGCAAGGCAACCGCGGCTCGCGCGACCGCACTTCCCGCACCACGTCGCCGCTAAAGGCGATGACGGCCGATTGATCCATCATGCCGGCCTTGCCAGCGGCCTCGATAACCTCCTGGGCGATGCCCTCGACCTTGATCTCGATGACCGCGGTGCAGCCGGTGTCCTTCTGCGCGGCGAGGATCTCTTCGAGCGTCGGGATCCGCTGGCCGACGTACCTTCGATGCTTCCACGCGCCGGCGTCGAGTTCTCTCAACTCGGCCAGCGTCAACTCCGCGACCTTGCCCTTTCCGTTGGTCGTACGATCGACCTTCAGATCGTGCATGGCGACGATCTGCCCGTCTTTCGATCGGCGAACGTCACATTCGCTGCCGGTCGCGCCGACCTGGATCGCCCGGGCAATCGAGGCCAGCGTGTTCTCCGGGGCAACCACCGAGAAACCGCGATGGGCGATCACGCCGCACGGCTTCAAAGGCGTTTTGCGAAGCGACGGTGTGGCCGGAAGCCGTCGCACGCGGAAATCGTCGAATCGGGCGCGGCAGCCGCTGGCGGCCAGACCGACGTAGCCGGTCTCCCGGTCCAGACAGAACGCGCTCTCGAGCACGGGCTGTCCATCGACGAAGGCCTCGACGTTCGACCCACGAACGACCATGCCCAGCCGCCGCGGCTGTCCGAGCCGGCAATCCTCGGCGACCGATGCGATCTTGCGAACGCGCCAGGTCTTCGGACCGGTGCGCGCGCCGAATTCCGCCCCGTTGCGCTTGTGGCAGCGGAATCGGACGCAAAAGTGCGACCAGGGCGTTGCGCCGGACGCGCTGCTGCGGAAGACGACCGACAACCAGCGGGAATCGTTGGCGACCTTCTCAAAAGTGGCCGTCACCGTGATTTCGTAGTTCTGCCAATTCGGCTTGCCCGTGACGATCCGCGTCTCGCCATCCAGGCTATCGACCCACAACTGGCCGCCGGCAACGCGCCAAACGTTTCTGTCGGCTCGCCATCCGACCGGCAGTCTTCCACTGCTGCGGCCAAACTTCTCGTTCAACAGCAAACCCGGCTCGGCGGCCGAACCGACTGCCGCACCCAGAAGCAAGCCAAGGATCGTGATGGAAAATCGTTTCATGACGAACACGTGTGGATACTCTTGTCTTCTCGATCTCTGGTGATTACGCCGGTTGTCAACGGGCAGTAGCGATCCAATTCCATCCGACGAGTCTCGGCATCCCAGCCGAGCGCATCGGCCATCCAGTCTGCCACGCGCTCGGCCGTTTCGAGATGGTCGCGGTGATAGTATCGCCAGCCGCCGCGGCGGACCATCACGTCGTCCAAGTGCACGGCCCATTCGTTGGTGCAATAGTGGCTTGTGACCTCTTGCGTGACGGGAGGAGGAACGATCGTGCTGATGCCTTCGGTCCGCTCGGGTCCAAGCAACGGTTCGTCGGCACTGCGGCACGGCCGCGCGTCGCAGCCGAGATGGCGGACGATTTGGTCGACGGCCTGCTCGGCCATCAATCGATAGGTCGTCAGCTTGCCGCCGGTGATGTCCCACCAGCCCGGCTCGCCCATCTTGATCTCATGGCGTCGCGAGATATCCGACGGGTTGCCGTGCCGATCAACAACCAGCGGGCGAAGCCCCGACCACGTGCTGATCACGTCCGAGGCGGTAACGCCCGCCTCCGGGAACAACGTAGCCACCACGTCCAGGACATAGCCGACGTCCTCCGCTTCACAGGTCGGCGCCTCGATGGGTCCGTCGTAGTCGGTATCGGTCGTGCCGAGAATCACGCGCTGACCCCAGGGAATGGCAAAAAGGATCCGGCTTCCCTCGGTCAGGACCACGGCGCTGGGAATGGGTAACTGCCGTCGATCGATAACCAGGTGTACGCCCTTGGTGAGTCGCAACGTCGTACGACTCTTCGGCAACCGGTCGGACCAGGGTCCCGTGGCATTGACAATCGACTGCACTCGCACGGTGAGCGGCGATTGGGCAATCACGTCCTCAGCTTGACATTCCCACATGCCATCCTTGCGCTCGGCATCCTCGAACCGGACGTAATTGAGAACCGTGGCGCCGTGTTCGGCCGCGGATCGCATCGTATCCAGAACAAGACGAGCGTCATTGGTGAGTCCGTCGTAGTAACGTACGGCCCCGGTAATGCCCTCCGGACAGAGATCCGGCAGCAGCTCCAGCACTTCCCGGCGGCTGAGCGTTCGCGATTTCCCCAAGTTGCGTCGGCCACACAAGAGATCATACACTTTCACGCCGATACTGAGCTTCCACCTGGCCCACTGCACGCCGCGTCTGGTCGGAAAGATGAAGGGAAGCGGCTCGGCCAGGTGTCCGGCGATGCGGTGCAAGATGCATTTTTCTTTGCTGGCTTCGCGCACCAGCCGCAGATGTCCCTGCGCCAGATAGCGCAGGCCGCCGTGCAACAGGCGGCTGCTGCGGCTGCTGGTGCCGAAGGCAAAATCGGCCTGCTCGACCAGCCCGACCTTCAGCCCGCGCATCGCCGCGTCGCGAGCCACTCCCGCGCCGACGATTCCCCCGCCGATCACGAGAAGATCGACGTCGGACCGAGCCAGTCGACAGACGTCTTGCTCGCGTCGGACACGGGGTGTGGGGCCGCTGGGCGTCATCGATCCTCTACCTCGCTTCAATAAAATGCCCGAATTCGTCCAAATCGCGGACGATCAACTCAGGCGGGGGCGTACACGCGGCGGCTTGTTCGGCCGTCGTCTCACCGGTAAGCACCAACACGCCCAGGGCACCGGTCTCTCTTGCCATGCGCATGTCCGTGTAGAGACGATCCCCTACCACGGCCAGCTCGGCCGGCTCCAGGCCGTGGCGAGCCAGGATGCCGCGAAGCATTCGCCGGTTCGGTTTGCCCAGCACGGCCGTTGGCCCCCGTCCCGTCGCATACTCCAGCGCCGCACAGATCGCGCCGCAGTCGGGCAACACGGTTCGTTCATCCGTGGGACACACCCGGTCGAGATGGGTCGCCACGTAAGGCACGCCTCGCGAAATCCAGTAAGCCGTCCGACAGAGGCGGGAGTAGACCAACCCCGTATCGAAGCCGACGATGACCAACTCGGGAACATCCTCGGGCGTGTCGTCGCAAACAATGTATCCAGCCTCGGCGAATTGACACTGCAAACTTGGCGTGCCCAAGACGAAAAGGCGCCGAACGTCGGGCCGCTCTTCTCGCAGGTATTCAACGGTCGCATCGCCGGACGTGTAGATCTCGTCCGGCCCGGTCTCGATCCCCATTGCCTGAAGATGGTTCACGTAGTCGCGATTGCTCCGCGAGGAATTATTGGTAAGGAACGAATGCCCAATCCGCAGTCGCCGCAGCTTTGCAAGAAGCAGCGTCACCGAGTCAAACACCGCGCCGTCCGTGTAGACGGTGCCATCCAGGTCGAGTGCCACATGGCGGATTCGGGTCAACACCGCGGACACGTTTGCTTAACCTTTCATCCAAAGAAAAACAAAGACCCTGTGGTCATCCACAGGGCCTTTCTCGAATTCTCTCTGGCCCTTGTGCCCCACAAACAGGGCACTTGTTGATCTTCAGCCAACGTTCTATATTTTACTCGGGATAGAAAGTCACGTCAAGGGAGGCGTCCTGCCATGAACCGCAAGAGAATCCGCCCCACCATCGACGCCGGCCTCGGAAAGAAGATCATACCTTATATTGAGGGCGGAATTGGTGATTCGGCCGAGGTCGTCTCCAAGGCATCGATGACGTTCATCCAGGCGGGCGAATTGGCCGACATTCCCCAGGCATTGGCGCCCTTCCGGGAAAAACCGCTCGACAATCTGGTCGTCATGCTGCACCTCGACCTGGTTCACGGATTGGCGCGCGAGGAGGCCGCGCTGCGTTACGTGGCCCAATTCGATCGCATCGACGGCATCATTACCGTGCATCATCACCTGGTTGTCCCCGCTCGTCGACTCGGCCTTCTTTCGATCGTTCGGCTCTTCCTCCAGGACACGCGCGCCGTCGGCCGAGGCATCGGTGTCATCGAGAAATCGCGGCCCGACGCCGTCGAACTGCTCCCCAGCGTCGCCGCGGTGGAAGTGGCCGACCGATTCGCGCAGACCCACGTCCCACGTATCGCCGGCGGGCTGATCTACAACTTGAATTGCATCCAACGGGTATTGAACAGCGGGTGCCGGGCCGCCAGCACCAGCAATCGCCAGCTCTGGACGTTCAACGACGATCCGCTTCCCAGCTAGGGCTATGCCCTGATGAGCGATTACGATCGATTCCGTTCGCACAAGGCCGGCTATGCTCTTCACGATCGATCAGAGGACGTCGATAGCGAATCGAATTGGGCCTGGGCCCCTTCCGTCACGCCGGCCAGGAAGAACAAGAGCATGTTGGCCTGGGGCATGAGCGAAAGGTCTTGAAACATGGCGTTGGCCAGGTAGTAACCCATCATGGCCAAAAAAAGGAGCCCCTGGACACGAACCTCCTCGCCGGCCGTGTCATTTCGCCATAGACGCCACGCACTTTGGATCCAAAGCCCCAACAGCACGACGTACAATCCCATCCCCACCAGACCCGTCTCGGTCAACAGGGCCAAGAAGACGTTGTGTTGCGCGTAAGGCCGGGCCTTCGACAGCGGAAGATCGGTCGAGCGGTCGGAAAGATAATCGAGCTGGGCCGTTGGGTACTGGCCGTAGCCACAACCGAACAGGGGCCGATCGCAAAACATGTTCCACGCTACCCGGGCAAGAATCGGTCGGAGTCGGACCGATTCGGCCGTTTCCTGGGCACTTAGTGCCCGGTCGCGTTTGAAGGCCATCATCCGGTCCCACTGCGTGCCCGCCACGATCGCGCCCAGCAGCAGCACGCCGCCGGCCAGCGGCGCTCGCCATCGCTGCGGTACACGTAACAGCACGACGATCATCGCCCCCAGCGCGGCTCCCATCCAGACACTTCGCGTGAGTGTGCTGTAAATGCCCAGTCCCAAAACGAGGAAGACGCCCAGCAGCATGGTGCGTCCCCAGCGTCCGGCGCGCGGCCACAGGAGCATGGCCGCAAACAGACCCACGGCCTGGTAGTAGCCGCATGCGACCGGGTTCAAGAAAGGGCCGCGGCCCCGACCGAAGAATTCCGCATGTGCCGGATTGGCGATGTACTTCGGAAACACGGCCCACCACTGGGCATTGGCTTCCGCGACAGCCGTCACGGCTAGATAGACGGCAAAGAGCATCAGTCCCAAGAGCACGGCACACAGACTTCGCTGGGAAAGCCAGCTATCGCAGGCCACCCAGTAGATGGCCAACGGCATGAGGTAGAAGAAGACGAGGTGGGCCACCGGCGCATTGCCGTCGCGACGCCAGTCGTGCAAGAGCGTGCTGGCCAACAGGACGAGGAAAAAACCCACCAAGACCCACTCGGTCCGCCCCGGCGATCTGCCCGCGCTCCAACTTTGACGCCGCCAGAAAACGTAAGCTCCCAGAAGCCCGACCCAGAGCACACGATCGAGCGTCAGGGGAATCGGTCCGGCCGGGAGGTGAAAGAACGGATGCCCAAGACAGCAGCCGGCCAGCAAGACCGCCATGCACCCGGCCAACAATCCGCCACGCGCCAAAAGGATCATGCCCCAAATCAGGCCGGCCAGGGCGGCGATGGCAAGAATGATTTCCATGACAGGCAAGATCCGGAGTATCGAGCCGGATTCCCAACAGTGCGGCCAGTCGGCGGGGACCGCGCTCTTCGATGCAAAGAGCGTTCAATCAAGGATAGACTACCGGCCCGGCCACACCACCCTTTTTCGACGCCCTCTTACCCCGGCCGTAAGCTCCCAGGCGCGACGGCCCAAGGCGTTCAACCCAAGGCCCCTCGAAGGCAAGAAACGGACTTCTCGGGTGGACCACACTCGGGGGGCAAAGCCCGCTTAACCCGTACTGTCATAATGGCCGGACCAAGAACCGGGGACGTTTTTGCGGCTTCTTCGGCCGAAGCCGGATAGGGTGAATTATATATTCATTAGTCGCGTCTCTTTCATTGGTCGCGCCTCTGGACGGTCGCATGGATCGTGCGCAAGGCCGACCATCGGAGGTCGGTCTGCCGGGCAAAAAGGGCGATACACGGCAAGAACGAACCGTGCGAACACCAATAACATGTCCTTCTCGATCGGAGCTGGGCTTGCATGGATAGTACCCAATATATGGCGACCCTGCTGGCACCTTTCGAACCACAGGTGCCGATTGAAGAACTGGTCGAGCAATTGAATCGTTTCTACCACGCCCGCGAGGCTTCGGTATACGACGGGCAACATCCCGAAATCATCGACCAGCTGACGCCCGTCTGGACGCACATGCTCGACATCGGTCTGCCCGAGGACAAGGGCCGCCAGTTGCGCGTGCTCGATTTCGGCTGCGGCACGGGCTTCGAGGCCGATCTGCTTCTGCGGGCCGACG
>CAZWWC010000247.1:0-6937 GCA_964637625.1 uncultured Planctomycetaceae bacterium
CTGCCTTTGGCAAGCAGTAGCACACGTTGGTGAAAGACCCGGGCCGGCGCATAGGCTGCGCGCAGAGCCTCTCTCTTAACTTCGTCGTCGAAAACCTTGCGGCTTGAGCCAAGCCTGAGCATCGCAGTGATCTGCGCGGCGAGGAAAATTAGGGAAGGCGGAGATGAGAGGAAGCCTGGGGATTGTGCTGGTACTGCTCACCCCGGATGCACCCCCGGCCGTGCCGGCGGCGGACACATGATCGAGGAGCCCTGGCGGCCTGGCAAAGGACGTCGATTTGCGACACGTCTTGTTCCGACCATGCGGTTTGTCAGGAAGACGCACCGGTCGATGTGTCTCGCTGCACTTTGGGAACTTGCGTTCGGTTGCGTCGGTGGGGGCGACCTCCGCGCAGAACGAACAAACGCTTCGATGCGTCGGGCGATAATACCGAAGCGAGTTAGCCCACAACAGAGATTGGGCCACAGGCCCCCGAGAATAGGTTGTTCCTAGCGCTATGACCCAACGTGGTGATCAGGGGCACGAAGTACAAGCGTCCTGCGGATCAACTTTTTAGATTCCTGCTCTGCGTTGAGCTTTGTCAGAGTCCACTTGCCGGTCAGGTAGACCCTTTTTTCCCCTGCAGTCCCAGTCAGCTCGCCTGAAGCCCTTTCCTTGGCCATGGCCAGAAGCTTGATCGCCGCCTGGAACTGGCTGAGCTTCTTGGCCGTGGCCGACCTAGTCTTCGTCTTCTTGGCCCTGAGCTTGCTCGCTTTGGCCCAGCGTCGGGAAAGCGAAAGGCTGCCTCGTCGGGTGCCTTGCGTGGGCCTGCCTACGCTTGCAATAAACGCTGGCAGCAAGTCGCCAGACTACCAGGTCGCACGTTCGGGCATGTTCCCTGGGCCCTGTCTCCCTTTCGCCTCCACACTGCGAATTGTCGTCGGCTCTTGCCTTCTTCTGTAACATCATTCTGAGGAGCACCCCTCTGTAGAGTTCTTGAAACGGGCAGGTTTCTCCCCCAACAGATTTGGCCTTCCATAAGAAAGGAGGTAACAGTTCAGCCAAGTGAAGTAGCTGGAAAGATCGGTAGGTAGGCAAGAATAGTGAGAAGATCTGACTTTCTCTTTTTCGCGTAAATAGCCAAGACGAACATCCCCATTCTGTTATCCTTGCCCACCTTCCGATCGTCGGCGGATTACTTCAGACGGCTGAAGTGTTACAAAAGGAGGAATCTGGTTCTTCGGATCGTTGACAAGTGGAGGACTCCTGCTAAACTTAACACCTATTGCAGTGATGTTTCTTCTAGCTAGCTAGGCAGTGAGTACGTACCGAATGCCGCCATTCGCAGGAGTGGCGGTTTCTTTTTCGAGTGCGTTTTGAAATGGCTCAATTCCACGGATCGTTGTCCCGGGGTTGCCGTTGATGGAGAAGTCCCGTAGCTGCTGCGTCCGGCAACAAGGCAGGTAACACGGAGAGGTACAAACGTATATTGCGGCTTGCCACGGGATTCCTGTTCACAGGTTATCAAACCTGGGCGTTCAAAGGAAAGCCAAATGGTTCAACCGCACCAAGACGGGTTTCTTGTGGATACACGCCCGCTCAACAGAATCGTTGGCGTATCTGCTTGGACTCGACAGATCTCTGATGAAATACTCTGTGTTTCTGGGCACGACTCCAGTGTTGTGATCTCCGGGCCGACTGGAACGGGCAAGGAGTTGATTGCCCGCGCCATTCATGCACACAGTCTGCGCGCCGACAGGCCGTTTGTGGCCTTGAACTGCTCGGCAATCGCCACCAATCTCTTCGAGAGCCACATGTTCGGCCACGTCAAAGGGGCCTTCACCGGCGCCCACTACGCAGCCGTCGGGTGCTTTCGGGCGGCCGAGGGCGGCACGATCTTCCTGGACGAAATCACCGAGCTGGATATCGACTTGCAGGCCAAGCTGTTGCGGGTGCTTCAGGAGAATGAAGTCGTTCCGGTGGGAAGCCACCAAGGCGTGCCCGTCGACATCCGCGTGATTGCCGCCACCAATCGTGATTTCAGGGCCGAGGTCGTGGCGGGCCGGTTCCGCGAAGACCTCTACTACCGCCTGAACGTCGTCTCGCTGACCACGTTGCCGCTGAAGGACCGCCCCGAGGACATCGAACCTCTGACCGTGCACTGCCTCGTCAAGCTGGCCGAGCGAAACGGGTTCCCCTTGAAGGAACTCTCGGCGGGCGCCGTCGAGTTACTGCGTTCCCATGATTGGCCGGGGAACGTCCGCGAACTGGAAAACGTCCTGGAGCGGGCGGCGGTATTCTCAACCGACGACGTGATCGGCGTGGAACTGCTGATGAAGCCGTTGGTCAGTACCGGCCTGCTCCAGGAGGCCGCTGCGGAGCGCAGACTTCCCCAGCCAACTCAACATGACCTGCTGCGGGTCGCCCCGACGGAGAGCGTTTGCCATGATGCAGAGGCCGTCTGCCGCGAGGCCCGTTCGGATCAAAGCCAAACGGGTCAAACGTCTTGGCTGTCCCTGGCCGAGCTGGAAAAGTATCACCTCCGAACTACCCTGGAGCACACCGGCTACAACCAGGCGGCGGCGGCCCGGCTGCTGGGCGTCAGCGCCCGGGTGCTGGCCCGCAAGATCCGCAAACACGGGATCGATGTGCCGGGTTCACGGTGTGAGTGGCGGCTGAAGCCGCCGGTTGATGCGACGGAAAGGCCCGCGCCGGCCGACCGTCCGTCTTGACGCGCGCAATGCAGGACGACCCTCATCGGTCGGAGCCAAAGATACGACCGTTTCGGCTAGTTATTGGGGGGGAGACTTACCGTTTCAGCCATACACTGACCGAAACGGTTCTGCCTCTCCGCACACCCGTCTCCCTCTTCCGACCGCAGCGCGTATCTGCCGCAATTCCGATCTCCTTTTCCCGCAGTGTCTTGCGGCTGCAATCCGTTCGCTAGTCCCCAATCTTGGCACGCGGCGTGCATAAGGCGGTTGCAGCAGTTGGCTGCCCGGCGACCGGTGGACAACCATCGCGGAACCGAAGCCCCGGACCCCGACAGCGAGAAGGGAGAAACTGCAGTGCGACAGCACGAGTGTGATGCAATGGATTTCGTCGTGGTTGATCCACGCCCACGGGACTACGAGCGCCTGGCACGCGCCGTCGCGGACCGCGGGGGCGTAGTGAGGTTCTTCAGCACCGGTTACGCCGTGTTGCGGCGGCGCACTGCCGCAGCGGCAGATTGCTGGCTGATCAACCTCGTCCTGCCCGACATGAGCGGGCTTCAGTTGTACCGGCTCCTGCGCGGCAGCGCGGCCGGCGCGGCCGTGTTTCTGGTGGGCGACGAGTATCGCAGGGCGGACGAGGTATCCGTGATTTGCACCACGGGCGCCCGATTCCTCTGCAAGCCCGTGGAACCGGGGTGGTTTCTGGGCCACTGCCGATCCCCGAACCCGGCCGGCTCGCTAGCGCAGGGATTGCCCGACAGCCGCGGGCCGC
Source organism: uncultured Planctomycetaceae bacterium (assembly GCA_964637625.1). Taxonomy (GTDB): domain Bacteria; phylum Planctomycetota; class Planctomycetia; order Pirellulales; family Thermoguttaceae; genus UBA11386. The sequence goes on from CAZWWC010000247.1 coordinate 3,466, forward strand.
CTCGCAGCTAGCAGGTCGAGGTCGTTTGGAACCCCATGGGGATCGGAGTTGCTCGTGAACACTTACAACTTCAATAGGGAGGCAGTGTTTCTATGAGACTGAGCAGGGGCAGGGGGCGCTGACGGGCGGCCAGTGCGTCCGCAGTGCCACGGCAAACCGGCACCCACAAGGTGCCGGTTCCACGCGGCGCGTTTTTCTTAGGTACCGTTCGGCTCAGTTATCCGGCGTGCGCCGGAAGTTGAACGGTTACCGCAAAAACAAGGTGAGGAGGAAGTACAATGAGACTGCAATCAGCAAGTCTGGCGCTTGCCGTGACGATCTGTCTGGCGGCAGGGTCAGCGTTGGCAGACTGGGATCCGGGTGATCCGGCCAAATGGAGCCAATTGCCGGATCTCACCACGAACGGTATGGACATCAATACGACCCACGGAATTCGCGAGGAGGAGCCCGGGCTGTGGTTTCACTACGAGCCCACCGTGGCAGACGACTTCCTATGCACGTCGCCGGTCCCAATAACCGACGTGCACATTTGGGGTTCTTTCCGCAACGACGAGCCCCGCGAGGGTGAGCCGTCGTGGGTCACTATCCGCCTGGGCATTTACGAAGACATCCCGGCCCAAGGCGGAGAACCGAGCCAGCCCGGCGATGAATTGTGGAGCATGGTGTTCGATGGCCTTACTGGCAACCCTAGCGTACGAATGTACGCGGACAACCTTCAGGAAGGATGGATGACGGCCGAGCCTTACGAGTCGGAGTACGACCCCAACGGCGACACCATCTGTTGGCAATACAACTTCCAGATCGACCCTGAGGACGCGTTCGTGCAGCTGGGGACGCCCGATAACCCGATCGTCTATTGGCTGGGCGTCGCCGGTGGGTCCCCGTGGGATTATCCGGAGCACCAACCCTACTTCGGTTGGAAGACGTCCGAGCAACAATGGAACGACAATGCTGTGTGTGCCATCGGCCGTCCGGCGATGGCCCCCTTGCACGACTGTATGCCGATCTGGCACCCGGTGACGGGGGAGCGGGTTGACATGGCGTTCGTGATTACGCCCGAACCTTCCACCCTCGCCTTGACCGTCATCGGCCTCTTGGGGCTGGCCTTCTACGGCTGGCGACGGTCGAGGTACCGTTACTGAAAAAGGACGCGTGGCGCTGACGGGCGGCCGGTGCGTCCGCAGTGCAACGGCAAACTTGGCGAACCGGCACCCACAAGGTGTCGGTTCCACGCGGCGCGTTCTTCTAAGGTGCCATTCGGCTCAGTTCTCCGGCGTGCGCCGGAGGTCGAACGGCTACCGCAAAAGCAAAGGAGAAATTTCATGAAACGCTTGACATTTACACTGACGCTCGTGGCGGGAGTTTGCCTTGCCACGCCCGAGGCGGGAGCAATTTGGTACCATCGCTTCGATACCCTCGGTACGGATCCTTGTCCTGATCCAGCGCATCATAGGGTGGACTTGACCCTTCCCGCCTATAACGACTATCAGATCTTGGGCGGGTCGGTCACAGAATGCCTTTACGACGGCGCGCAGCTCCACAACGTGACCGTGAGGAGCGCGGCTTACGGTGACCCGGCCGAGACCGGTTGTCTCTATCTCTATCAGATAGTCAATGATAACCCCCTTCCCCCCGAAGATTGGGACGTGACCCAACTTCAATTCAGCTCCTTTTTCGGCATGAACAGTCAGACTAGGCTGCACCCCGACTTCGGCTTCATAGTCGATGGCGTGCCGGATGGGTTCGCCGCAGGCGGTCGGGAGCCATGGGCGGCCACCTACTCTGGACCCGAACAGTGCGGATTCTGGTTTACGAACGACGAGATCCAGGGCGGAGAGCACAGTGTGGTTGTCTGGATTAAAGACCAACGTCCGTGGGGACTGATCGAGGGCAAAGTCGGCCACCCTATTCCTGGCAGTGGTACGTGGGCATCCGGTTGCGCCGTAGGACCGGTCCCCGAGCCGGCAACGATCAGCCTGCTGGCCATGGGCGGACTCAGCGTGCTCATCTTCACCGTCCGCCGGAGGAAGCGCCCTCGAGCGGGCGAGCAGGCAACGTAACCCTGTTCTCGCGTGCCGTTCGGCTTAGTTCTCCGGCGTGCGCCGGAGGTTGAACAGCTACTGCAAGAGTTAATAAGTAGTAGAGGAGAAATTGTGATGAAGCAAAAGAACCAGACACTTTGCAGCGTACTCTTTGGTCTAGCTTCGGCACTGTTACTCGCCTCGGGCGCCTCGGCCCAGGTTCCCCTTCCCATCGAGAATTTCGGGTTCGAGACTGGTAAAGTGTCGGGGTCCCCCACCGGCCATCAAAGTGTGCCAGCCCCCTGGGAGTCGAGTGATGAAATCATCTACGAGGGTCTGTATACCACGTCGTGCGATACGTTCGACAACAACGGTGCCCCACGTGGGCTCCCCCCTGATTATGGGTATCCCGACATCTTCCCCGGTGTGGTGGCATACGAGGGAACTCGATGGGTAGGGAGCTTTGCGAACCATTCGGGCGTCGGCAGCGAGTATTTCTGGCAGGACTTGGTTGTCCCGCTTGTGGCGGGTGAGACCTACGAGCTATCAGCCGCTCTTCATCGCAGCGACAGCTCCTACCCTGTCCCGGCCGGATTTGAAGTGCTCTTGGGCATGCTGGATGACGGCGATCCGTTAACGGATGACGAGGATCCGCTTGAGGCTGACGTGTGGTTGGCCGGCCAGTTCGACGTGGTACCAACGGACGTGGATCAGTGGGTCGAACGATCCTTCACCTTTGAGGCGCCCACGGACGCGGCCGACCGGCAGCGGGTGTTCTTCCAGCCCTTTTCAACCGGCACTGCGTATGTTGCCATTGACGCTATCCCTGAGCCCGGCAGCATGACGTTGTTGGTGTGCGGTGCCCTCAGCCTCCTCGCCTACGCCTGGCGAAGACAACGCATAGCGTAAGAGAAAAGGACCAGCGTGCCGAGTAGGAGAGCCCCACAAGACCACCCGACACGCTGGGGGCTTTCCGAGATGACGTAGTTTCGAAATTGATCGTTTAGTCGAGCGACCTGCGCGCGTCGGTGTGATACACCGAACGCATTTGTACCTCGGCCTTAGGACGCGTCGGTGGCGCACACCGAAGCAGTTTCGGCCATATTCTTGCCTACGGAGGTCCGACACACCGACACGTCGTTGTCGTTGACGGCACCCAATGAAACAGCCTCAGAAAACCTTCGTTTCCCGCCGCAGACGCCACAACCCGTTTCTGCCTCGCAAGTTCTGCCGGGGGTGTCCGATATTGCCATGTCCTCATTCAAGACCCCGTAAAGACGTGCCACACTAGGGGGCAGGCCACCCGGATACCGGTTTTCGGGCAGGCTCTGGCTCGCCGACCGCGAAGAAGCGCGTTTTGCGCGATCGATCCACGATCACCTTGACCGGCCCCCAACTCCACATTTGCCACGCGCTGCGTGTCGGCCGACCACGGTGGGTCAGAATGCCCT
>CAZWWC010000248.1:0-6886 GCA_964637625.1 uncultured Planctomycetaceae bacterium
ACTTGGCTAGGTGATACCTCAATGAGTCATCCTGAGCGAAGCGAAGGATCTCGATGGCTAAGGAGATCCTTCGCTTCGCTCAGGATGACAATGTGAGTTCTCAAGCGAATTTGGAACTACTGAGGGTCGACGGCCGAGTGGTCGACGTGCACGATCCTCTCGAGCCGGTCCGGCAGCGGTCCCGCGGCCGACAAGGTTGTCGAGACGGGCGACACCCTTTTGGGCGACGAAGTCACCAATCTTGTCTACTTCGGCTGGGGGTTGAACCGTGAAGGCCAACTCGCCTTTCTGGCAACACTGGGCGAAGGTCTGGCGGCGCGCCAGGCCGTTATCCTGGCCACGCCCGTGCCTGAGCCGTCCAGCGCCGCGCTGGCGGCAGCCGGACTACTCGCACTGGGGCTCTCGGCGACCCGACGGCGACCCGGCCGGGTAGGTAGAGCTCGCCCAATGACGCCGTCCAGCGCCCATGCGGCAGACTGATGTTCTTGCGCGTGTATCCGTGTGCCGTCTTGCGATTCTGCCTCCTCGCTATAAGATGGAGAGACTATGTGGACCATAGTCTTGACTCATCCAACAAGGGACTAACCATGGGCAAATTCTTGCACAAAGCAATGAAAAGAGTGCTTGGTCGTCTGGGATACAGCATAACACACCTAGACCATCCTTTTGACTTTGAGGCACTCCTGTATGCCCATCTCAAAAAGAATGCAGACCTGTTCTTCGTCCAAATAGGTGCGTGTGAGGGGATCAGTTTCGATCCCCTCTACCAGTTTGTGGCCCTGAATCACTCGAGGGTCAGAGGGATCGTAGTTGAGCCACTGGACGATCACTTCAAAGAACTGCAAGCCAACTATCAAAGATATCCCCATGTCCTGGCTGTCCACGCCGCCATCCATAATTCAGAAAAAGAGATGACCTTGTATCGGGTTGATCCCGCGAAAATGAAGGATCTGCCCAAGTGGGCCAAGGGGATTGCTTCTTTTAACAAGCGTCACCACGGACTCTCAGGGATTCCATCGGATGCCATCATCCCGCAAAAAGTGCGATGCGTCTCGCTTGACCAGTTGTTGAAAGACCATCAGATCACAAGGATTGATTTGTTACACACCGACACAGAAGGTTATGATGCCGAAATCATCCTCAACATAGACTTCGATTCCGTGAAGCCGGGAATCATCCGTTTTGAGCATGGACTGCGAGAAGGGATCATGAGCAAGGAGACCTTTCTAAGACTGACGGACGTGTTGCACCGAAACGGCTACGAACTGGCACTGGAAGACTACGACGCAACGGCCTATCAACCCAGTATCATCGTCGATCTTTAACGAGACGATGTGGAACAGGTCGCTTCTCCAGATTCAGTAGTTCCAAGTTTGGCTGGCTGACCCTTGCATAGTCATTGACGTTCGCAAAATGAGTGAACTCGTAAGGCTACGGGTTTTCCCCTTCCTTGACGACTGCGCTGCCGGGTGATACACTTGGCGGCTTGGACCACGTTGATAGGGAAGGACCGGCCCATGGCACGCCGGATGATTATTCTGACCGAGGGCTTCACGGGCGCCCGGGCCGCGAAGACGGCCATCTGCGCCCTCCGCTACCGCCCGGAGCAAGTCGTGGCCCTCTTTGACCGGCAACTGGCCGGCCGGTCAACTCAAGAGGTGCTCGACGCCGGGGGCAACGTGCCCGTTGTCGATTCGCTCGACGCGGCCGGCGACGCCAACACGCTCCTGCTGGGTACCTCGCCGCCGGGCGGCCGTCTGCCCGAGTCGTGGCGGCCCATTATCCTGGAGGCCATCGCCCGAGGACTCGACGTCGTCTCCGGTCTGCACCAGTTCCTCAACGAGGACCCGGAGTTTGCCCAGGCGGCCCGAGACCATGGCGTGCGGCTGGTCGATCTCCGCGACAACGACGAGCACGAGGTGGCCACCCGCCAGGGCATCCGCGATGGGTGTCTCCGCATCCTCACGATGGCCAACGCGTCGAGTTGCGGCAAGATGGTCGCCAGCGTCGAGCTGGTCGAAGGCCTGAAACGATCCGGTGTCGATGCCCAATTCGTGGCCACCGGTCAGACGGGAATCCTGGTCGAAGGCGCCGGCTGTGCGTTGGATCGGGTCGTCTGCGACTTCGTCTCCGGCGCGGCGGAGAACCTCGTCCGCGCCAACCAGCAACACGAGGTGATCGTCATCGAGGGCCAAGGCGACTTGACCGACTTCCGTTTCAGCAGTGTCACGCTCGGTTTGCTCCACGGCTGCCAGCCCGATGGAATCATTCTTGGTTGTGAAATGGGACGCGACTTCATTGCCGAGTTGCCCGACTGCCCGACGACCCCTTTGGACCGATTGCGCCCGTTCGCGGAAATGGCGGCCAGCTTCGTGCACCCGTGCAAGTCGATCGGCGTTTTCGTCAACGGCCAGGCGTTTTCCGACGAGGAAGTGGCCGCCGAGTGCGACCGGCTCGAGCGATTGTTGGGCCTGCCCACCTGCGACGTCATCCGCCACGGACCGGAGAAGCTGGTCCAGGCAGTGCTTCAGTTGAAACAGGAATTGAAAAAACTACCATAAAGAAACTATCTCAAAACCCAGTTCATCCTTGTCATCCTGAGCGAAGCGAAGGATCTGCGAAGCGAAGGATCTGCGAAGCGAGGCATCTCAAGTCTTTCAGTGCCGAAGAGATCCTTCGCTTCGCTCAGGATGACAGACAAAGGCCAAAAGGAATTCTGGGATAGTCTCAAAATCGCCCGCCATGGAACTGCTGATCCACGATTTCGAGTTGCCGCTTGTCCATCCGTTCGGCATCGCGCGCGGCACGACCTACGTCACCAAGACGATGATCGTCGAACTTCGCCAAAACGGCCAGGCCGGTTTCGGCGAGGCGACCGAGAATAGCTACTACGGCTACACGATCGACGGCATGCGCGCGACGCTGGAGAAGCTTCGCTCCGAGATCGAGGCAACCGTGCTCGACGACCCCGTCGATTTCTGGCAGCAGATGCATCCGCGGCTGGCCGACGTGCCGTTCGTCCAATCCGCATTGGACGGCGCGGCACACGATCTCTGGGGCAAGCTACGGGGCCAGCCGGTCTGGAAACTCTGGGGACTCTCGCTCGATACTTGTCCCCTGACCGACTACACCATCGGCATCGACGAAATCGACGTCATGGTCGAGAAGCTCCGCGAGTTCCACGACTGGCCGATCTTCAAAATCAAGCTCGGCACGCCGCACGATCTGGAGATCGTTCGCCGATTGCGCGAGCACACCGACGCCGTGTTTCGGGTCGACGCCAACTGCGGCTGGACGGCCGACGAGACGATCCGCAACTCGGGGCCGCTCGGCAAGTTGGGCGTCGAGTTCATCGAACAGCCACTGCCGCCGGAGGACTGGGAAGGGATGAAGCGGGTCCGGCGCGAGTCGGCCCTGCCGGTGGTGGCCGACGAAAGCTGCCAAACCGCCCCGGACGTCGACCGTTGCAACGGCCATTTCCACGGCATCAACATCAAGCTGTGTAAATGCGGCGGACTGACCCCGGCCCGCCGGATGCTCAAGCGGGCCGACGAGTTGGGGCTCAAAAAAATGGTCGGCTGCATGACCGAATCGACCGTCGGCATCTCGGCGATCGCACAACTGCTGCCCATGCTCGACTACGTCGACATGGACGGCGCGCTGCTCTTGGCTCGCGACACGGCTACCGGAGTAACCATCAATCGCGGAGCGGTGCACTACCCGGACGAAAACGGCTCCGGCATCCGGCTACTCTCCGAAGCGATCTGACCCGCATTCTTACCAGAGTGTGCCACTGCTTCGCGAGAAGCAGTGCTGCGGCAAATCGGGGGCACTGCTTGCCAGAAGGCAAGCAGTGGCACACTCTGGCGTGAAATCCGCCCTAATCGTTCGGATGGTACGCTCTGAGGAACGAAGTGGGTGTCCGGGAATTCGGGTGGCACGCCCTGAGGAAGGAAGGGCGTGGAAGAGTTGCAAGCCCACGCCCTTCGCTGCGCTCAGGGACGTGCCACCCAGAAAGGACGCGAGCTAATCGACCAACACCCGGCGAATCCGGCTGCCCAGCCGCGAAGTGACCTCCTGCGGGATCGTGCCGGCCAGCCGCGCCAGGCCCTCCACGCTTCGCGGCGACGCCCACTCGGGCGAGATCAACTCGACTTCGTCTCCCATCCGCGCGCCCGGCACTTCCGTCACGTCGAGAATCAACAGATCCATCGAAACCTGGCCGCAGATCGGCACGTCCACGCCTCGGACACTCGCCGATGCCAGGTTCGATAGGCAACGAAGGTACCCGTCGCCATAGCCGGTCGGCACACAAGCCACGCGGCTGGGACGATCGAACGTGTGGGTCAATCCGTAACCGCAGGAGACCCCGGCCGGCAGTTCCCTGACCGGCAGCAGCCGACCGGTCAACCGAAGGGCCGGGCGAAGCGGGCACCGGCCGCCGGCATGCGCCCAGGGCTGATATCCGAAAACGGCCACACCGGGACGGACCATGTCGAAATGCGACTCGGGCAGCTCGACCGTCGCGGCCGAATTGGCCAGGTGGCGGATCAATCCCTTGGCGCCATCACACTCGGCAATCACCCGGCGGAACACGTCGATCTGCTCGATGGCAAAACTCCGATCTTCCTCGTCCGCCGTGGCCAGATGGGAATAGAGCCCCGTGAGTCGCAAGCCCGGCTCGTCGCTCGCCTGCCGCACGACTTCGGCCGCCTCGTGGGCAATCACTCCGGAGCGACCCATCCCCGTGTCCACCTTGACGTGGACCTGGGCTTGTTTCCCGCAGCGCCGGGCGACCCGGCCGACGAGCGGGATCTCCTCCGCCGAAGTGATCGTCTGGATGATGTTCCGCTCGATGAGTTCCTCGATCGCCTCGTCCCGCTGCGACGGCTCGCCATAGGCACAGGCCGAAATGAAACTCAAGATCGGCAACTCGGCCCCTAGCCGGTGGACCGTGACTGCTTCCTCCGGAAGCGTAACGGCCAGCATATCGGCCAACGGGGCAATCACGTCCAGCAACAGACGCGAGCCGTGGCCAAAACAGTCGGCCTTGATCGAGGCGCAGAGCCGGGTCGCCGGCCCCAGGCAACCGCGTAGCAGTGCGAGGTTGCTGTGGACGGCCGACGCGGAAATCTCTGCCGTGACGTAACTGTTCACGAAGCCGCGTCCTCTGTCGTGCTGCAAGCCAAGCCAGTCCAGTCTCGTCAGCCTCCACCTCGAACGGACAAGAACCCAAGCCGCGACGGGGTCGTGGGATGCGCTGCGGATCGGCCAGCAGAATCAGGCGGCCGGGAAACGCACCTCGTAGGCCAGGCTTTTCAGAAACTGCTGCGACGCGACGAACAAGTCCGTGGGAATCGCGCGAATCTGGCTGTTGAAGCGCTTCGTCATACGCTGGATAGCGTGATCCACTTCCTCACGCTCTTCGAGCGAGAGCACACTCGTGGCCGCGCGCTTGGCAAACAGCTGCTGTACCACGGCCCTGTCTTTTGCATACGCGCCGCCTTGCAGTACGGTGGGCCAGGCAACCACCCCGGTTACCGTGTTCAATTCGCCCGGACTCAGACGTCTCGGTTTGCCTTCCTGGGCAAGTCGGATCCAGTATTCCTTCGACCTGGGCTTCTGAGGATTCTCGGCCGCGCGGGCCTCGCGGTTGACGCGACGCATCTCGAAGAAGGTTTTTGTCCGCACGAGCTGATTGTGAAGTGCATTACGGTCCGCCACGGTCATATTGACGGCGGCCGCCGAATCCATGTACGCCGCTTGACCGCGTGAGCGAATCACGTCGGCCATGCCCCGGGCGTAGCCCTCGCCCGGCGTCGACGCATGATAGGAATAGGGGTAGTATTGGGCATAGCCCAGCGTCGCCCCGACAAGCACCAACAAAGCGAGACCTGCGATCTTTATTTTCATAACCAGACTCTCCGAAGTGGCGAACGATTGTCAAATCCAGTAGTTCCAAGTTTGGCTGGCTGATACTGCAGCAGGTTATCCTGAGCGTAGCGAAGGATCTCGATGGTTAAGGAGATTCTTCGCTGCGCTCAGAATGACAATGCCGGGTTTCAATAAAACTGGGAACTACTGAGATTCCAAAATGAGACGGGCACCCCCCGCGACCGTACTCCCGACGCGCCGACGCCCGGGTCCAGGTAGCGCCGCGAGCAAGGCAAACAAAAATCCTACCCTCGGTTTCTTTTCGAGACCCTCAAAGTATAATACCCATAACTCAGGTCGCGTCAACGTGCGGCAGATTGATTTCGCCGAAAACCGTGGCCCCGTGACACTGGAGTAAGCCATGCGTAGATTCTTCTTGTTTCCCTTGGTTTCAGCCTTGTTGATGAGTGTCCCCGCCTTGGTGGGGTGCACCAAGAGCAAGGACGTGTCGTCCTCGTCCGATGCTTCCAAGCAGACTGCCTCTGACAAGGTTGAGAAAGCCGATGTCGCGGGACTGATCAAGCAATTGAAGTCTCCCGACGAAGCGATTCAAATCAGCGCCACCGACGCGCTGGGCAGCCGCCGAGAGGCTGCCGCGGCGGCGGTTGGGGCATTGAGCAAACTTCTGGCGGACCCATCCTTGGCGGTTCGCGCACACGCCGCCCACGCGTTGGGCCGGATCGGCTCGCCGGCCAAGTCGGCCGCTTCGTCGTTGGCGCCCCTGTTGGGCGACGACGATCCGGTCGTCCGCCGCGAGGCCGTTCGCGCGCTGGGACGAATCCGGCCTGGCCCTGACGTGTCGCTCCCCCTGTTGGAAAAAGTCCTGAGCGACGCCGACCCGACCGTCCGCACCAACGTGCTCCACGCACTGGCCGAAATCGGAACCCCGGCGGTACCCCTGATGACGAAGGCCCTCGAAGACGACGCCACGGCCTACTGGGCTTGCCTGGTG
>CAZWWC010000249.1:0-6885 GCA_964637625.1 uncultured Planctomycetaceae bacterium
AAAGAAGTTCTGAAATAGTCTCTTAGTTGGCCTTGTCACTGGCTGTCTTTTTCGCGTCGTCGGCCTTCTTTTTCGCGTCGTCGGCCTTCTTTTTGGCTTCGCTGGCCGCTTTTTTTGCATGGTCTTCGAGCCACTCGATGCCCGAGCGGATGTTGCCGAAGACGTTTCCGCGCCAGCCATGGCCGCCGGCGTAGTCGACAAGCTTGACGGCAGCACCCCGGTGGCTTAATTGGTCTCGGGCCGACCGGGCCATCCAGTAGCGACACACCTTGTCTTCCGGCGAATGGAGGAGATAGTAGGGTTTGCCCTTGGCCCGGGCCAGATCCAACCGTTTCGGCCAGAAGACGCTCATCGCCACGAAGCTGCCGGTGATGGGCGTGTCCTTGGCAAGCGAAGCCGCGTACGCCGCCGGCCCTCCGGAGGACCACGACAGGGTGAAGATGTGTCGCCGGTCGATTTTGGTGCGTTTGCCGACGTCTTCGACCGCTTTGGCAAGAAACTTCTCGACCGGGACGACGGCCCCTCGAACCGAGTCCTTCGCCGTCGGCCAGGTAATCCGCTGACGGGAATTCCACTTGGGAGCGATGAGCTGGACGACGAGATAGTCGTCGCTCAGGGCATGTTTGTAGATGCGCTTCACAAACGGCTCAAAGTCACGGCTGCCGTCGCCGCCCGGCAGGACCACCAGCAGCTTGAAGCCACGGGCCGGCTTCTTGGGAGCCCCCTTTGCACCAATGAGCAAGTATTTCAATTTGCCCGTCTTGTCCAGGCGGTACTCCTTGCTCTGCACGTTGGCAATGTCTTCCTGTGCAAAAACACGTGAGGCCATCCCGAGGCTTAGCAGCCAGAAAAACACGAGCAGCGCTGTCGTGGAAGCTGTCTGCCGGAAGTCAACAATAATGTTCATTGGTCAGACTCCTTATGCGATATGGTCTTGGTTACGCATCCGTTTGCTATCGATCATCGAGGCGGTTCACTGACTCACGAGCATTGCCCATCCGACGAGATTGATTGCCGCATGGAAGACGGCCGTGGCGAAAATGGCTTTCCACGCGTTCGTTGCCGCGAAATGGGCATAGCAATACGCCAGAAACGCCCCAGTGACCAAAGCGGGCAACAAGGCGCCCAGGACGGGGTGCAATACGACCATCACACAAGCCGAGATGACGACAAACCCCCAGCAGCGTCTCGGTCTACTTCGTGCGTAGTCTCGAATCCGGGATAGGATTAAATAGGGCAAGCTGCACTCCAGCAGCGTTTCGACGAGCGGAGCAACGACCACGACGCTGATGAACAGCGCCGGCAGTGGGACTTCCTTCAATGATTCCGGCACCGATGCGGCGGCTCGCTGAGCCTCCGTGAGAGCGAAGTGCTCGATTGCCAGAACAGGCACCAAGGCAACCCACCTGGCGATGTAAAGAATACCCACGAACTGAAATGGGTTCCTCTGATCGAGCCAATCAAGCAGTCTCTCGATCGGTCTGGTCGACTCGGACCTTGGCAGTCCCGTTGAAGCACGTGCGGGGTGAATTACATCGCTCTCTTCCCGGCAATCGCCAGTGGATCGGATCCTGGTTGCCGCGGCCTGTTTTCTCGGGCGGCAACATCGATAGAGCAGTAGAAACACCAGCGCGCTGAGTACCAGCAATACGACGACGATAATGGTCCCTTGCACAATTTCAAACACGTCTCTGTTTTCCACAAGCCGGCATGCTCTCAGACTACCCAGGAAATTGATGCCCTCCAAATAGAGATACGCGAAGACGCTGAAGACCATCAACGGGATGCCCAGCATTCCGAAAACGGCCAGTCCGACCCCACGGTAGCGATCGGGCCGGCGGTGAATGTCGCGAATCGCCATGACGGCCAATACAACGCACAGGAAACTGACGACTCCCCACCAGATGAACGTCTCCTTCTCTCCCCTTGGGAAAGGGACAAATATGAGGAATACCACGACGAAAGGTATCACGAAGGCCCACAAGGCAAACGGGTGGACCCTGGGTTCGTCGGTCGACCGGCCGGCCGCGGGCGCTTGCCCGGCGGGCTCGGCCACGTCGCGGTAGGCCTCCGGATCGTCCAACTCGGCCAGCACCGCGCTGATGTCTTGTTCGGTCGGCTCGCGCTGGGCACGCTGGAAGACCATTTCTCGTGCCTGCGACTCGATCTCGTCGCATATCGTCCGGCGCTCGGCGCGAGACATGCCACTGTCGGTCAACGCCTGCTCCACGGCGTCGAGATACTCGTCCAGCCGGGCTCGCGCCGCATCGCCGAGGATCCGCTTGGGCGTATTCACTGGTCTTGCTCCTTCTGCAATTGCTCAACGGCCGCTGCAACGGCCTGCCAGTGCCGGAACATGCCGTCCAATCGCTGCCGGCCCGCAGCGGTGAGTGTGTAGTAACGACGCGGCGGTCCCGTGGGCGACGGCGCTGCTCGGACATTGACCCAGTGCTCTCGCTTCAATCGCGCCAGAAGCGGGTAGACCGTCGATTCGGTCAAGGCAAGGCCGTCGATACGATTGATGCGCTGCAGCAGTTGGTAGCCATAGGCCTCGCCCTGGCGCAAGGCGGCCAGAACGACCAACTCCGTGACTCCCTTTCGAAGTTGGCTCACCCAGCTACGCATGATACTCACTTCACGGTCATCCGCTCCATCGCAATACGCTACATTCTAACACGATGTAGCTCGCTGTCAACAGATTTACGCTCCATAGCCGAAATGGTAATCACCGGAATCGCTGTAACTGCCCATAGGATAAGCATGTTACGGCGAAGCGGTATACTTGGGTAGCACCGATTCTCTGAATCGGTGTCGCGTAAGCGATAAGAGGTCTCCGGAGTCGGCCGGCCAGAACCCCTTGTGCCTTCAGCACCCAGGTTTAAGAACCTGGGCTACCCATGTGAAGAAAGGCGCAACTCTGGACGGCCGCCTGTTCTATTCCAATGTGGCTCCGTTGAAAACGTCGCATCGCGAGATGGGTGCCCGGGTCTGAGCGCAGCGAAGGCCCGGCTTTTCACGATCCGGGCCACCGCTTCGCCATGGCCCAGGCACCCTTTGGGGAGGTTTTCAACAGAGCCTTCCAATATCGGTCCATGCAGTTTGTCCCAGGGGCACGTCACACTGCGGCCATATCCCCACCCTCCGCGGAGAACGCGAATCCCGAAGTGCTGCATTGCCCGTCAAGCCACGTGTCGGGACTCGGCCCCACCATCCTCTTCTTGCTCTGAAGCGAGGTTGGGCGTCTTGGACACGGTTGCGGCGACTCGTGTGCCGAGTCCCAGGTCGGCATGGATCGATCGGACGTGGATGTCCTGTTGTGGGAAGGCGATTTCGATGCCGGACTGGCGGAACTCGTGGTCGACGGCCATGTGCAGGTCGTGGATGACCTGCAGGCGATTCGCCATCTCGGCCAGGAAACACCGCACCACATAGTTGAGAGAACTGTCGCCGAACGCCTCGAAGGTGACTCGCGGCGGAGGATCTTCGATCACCAAGGGATGCTCGCGCACGACTTTGGCAAGCAGCTCGGTGGCCAGTTTCGTATCCGAGCCGTAGGCGATTCCCACGTTGAGCACGATACGGTTGACCTGATCGCTGAGCGTCCAGTTCAACAGCCGGCCGGTGATGAACTCCTTGTTGGGAACGATGAATTCCTTGCGTTCCCAATTGGTGATGGTCGTGGCGCGGATGCGAATACGGGAAACCACGCCCGTGATGTCGTCGACCGTGACGACGTCGCCAATGCGGACTGGGCGTTCGAACAGGATGATGATGCCCGAAACGAAGTTGGCGAAGATCTCTTGCAGGCCGAACCCCAGTCCGACGCTCACCGCCGCAACCAGCCATTGAACGGTGCTCCAACTCAGGCCGAGGACGTTGCAGCCGGCGATCAGGCCAACGACGAGGATAGCATAGCGTGATAGCGCGCCGACGGTGTATCGGAAGGTGGCATCGAGCGTGAATCGGTGGAGGAGGGCCAATTCGAGCAGTGCGGGAGCGTTTCTTGCGGCAATGACGGCCGTGGCAAAGGTCAACACCGCCAGACAGAGGTCGGCCAGGCTGGTGACCTCCGTTTGGCCGGGCGCAAGCCATAGGGGAATCTGGTCGAGAATGTGAAGGGCCGGCAACACGTCCACCCAGACGAGCCAGATACCGAGAAAACCCGCCACGGCAAGAAAATACTTGATGAAAGCCCGGGTCTGGACGTTGATGGTCGCCAGGTCCAGGGCGGGATCGGTCGGGACCGATATCTCGGAAACGCCGGCCGGTTCCTCCGCCACGGGGCCATCGGCCGCGGCTGCCGCGCGGCGTTGCCGGGCCTGCTCGATGGCCAGCTTGCGACGGTTGAGCAAGATCCATCGCAAGAGCAGATTCCGCAGCAGGATCAGAGCGAGCAAAACGTAGGCGCTGGTGACGATGCGCAGGGCCAATTGCTGGACCGTGTAGTAGTAGCCGATCGCGGCCAGAACGGCCAACGCCAAGGGAACCAACACGGCGATCGGATACCACAGGAAGCGCAGCCGATTCAACCAGCCGTCGTGTTGGGAGAGAAGTATGGCCTGGTAGATGCCTCCCGTGTACCGGAAGGACCGCCCGATGAGCAGCGCACAGCAGAGCATCATGACGACAAAGCTGAGACGGCCAAGAGAATCGGCCCAGCGATCGTTGGCTTGCACGGCCGTGGTTACCGTCACGAACACGAAGGGCAGGATAAGCAGCTTGGCGGCGCGGGCGTAATGGCGGACGGACTTCAGCGCGGAAGTGGGCCAATCGAAGTGCGCGTCCGCCAGCCCCGCCGGGCGGCACATCTGCTGCAACAAGTCGAGCACCAGGTAGACGCCGGCAACGTAGGCCAAACCGGTGGCCACGGCCTCGGCAAGGCCCGACGCATTGCCCCCGACGTTGAGCCTCCAGGACACGTACCACAGCACGCCGGGCAGGACAAGGCTCAATAGGGCCAGAAGAAAAACGGCTTTGACCGTCGGCAGCAGGCTGCAGCAGTTCGGCCGACCGGCCACCGAACCGATCTCCGACGATCTTCGCCGTAGCCGGCGCTGATTCCAGACGAGCGGCCCGAAGATGAACAGCGCCACGGCGGTCGGAAGGGGACGCTCTCTGACGTCTCGCCACAGACTTCTGCCCAGATGAAGCCACTCTTCGGGAGACGTCAACCACGCCGCGGCTTCCGAAAGATGGCTAAGCGAAGTCAGACTGAAGGCAGACGTGCTGCGAATCCAGAGGACTCTCGCATCAATATACTTGACGTATCGGTCCGTCTCCTGAACGAGGCGGCTCTCCGCCGTATCCAAATCGATGAGTCTGTCGAAGTAGCTGTTCAGATCGACCCTCAACGCATCCAGGTATTCCTTTTCGGTTTCCAGGGTGCGTCGCGCGGCGAGTTCCAACTCCTCCTGATCGGCGTCGTTGCTCCTTGGGCCGACAGGGATCAACTGCCGCCTGATTTGGGCTTCGAGGTCCGACAGTTCCGAACGCCGGTCTTCAAGTTCGAGCAACTTCAATTGGCATTGGCGGATCGCGGCCTTCCGTTTCTTGGTATTCTCTCGATGGCTGCGGACGTCGGGCATGGCTTCCCGCTCCTTGCGCAACAGAAGACCGATGGTATCGGTCCGCCCAACGGCGTCGACCTTATCCCGAGTTCGCTTGAATCGATCCTCGAGGGCCGAGAGTTCGCGTTTCGCGTCTTCAAGTTGGCCGGCCGTTTGGGCAATGAGTTGCGATAACGCCTTTCGACGCTCGGCCAATTGCGCGTTTCGTCTGGTCAGGTCCGCAATGGCCGGATGGGCCTCGGCGGCCGCCAGCCGGGCTCGCTTCAGTTGGGTGTCCGCTTCCAGGCGACGTTGCCGATTGACCGCTTGGCGCCACTGGGACAACTCCTTCTCGGCCAGGGCAATCCGCCGGGCAGCCAGGTCCCGGCGCAGCGGCAACAACTCGACGCGTACTTCATAGGCCTTGATCTCCTTCTCGTGGGAGCGACGTTCTGCCTCAAGGACGCGGCGCCGGGCCAGGAGCGACCAACGTCGGGCCGTGTTGAGCTCGGAAGAATCCGCCGCTGCCGTGGTCGCCTGAAGTTGCTTGTCGACCTCATCCAACTGCTCGCGGATACCCGCCACGAGCTTCGGGACTTCAACGCGACGGGCCGCGCGCTGTTTCGGCTCCGCTTCGAGTTTCGCCAGAACGGCTCGCTGGGCGTCCAACGCGCCCGCCTTCTGAGACAGCGCCTGTTCGAGTCGGGCCAAGCCGGCCTCCGGAATAGAGACCTCAGGCTCGCGCGGCGGCGCAGCCAGCGCGGCTCTGGTCTGGTGGAGCTCCTCAGAAGCGGTCGCGGCCATCTGCTCAAAACGTTTGGCCGAAGCGGCCCATTGCTTCGCGTCCTCGAGGTCCTTCAGTGCCTGTTGCAGGATTTCGCGGACCTTGACCTTGGTTTGCTCGTCGAGGTTCTCTTCCTGCTCGACTCGCTTGAGCCGATCTTGCACGACTTCCACAGTGGGCGCTTCGGGCAACGCACCGGGTGAAACGTCTTGTTCGGCGAAGGCTGCCGGTAGACCGAGTGGGACACAGAGCCAAGCGATACAAAGTGAGACCCGAACTCGACCGAGACACTTCGTCCGCTGCCCCACACCCTTGGGAAGAAGGCAGCGAACCGACCAGGACCCGTAGACAACGGACCCTTCGTTCCCATGAGGAGACTGGCTTGCCATCCGTATCCTCCTGATACTATTGCACTTATGCAGCGCGCCCTTCCTTGGAAAGCCGGCTTGGGCCCATCGATTATACCCGGCGCGCCGGTTCGCGGCAAGCTCAAAACAGATAGGTGCGTGACCAGCGTTCTGGGCGGCCTTAAGTCGTGGCGGTGCGGGCGTTTGG
>CAZWWC010000250.1:0-3155 GCA_964637625.1 uncultured Planctomycetaceae bacterium
CGCCACGGCGACGAACACGAAAGCGGTGATAAGCCGCTGGAATGGGGAGTTGAGAAAGCGGCCGAGCTCGGCTATGAGTACGTCGAGCCGATGGTCCATTGGGGTCGCGAGCTGCTTTCCGAAGCCGGCTACTTCCACAGTGTTTCGCTGTTGGACGATCCGTACCGCGTCCGCCGAGCGTGCGAGCGGGCGGGCGTGAAGCTTTCGGCCCTTTCCTCGCACAGCCCCTTGTGCAAGCCGGAAATCAGCACGGAATACTTGAAGCAGGCGGTCCGCTTTGCCGCCGAGTGCGGCGCGCCGGTTGTCACGACCGACGAAGGCCCCAAGCCCGCCTGGACCACCGAAGAAGAGGACTTCATCCTGATGCGCTACGTGCTCAAGGAAGTCTCGGCCGTGGCCGAGCCGCGCGGCATCCTCCTCGGCCTGGAGCCGCATCAGCAATACACTACCACGCCCGAAGGTCTCGCGCGGATCGCCGGACTGGTCGACTCTCCGGCGATCGGGATCAACTTCGACACGGGCAACTCCTATATCGGCGGCGCCGATCCCTACGAGTGGCTCGACAGCGTCAAAGATCGCCTGGTTCACTTGCACGCCAAGGATATCTCCGTCGTGCAATCCGAGAGTGAGCGAGGCAAGGTCACCGGCACGCCGGTCGGTTGCGCCTGTGGCGAAGGAGTGATCGACTGGGCCCGAGTGATCGAAATCTGCCGGTCCTGCCCGCGGGACATCGTCTTCAGCGTCGAGTGCGGCACGGTCGAACATGCCCGGCGAAGTATCGAACACCTCAAAGCGGCGCTCGCATAGTATGCCCTCCACGTACTATCATGTAGATTCGACCGGGTACCTGGGCCATAGCGAAGCGGTGGCCCAGATGGCGAAAACCGGGCCTTCGCTGCGCTCATTCCCGGGCACCCCTCTCGTTATGCGAGCTTTGAGACAAAGCCTAGTGTTCCTGATAATCGTCGCGACGGTCGCCGGTGCCTCGTCCGCCGCCGAGCCGGCCGGACTGCACAGCGTGCACGGCGAAACGACGATCACCATCGCCTTCGGCAAGCGGCCTCTGGTCGAGTATCACTATAAGGACGTCCCGTTCAAGCCTTACGTCGCCAAGCTCTATTCGCCCGAGGGCGTGCAGATCCTCCGCGACTCCCCACGTGACCACAAGCATCATCACGGGCTGATGTTCGCCTTGCAGGTCGACGGGGTCGACTTCTGGTCGGAACGGCCCGGCTGCGGATCGCAGAAGTCGCAATCCCTCGACCCCCTCAACGGCGCGCCCCGCAATGCCCAGGCTCGTGCCGGGTTCGTCGAGCAGTTGACTTGGACCGAACCGCGGCAGGGCAAGGCCATGCTGCTGGAGCGTCGGGCAATCGAGGTCCTGCGCCGCAAGCAGCCACGGCCCGTGACACTGCTGAGCTGGCGATCCCGGCTGGCCGCGCCGCCGGGCAAGGATTCCGTGAAACTCACCGGGTCGCATTACTTCGGGCTGGGAATGCGATTCCTTGCCTCGATGGACCGCGACGGCCGCTTCTTCAGTTCGGCGCAACCGCCGGGCAAGGTTGTCTGCGGCACCGAGCGGCTCGTGCCGGCCAAGTGGTGCGCCTACCCGACCAAGGCCGACGGGAAGCCGGTTACCGTGGCGATCTTCGACCATCCGAAGAATCCCCGCCACCCCAGCAAGATGTTCACCATGACCCGTCCGTTCGCCTACTTGTCGGCCACGCTCAACCTGTGGAAGCAGCCGCTGGAGCTGAAGGCGGCCGAGCCGCTTGCGTTGTGCTATGGCGTGGCGCTGTGGGACGGCACGGTCGAGCCAGCCGAAGTGGAGGCGCTCTACCGGCGCTGGGCGGCCACCAATGCTCACCAGCCTCAACCAGGAGTCCAGCCATGAAATCGAACGCCAAATCAAAGCACCGCACACGTCGAGAATTCCTCCGCGGCGCCGCCGCGACGACGGCCGCCGTAGCCGCATCGATGTTTCCCGCGCCCCGTGTGCTCGCCGAGGGTGCCAAGGGCGCCAACGAGCGGATCGGCGTCGGGTTCATCGGTACCGGCGGACGCTCCCATGAACACATGCGCATCGTCGACGAGTTCAAGAAGCGCGGTGTTGCCGAGCCGGTGGCCGTTTGCGACGTCTATCGGCCGCGTCTGGAAGCCGCCAGCGAGAATACCGGCGGGACGAAGAAGTACATGAAGCACGAGGATCTGCTGGCCGACCCCGCGGTCGACGTGGTCTGCATCGCCACGCCCGACCGTCTCCATGCACCGCAAGCGATCGACGCACTGAATGCGGACAAGGACGTCTACTGCGAGAAGCCGCTGACGCACTGGTCGCAGTTCGAGTTGGCCAAGCAGGTCGAAGAGGCGGCCAAGAAGAATGATCGCCTGGTTCAGGTCGGCACGCAGTTCATAGCCGACGAGAATTACCCCGTGGTGCGGAAGATGATCGCCGAGGGGATCATCGGCAAGCCGGTGCACGTACAGTGTGCGTTCACCCGGCGGGGTGACTGGGGTGAGCGGATGGAGATTCCCGACCCCAGCGCCAAGCCCGGCCCCGAGCTGCTTTGGGAGCGTTTTCTCGGCGACGCGCCGAAGGTCGACTTCAGCGTCTCGCGGTTTTTTCAGTGGCGGCTGTACTGGGATTATGCCGGGGGTTCGGCCACCGATCTGCTCGTGCACACGTTCACGCCGATCTTCGCCATCCTGGGGTTGGACTATCCCCAGCGCGTCTTCGGCGGCGGCGGGACCTTTCAATACAACCGTGAAGTGCCCGACCAGTGCAACATCATCGCCGACTACACGGACGGACCGTCGGTGGTCATGATGAACACGCTCTCGAATCACGTCCCGACCGATACGGTGATTCGCGGCACCGACGGCGTGATCATCTGGCACGACTTCCTCCACCATTCCAAGGGAATGCGCATCGTGCCGTTCGCCAAGGGCAAGAAGGAGATCTTCCTGCCGTGGAAAGGGATGGGCGACACGGCAAAGCTCTGGGCAGACCTGCTCGATTGCGTGAAAACCCGACGGCGGCCCGCCTGCTCAATCGACATGGCCGTTCGCGTTCAGGCGCCGCTGTCGATGGGCATTATCTCCCACCGCGAGAACAAGTGCGTGCTGTTCGACAAACAGAGCCAGTCGCTCGTGTT
>CAZWWC010000250.1:3255-6877 GCA_964637625.1 uncultured Planctomycetaceae bacterium
TCAAGATGAGTTCTGCAACAACAAATGGCATAACCTCTTGCTGCCTTCGGCAGCCCAGGTTCGAGAACCTGGGCTACCCGGTGCCCTTGCTGATTGTTCTCATACTCGGCTTCGCCCTGCAATCCTGCGGCGCCTGGGCCGCTGCCGACGCCGACCGGGACGGCTGGTACGACGGCAAGAGAAACCAAAGGGTCACGTTGACGCTCGCCGGCTTGACGTCGAACAAGCAGGGCGACTACGACGTCGCCGTCGACGGCGTCCGCTTCCCCCACACCCCGAAGAATCTTCAAGCGGTCGTGCACACGCAGCCGGAGACGACCCTCGCGTCGGACTACGACGTCGCCAGCCGCGCGATCGGCACCTGGCAGCGACGGGCCAAGGATGGGCAACAGGCGTGGGACACCGAGGTCACCGTGACCCGCTCCGGCACGCCCGCGGCAACGGGCAACAAGACGATCGCCTGGGGCAACCGGCCGGCGGATCAGAGCGTCACGATTCCGCTTGGCAATGGCGAGCAAGTGCGGCTCGACTTCCGCACAAGCGTCGAGCGATTCAAAGACCCGGATCCGAGAAACCGCGACGGCGACGCCGATCGCGACGGGATCTTCGACTGGGAGGAAGCCCAATACGCCCGGCAGGGCGTCGGCCTGGGCGATCCGGGCCGGCGGGATCTCGTTCTGGTGGTCGGCCATACGCACGTCGACTGGCGGCTAACAGAGTTGGCCCGGCGCGTGCTGCGGACCCGGTTCCATCAGCGCGGGATCAATTTGTACGTTGTCACAAACAAGAAGGAGGGGCTGGGGCTTGCCACACCGGGCCTCATGCGACTTCGAGGCAAGACGCTGCCGCGCGATCATGCGATCACTCTTGAGGAAGCGCGCCGGATGCGAAAGGCTCATTTGAAAGGTCCCATGCTGCATCATGCCCACCTGGTCGTACTGGCCGCCCGAGTATCTTCCAACCCGCCTGGTGCGTGGGGTTTCGCGGAACTACCGGGCAACACTCTGGTCGTGCGCTCGCATCTCCCGCTTGTGGGGCCTGACTTCCATCAATATCAGGCGAAGACCCTGATGCACGAGTTGGGCCACAACCTGGGTTTGTGCCATCCGACGCAGAGTGACAAGCGTTGCCCGAGCGGGCCAATCCCGAAGTCGGAGCGCGATCCGGGACTAAGCGTAATGGGCACACCGCGAACCGACCGCGGCAACCCGATGGCCGTGGTCCGCAACGCCTGGGCCCGTCCACTGGACTATTCACCGACGCAGTGGAAGAACGCCCGGCTCGATTGGGTTCGGCCCGAGAACCGGCCGAAAAAAGTCCGCCGCTCGCCGCGCCGGTGAATCTCCAGACCATGCTCGTGCCGAAGATGAGACGGCAACGCGCCCACGGAAATGGCGTTGTCTTGACAAGCTCGGAACGTTCTGCCAGGATTCACGACACGGGCACCTTGCTGCAGTTGCCATGGCCGACGGACCGTTCGACGATGACAAAGAAGACCAAAATCGAGTATGGCGACTTTCAGACTCCAGTCTCATTGGCTCGTGAGATCTGCCGACTACTCGGCACACAAGGGTTGACTCCGGACAGCGTTGTTGAGCCGACCTGTGGAGCAGGCAGTCTTCTCCATGGCTCGATTTCCACCTTGCGAAGCATCAAGCACGTCTACGGCTTCGACATCAACCCCAGCCACGTGGCAAGCACGCGCAACAGGCTCGGCACCGGCGAGAACCTGTCGGTCGAGATCCGGGCAAAAGACTTTTTTCAGATGGATTGGGCCAGCTTTTTTGCGGAGGTTCCCGGAAGCATTCTCGTCATCGGCAACCCCCCCTGGGTCACAAACGCTGCTTTAGGTGTTTTGTGCGGCGAAAACTTGCCAGAGAAGTCCAACTTCCAGAAGCATGCCGGCCTGGCGGCGAAGACGGGCAAGGCAAACTTTGACATTTCCGAATGGATGCTCATCAGGCTTCTTGAAGGGTTGCAGCAGAGAGACGCCTGCCTGGCCATGCTCTGCAAAACCGGAACCGCTCGCAAGACACTTCGCTACGCATGGGTGAACCACCTTCCTATACACAGTGCATCGATCCACTCGATCGACGCCGCGGCGCATTTTGGGGTGTCGGCGCCCGCGTGCTTGCTCGTTGCCCGCACCGGGAAACATTCGGGCCAGCGGTCCGCATCGGTTTACGCGGATCTGAGCTTTGACCGCAAGATCTCACGAGTGGGTTTGATGGGCAAGGAACTTGTCGCCGACGTGGACGACTATGAAGCGACCCGTGACTTGGACGGCATCGAGTACTACAAATGGCGCTCCGGTGTAAAACACGATGCCGTGCGGGTGATGGAGTTCACGCGGCAAGGCGGCCACTACGTCAATGGACTGAATGAGGTCTGTGATCTAGAGGACGACTACCTCTATCCGTTGCTCAAGTCCTCCGACCTTGCCAATAACAGGCTGACTCCAACTCGATTTATCCTTGTAACGCAGAGGAGGGTCGGTGACAACACGGAGACCATCCGTGCAACGGCGCCCCGCACTTGGGCTTACCTGCTCGCACACGCAGAGCGTCTTGACGGCAGGAAGAGCATCGTTTACAGAGGCCGCGCGCGGTTTTCGATATTTGGCGTGGGCGACTACACGTTTGCTTCCTGGAAAGTCGCCGTCGCGGGCCTGTATAAGAACATTCATTTTCGCTGTGTCGGAAACGCGAATGGGAAACCCATCCTTGTGGATGACACATGTTACTGCACTGCCTGCAAGACCCGGCGAGAAGCGAGATTCATTACCGACTTGCTCAACGCCGATATTTCGCGGAGGTTTATCCACTCTCTGATCTTCTTTGATGCGAAGCGGCCGATCAATGCCGAGGTTCTGCGCCGGATTGATCTGATGAAGGTTGCCCAGAAGACGAGGCTCACCGAGGAAGCAAAAGAATACTTGGTTAGTGCGGCTTTCGAGGCGGCCCTTCCATAGACAACCAGTCGATGAGCTCGTGGAAACGGCTCTCTTGAGGGGGCGCAAGGAAGCTCGCGTTGACCTCCAGTGCCTCGGCCCGTACGATGCGGGACACTTTGGGCGTTGTCCCATCCTTCTGGACCCATGGGTTGCCCGCGCGTGCGAAGAAACATCCGAATCTGGTTGCTGTCGGCCGGCTTGGTCGTTCTGCTGTTGATCGGCTTGGCCGTGTGGGTCCATTGGGCCGCCCGGCAGGTGCCCGAGTGGTACGAACAGGCCGTCGCGACCACGGACGGGGCGGCTCAGAAGAAGGCCAGCGACCGGATGGAGCAACGCACGGCCGATCTCGTCAGTGGGCTGGAATCGACCGGCCGCTGGGAAGTCGTCTTCACCGAAAAGCAGATCAACGGCTGGCTGGCCGTGGGGCTCAAGAAGAAACATCCCGACGTGCTGCCGGAGGGTTTTGCCGAGCCCCGCATCAAAATCGAGCCCGACGGGGTCTCGGGTGCCTGCCAAGTCGAGCACGGGGTTATCTCGGGTGTCGGCTCGTTGAAGGTCGACGTCTATCTGATCGAGCCGAGCGTCGTGGCGGTGCGGATTCGCCGGGCACGGCTGGGACGCATGCCCTGGCCCTTGGACAAGATCCTCGGCGGCATCTCCGACTCGGCG
>CAZWWC010000251.1:0-6875 GCA_964637625.1 uncultured Planctomycetaceae bacterium
CGCTACACCGATCTCTGATGCGCACTACGGCCCTTTTTCACGGACCAGTTTGCTGATCTGTTCGAACTCCGGCGAGCCGGCCGTCTCGCACCATTCGAACAAGGCCGCCTCGGTGGTCGTGAGCGTGGCGCCGGCGGCTTCCATCCGCCCTAGCGCGATCCGGCGGTCGGTCTCGAACCGCGAGCCGGTCGCGTCGACCGCCACGAATACTCTCCAACCGTCGGCCAACAAGTCCAGAACCGTTTGCTGGACGCACACGTGGGCCTCGATGCCGCAGACCAGGATGCTGCTGATGTTTTGCCCGCGCAATCGCTCGAAGATCTCGGGACAACCGCCGCAACTGAAGGTCAGCTTGCTGGGCACCGGACCGAGCCGCTCGGCCAGCTCTGCTACCGTGCCGCCGAGCCCTTGAGGGTATTGTTCGGTGCCGACGACCTCGACACCCAGCACCCTGGCACCGTCGATCAACCGGCGCACGTTCCACAGGACTCGATCATGGTCGTCGATCGCGCCGATCAGTTTTTCCTGAATGTCGACGCACAGCAGGGCCGTCGCGCCGACCGACATCAGCTCGGGACTGCGGGGAAGCGGCGATGGATTACTCATGGGCCACAGCATAACCCAAATCGGCGGCCGTGAACAGGAGGGTGGGCAGAACGCCGGTTGGCAGTTCGGCGTTTTCGGGAGGGCGAGGCTCCTGCCGAGCCGAAAGACATTGAAACATGCTCGGCTCACCAGGAGGTTCGCCCTCCCAATTCCCGGACGGCCTCACGCAAGCGAGGCCATGGCACCAAAAAGATTTCGTCCGTCGATACCGATAGCGCCGGTGAACCCGTCAGGAAACCATCAGCCCGTCTTGCTACCCCGGGCGAGCAGATCACTTCATCGACATCTTCATTGCCAACGCGTGCGACAGATCGCGAACCCGTTGGCGATCGGCAACCGACAGCCGCTCATAGCCCACGCGCATGTACTGGCCGTTTGCCTTCTTGAGTCGAACCGTCTTCCCGTCGAAGCTGACGAAACGCGCTTCGACGCGATGATCCCCCGTCGAGTCGGTCCAAATCTGCAACTGGTCGGTTTCGATGATGAAGGGATTGTCGTAGCGCGCCACCAGCGGCTTCTCCGGCGGAGGGCCGGGCAGCTTTTCGACCGGTCTCGCCTCGCGCTGGCTCGGCGCCGCCGGCCGCTGGGCCGGGAGCTGAGGTCCAACCGCCGGTTTGGGAGCGGCCGGAGTCTGAGTAACGCCGGGCAATTCAGCCGGCGGACCGGGCGTTGTCGGAGTCTCGACCGCGGGCGTCTTCTCGGGCTTCTGCGCCGGTGGAGCAGGCTGCTTGCTCGACTTGGGCGGAGCGAGCATCGGCACGGGTCCTGCCGGCTTGGAAGTCGCCTTCGACGGAGCGGCCGGCTCGCAACACACCGGTTCACAGATCACCGGAACACAGTAGGCGGGCACACACCAGCACGGCGCACAATAA
This sequence comes from uncultured Planctomycetaceae bacterium, assembly GCA_964637625.1. GTDB lineage: Bacteria > Planctomycetota > Planctomycetia > Pirellulales > Thermoguttaceae > UBA11386. Next base: position 1,479 of record CAZWWC010000251.1, read on the forward strand.
ACCACGTGGCCGCACGGGCCGCAGGGCATGCGGCAGCGCCCACAAGCGTTGTTGAGGAAGTGGCAGCCCCAAGCGGAACTGGCTGCCATCAAGGCCAAACCAACCAGCACGATGCCCATCACCACGGTGCGTCGCATTTCTCTTCCTCCGGTCTTACAACAGCGAGGTCCAATCCGGTAGATCGACCGATTACTCCAAAAGAATCCTTGGCACGTCACGCCACCACACGGGCCACGGCCAACCGTTGCGAGCCATTCCATGCCGCGCGGTCTCTGCGCGACACGACTCATCTAATTACCCTAATCGATATTGTCCCTCTCCGCAACAATTTGTCGCACAAATCGAAGGGACAAAAGGGGGTACGCGAGGGGGCAGCAGCCCCCCGTAATGTCGCCGAAACGCTCAAATCGCCGTCGTTGCCGCAAGAACGAAAAACTCACCCCGGTGCGACTACTTGCCCGTTTACCATACCTCGAACTCTTGTTCGAGTTCGACTTCGAACCGCTGTTGGACCTGGGTCGCCACCAGCTCGACGAGCCGCAACACGTCCTGGGCGGTGCATTCCGGCTCGGCGATAATGAAGTTGGCATGGCGCGAGCTGACGACCGCGCCGCCGATGCGCGTCCCCTTCAGGCCGGCCTCCTCGATCAGTTCGCCGGCGTGCGTGCCGGGCGGATTCTTGAAGATGCAACCGGCGCTCTGATGGCCCATCGGCTGGTGGGCCTTGCGGATGATCCATTGTTTCTGCATCCGCTTGGCCAGATCGCGGGGATCGTCCTCCTCCAATTCGAGACGGCCGCTGAGGATGACCGGTTCGTCCAAGCTGCTGTGCCGATAGTCGAAAACGAGGTCTTCCCGATCACGCGCCAGCAGCTCGCCGCTGTCGGTGATCACCGTGACCTGAGCCGTCCACTGGCCGATATCCGAGCCGTGGACTCCGGCATTTCCGTGCAGGGCGCCGCCGAGGGTGCCGGGAATGGCGACCAGTTCCTCCAGTCCGGCCAGGCCGCCGTGCACGGCGGTGGTCACGACGCGGCCCAATCGGGCGCCCGCCCCGGCCGTAATCGTGTTGTCCTGGACCTCGATCTTGCGGAACGCCGGATCCGAGAGCATGATCACCACACCCGGCACGCCTTCGTCGCGAACCAGCACGTTGGAGCCGCGTCCGAGTATCCGGATCGGCAGACCTTCCTCGTGGGCGCGCCGAGTCAGGGCCACCAACTCGTCGAGGTCCCTTGGTTCGGCGAAGTATTCCGCCGGACCGCCCAATTGGAACCACGTGTGCATGGCCAGCGGCTCATTTTGCCGCACGAACTTCTCGAAACCGGTTAAGAAACTCATTCCCGATCCTTCTGTGCACCCAGAGAGGTGTTAGCCGTCTGTCGGACTTAGCGGCATCAAACGCGAAATTGCACCAAATTTGGTTATCGCATCGAATGCAGTTTATCAGCATTTACGCGAAAACAACTCGGAAACATGCGATTATGACGTAAGTCCGACAGACTGCTAACCTTTCTATCCTCGGCGGGGAACAACCCGCCGAGAATCCGCCGAATGTCCCCTGCCCCAATCGTCAGCAGTACGTCGCCCGATTGCAAGTGATGACGCAGATCGCGGCGAATATCGTCGATCGCGTGCACGCCGGCGACCTCGTGTCCGCGGTCTCGGACCCGATCGGCCAAATCGGCCGAAGTCACCTCGCCCGGGGCAGGCCCCGGTTCTCGGGCCCGGAAGATCTCGGCAATCCACAGCCGGTCCCCGCGCCGTGGCCCGCGGCGGCCGCGAAGACCATTGTGAAGACTCTCGGCCAATTCGTCCAGTAAGCGCGTGGTTCGCGAGACCTGGTGCGGCTGAAACACACAGCAAACCCTTCGATCGGGATGCATCTGATGCACTGTCGTGAGGGCAGCCGTCAGCTCGGTCGGATGGTGAGCGAAATCGTCAACGACCCTCACCCCACGCCAGGTGCCCACCGGTTCCAAGCGTCGTCGGACGCCGGGGAACCGGCCCAGCGCGTCGGCGATCTGCCGAGGCTCGACGCCCTGGTGCGCGGCCAGCGCCGCGGCAGCCAAGGCGTTGAGCATGTTGTGCCGCCCCGCCATCCGAAGCGCAAGCCGGCAAAGGACCCGCCCACGGCGCAGCAGTTCGAATCGATAGCGACCCCGGCGCCGGTCGATCGGCCGGGCTGACCAGTCGCAAGCAGTAGGCAGAGGGCAGTAGGCAGTAGGCAGTGGAGCATCCGTGGGGTAGCTCGTATGGGTGCCACTGGCTCTGCCAGTGCCGAAGCCCGGGCGAGATGCTCGCGGCGTCTGTCCTATGACGCCGAATGTCTCGACGCGGCACGTCGCGCCGGCGATGGCACGTCGCGTTGCCTCACAGTCGGCCCGGGCCAGCAGAAGGCCGTCATGTGGAATCGCAGCGGCGAATTGACCGAACGCATGTTCTGCTTCGGCCAGGTCGGCGTAGCAGTCGAAATGATCGGGCTCAATGCCGAGGATGACGGCCGAGCGCGGCCGCAGCTTGAGGAAGTTCGCCCGATACTCGCACGCCTCGGCCAGTACAACCGGGCTTCGCCCGGCCCGACCGCCGTCCGACCGTCCGAGCGTCGCCGCGCCGCAGAGGATCGTCGGGTCGTATCCGGATTGCACCAGGATCCACGCCGCCATCGCCGTGGTCGTCGACTTGCCGTGCGTCCCGGCCACGGCCAGCCCACGGCGACGGTGCATCAATTGGCCGACGGCGTCGAAGTAGCTCGCCGTGGCGACGCCCAACGAGCGGGCCCACTGTAGTTCGGGATTGTCGCTGCCGATGGCGTCGCTATGGACGACGACGTCCAGGTTTCGCGGCAGCCCCAGCGCGCTGTGGCCCGTCGACAGAAGCGTCTTTTTCGGCAACACGGCGGCCAGGCCGGCGGTGGCCACGTCCGAGCCGCTCACAGACCAGCCACGCTGGCTGAGCACCCTGGCCAGGGCTCGCATCCCCGAGCCGCCGATGCCGACCAGATGCGCACGGCCGGGCCGCGTCCAGTCGACTTCGGCTCTCGATGCCTTGCCGGGAGAAAAGCAGGATGCTTGTAGACCGACCGCCATGTCGTGATTCCAAGGGGAGGCTCGTTCACCTTCCGTCGGCGTGATGATACGCCGTGTGTTGCGCCGGGTCAAGGTGACGGTCGAAGAGGAACCAGGTGGATCACCTGCCCGCCGCACGGGAGGAGCTTGGCACTGAGCCGAGTCTCGGCCGTCACGATGCGCCGGTCACGTCGAACCTGACTCAGTTCGTCGGGCCGCGCCGGGTCGTCGGCCAGGATTCGAGCCTCGAAACGACCCTCCGGGAGAAACGAGAGGGGAATCTCCAGATCTCGGGCCGCCTGGCCGGTCATGCAGCCGACGTACCACTGGTCGCCGCTTCGCCTGGCAACAACCACGTATTGTCCCACCTCTCCAAGAACGAAACGCGTCTCGTCCCAGTAGGTCGGCACCTGTTTGATGAACTCGAAGCCGGGCTGACCACGGTAGGTCGTCGGCGTGTCGCAAACCATGGGCACCGGATTCTCGTAAACCACGTACATCGCCAGATGATGGCACCGTGAGCCCAGGACCAGCGGGTTTTGCCAGCGGACCTTGAACTTCGCGGGGCTCACGTTGCGGAAGCCGCCCAGGTGATAATCCATCGGCCCGGCAAGCATCCGTGTAAACGGCACGGTCACGTTGTGGTCCGGCGTGCAGAGTTTGCCCCATTTCAAGTATTCCAAATTCAGCACGCCTTCGTGGTTGGCCAGGTTTGGATACGTCCGCCGCAGGCCGGTCGGTTTGCCCACGCCGTGGAACTGGATCCTTAAGTGGTGCCGGGCGGCCGTCTTCAAGACCTTTTCGCAAAACAGGACCATCTCCTGGTCGTCCCGGTCGAGGAAGTCGACCATCAACCCCGTGATACCCCATTTCTCATAGAGGGCAAAGGCTTCTTCGAGTTTATCGGACAGGGCCTTCCAATGAACCCAAAGCCGGATGCCGACGCCCTTGCTCTTGGCGTACTGCAGAAGGCGATCCATCTCCAGCTCGGGCCGCGCCGCCAGAATGTTCGTATCCTCGACCGGCCCAAAGCCGCGCTTGCCCTGTTGATACCAGGGTTGATCGCTCGACGAACCGACCAGGGCGTGAAACGCGATACCGCTCTGGGCACAGAAATCAACGTAATGGGCCATCGTTCGATAATCGAGGCCCACGGTGAATCCGACCGGCTCCTGGGCCGTGCCGTTCCACCAGTGCCAGGTGGTCTTGCCAAAGCGGATCCACGACGTATCGCCGATGGCATTGGGATCGTTGAGATTGACAATCAGGTTCGATTCCATTAGCCGCCCGGGCGGGTCTCCCACCATGACCACCCGCCAAGGTGAAACCAGGGGCAATTCGGTCACGACCTTGGGCCTCTTGCGATCCGGGATGGGAGCCAGCCGGCTGCGCAGCTCAACCCGGCCCGACGCTGCCTGCGCCTGCAGGAACATCCCGGCGTAATTGCGCAGACGCGCCTCGGTCAGGGCCAGCCCGATTCCATTGTCCCATTGCATCAACAGCGGCGTGTCGATCAGCAGGTCTTGGTGCTTGGCCAGTTGCGCAAACCGCATCGTCCGGTAGTTGCCTTCGCGGCAGGTGGCGGAGCGCCGATGAAACAGCGGCCAGACGGCCGGATTGCCCTCGACGCGGAACACCGTCCGCTCCTCGGCCAGCCGGACCTTGTCCAACCCCTTCTGCTTCGGGATGACATATCGGAACGCCAGCCCGTCGTTGTACGCCCGGACTTCAAGGTCCAGACGCCGGCGCTCGGGCAGCGGCCCTTGGAAGCGAAGCGTTGCCTGCCGGCAGTGGTTCCGCTTCGGGTTCGACTTGCCGCCGGGGAGGCGGTATGTTTCGTCGATCGTGTCGAAACGGACCTCTTCGAGCCGAAGGCCGCGGAAAAACTCGGGCTCCTCGGCCAAGGTCAGCCCAAGCTCGCATCCCCGAAGCAGCGGCACGTCGCCCGACGAAACGTCCAGCAGCGGCAGGCCGTTGCCGGCCGCCTCGGGGGAGCGCAACGTAATCTTCAGCTTGCCGTCGGGCGCGGCGAGAGTGACCGGATAGGTGACCTCCCCGGCCAGGCTACCTCGGCAGGTTGCCAGAGCCACGGCGAGCATCGCAACGCTGCAACAGGAGGCGCGGCAAAAGTGGAGAAGGCGCGACATCATTTCCTCCCTTCGGTGACGGGAAAAAGGGGATAAGTCCAATTTGCCGGAACAGCCCGAAGGGTGCTGCGCACAAGTTGGACTTATCCCCTTTTTCCTCTCGACGACAGGAGGCTTTTCGTGCGGGGCGGCCGGGCGACTCGCTCGCCGCGGCGTGTCTGCCGTGGCTGGTTCCTCCACCG
>CAZWWC010000252.1:0-1724 GCA_964637625.1 uncultured Planctomycetaceae bacterium
CGCGATGCCCGGCGACTGGCTCTCGCGCGGCCCGGCCACGTTGAGCACCTCGACCCGCGCCGAAAGGAGCCAATCATGGACGTCCGACGGAGCGGTCGGGCTGTCCAGATCGACGGCCAGACACGGCTTCCCGTGCCGCTGGGCCAACTGCTGCGTCAAGAGCGTGCCGCCGCGAAGAGACCCTCGGCAGAGAATCAACGTCCCGTCCGAATCGAGCACGTTTTGCTCGGTTCGCTCGGCATAGTCGGACGAAGACGTCTCGCGCAGCTTGTAGCGGTCCGCAATGCGACCGTCTTCGGCCAATCGGCCGCGCGGACACCAGCCGCCGTGGGGAATCGTCAGCTCCAACGCCGCATCGAGCGCGGCGCGGTCCACGCCCGTCTGACCGCCCGAGACGATCCGCAACGGTCTGTAGGATCCAGAGCGACTCATGGACAGGTTCCGTGGATGGCCGAAGACACCGAGGTGGCACTGCTGAAAAGGCTTGGCATCCGTCCGGAAACTCGGGTGCCATGGGCGGCTTGTCCGCCCTTGTCGATGGACCACGTTGCAGCGGTAGGCAAGCTGCCGCTGGCACCCCACCTAGAACGAGCAGTCCGCCCCACGGCCTCCTACCGAGCCCTTTCCGATGCGGGGCGCTGGGTGACCGCATCGGAAGGTTGCTCGGGCAGGGCCAATTCCATGCCGGGCGTCAGGTAGTCGAAGTCGCCCTGCAAAATATCCTGATTCAAGTCGTAGATCTCCGGCCAGCGGGCTCCGTAGCCAAGCTTGAATCGCGCAATGTCGTACAGCGTGTCGCCCTCTTGGACCTGATAGACCGGGCCCGCGTGGTAACGCGTAGGCGTGCTGACGGCCGACATCCGGCTCCGCATCACCGTGCGGCGCTCGGGACTGGGACACAAGTCGGGGTACCTGTCTTCGAGTTCCGATTGTCCGGGCGCCAGAACCACGTCGCCGACGCGCAGCTCGTTTTCGTCGGGAAACCTCACCCGGTTCCACTCGGCCAGGGCCTGGAAATAGGCGCCCGTGCCGTAGAGTCGCCGCGAGATGGTCCAGAAGTTGTCGCCCGGCGCGACGACGTACTTCCCATCCTCCTGAAGGCCGCCCAGATTGCCGTACGACCCGAGCGATCCCGTGCCGTACCGGTCGCGGTTGTAGGACGACGACCCATAGTAGTCCCGGGACGAACCGGCCGGCGAGCGTCCGGAGACGCGATTGCGTATCGAGTACGGCCCGGCCACTTTCTGCGAGTAGGGAGCCTGCTCGTACTGGTAGCGGTCGCTGGAACGACTCGTGCCCGATCGGCGATCCGTCTGCGTGTAGTCTCGTTGCGAGCTTGCGGCGTAAGGCGAATAGGACGAACCGTATCGGCCGGTCTCGCTTGTCGGGCGATACGGATTCGACCTGGCCGTCGAGCCTGAATGGTCCGACGACGAACCCGAGCGGTAGGAGGGATAGGGCGACGGGCTCGTCTGATAACGACTCGTCTGATGACGACCGGACGAGGAGGCGTAGTAGTCGGGATAACTCGTCGTATTGTCGGCGCGGCCGGTGGTGCGGTTGAAGGGATCGGGCAGGTTTCTCGACTGCCGAGCCTGGCCGGCGGAGTCGGTCTGCTGGCGCCACGCGGCGTAATCCTGCGAGGACGTCGGGGTGGTGTTGGCCGCGATCTCGGTGCTGCCGCTCGGACTGGGCATCAGGGCAACCGCCGAGCAGTCCGACCC
>CAZWWC010000252.1:1824-6811 GCA_964637625.1 uncultured Planctomycetaceae bacterium
CGCGAGGAGCAACAGTCCGATCACCGCCAGGCCGAGCCTGGTCTGACGACCCATACGATCGCCGTCGTCGCGTTCGACTTCCTTGTCCATGTTTTTCATGACTTCCTGTCTCCCGTCATTCTCGCGGTCACCCGCGCTGGGCTACCCTGAGCTTCGCGCTGCGTGCGCGTGGGTTCCGCTGGACCTCCTGGGGCGTGGGACGAATGGGTTTTTTCGTCAGCACGTTATAACGATCGTCACTCCGAAAGGCTTCCTTCACCCGCCGATCCTCCAGCGAGTGGAAACTGATCACCGCCAGCCGCCCGCCCGGCACCAGACAATCGGGCAGACGTCGCAAGGCGATCTCCAACGATTTCAACTCGTCGTTGGTCGCAATCCTCAGTGCCTGAAACGTCCGCGTCGCGGGGTCGATCCGCCCGTGCGGCCCCCGCGGCACGCAACGCCGCACCAACTCGGCCAACTCGGCCGCCCCCTTGATCGGCGCCTCCTGTCGTCGCCGGACGATCGCCCGGGCAATCCGCCGGCTGTATCGCTCCTCGCCATAGGCGTATATCAGGTCGGCCAGGGCGGCCTCGCTCAACCGGTTCATCATCCGCCAGGTCGGCTCGCCTCGCGTCGGGTCAAAACGTAAGTCCAACGGGCCCGTGCCCGAAAAACTGAAACCGCGATTCGGATCCGCCAACTGATCGCTTGAAAGCCCTAAGTCCAACAGAATTCCGTCGACGGCCGAGAGCTCCAACTCCGCAAGCACCTCGGGCAAGTCGCAGTAGTTGCCTTCGACCAGCCGTATCGGCGAACCGGACGACTCGGCCCGGGCGGCGTCAATCGCCGCCGGATCCCGGTCGATGCCGATCACCAGCCCGTCGGGGCCGACGTGCCGGGCAAGCGGCCGGGCGTGACCGCCGCCACCATACGTGCCATCGACAATCACACTGCCGGGCCGTGGGTCGAGCCAACCGACCGTCTCCTCCAAGAGCACTGCAACATGGACCGGAGACAACTCGGACATCGACACTCACCAGACCGCATCTTGCCGGGGACCGTCCCCGTCACACGTGAATCCACGTTCGCATCAGGTGGGTCAAACACGCATCGGCGGCACGATCCATGCAGCGCGGGAAGCTGCGGATGAGAGGATCGCCCCTAGGACCGCCAAGCGCGGGCGGGTAGTTTCCACGAAAACGCCGACCGAATCAAGCCGAAAAAACGCGCCGCCGGGGGACGATCCCAGTTTTTGCAAGCGACAGCGCGGCAAACATGGGGCTGTCCCCTTCGAAGACCCAAGGCCGATAAGACGCGCCACCAGGGACGCGGACCCCACCCGCGGGGGCCCAAAAGAAGAAGGGGCCCGAACAAAACGCCTCACCCGACCCGGCCGCGCGTCCCTGCGCCGCCGGAGTTGGGCGAAGAGCGATTGTGTTCGGGCCCCCCAACAATACGCCTTCGCGCCGGGAAGCGGTCTGCCTACTCCCTCCAAGGAAGCGAGCCTGGCGCGAGGCGCAAACTCACGGCAATCCGCTACCGAAGCGCGAAACAGCAAAAAAGACACCGCCTCGGGCGCTTCCTTGCGCCCTGCGGTGAGGCGAGTGCCGCGGTCGGCCGGTCGTCGGTCGAGGCGATCGGTCTGCCGCGATTCATGGCCGGAAGACTTCCTGTCTTCCACATGCGGGAAAACGCGTCCTGCCAAACGTCGGCAAGACGAGACGCCGGCCGGTGGCCATAAGTCAACGTCTCCTGCTTTCACGCATGGCGGACGGACAAACGCTACGGTTTTACGTCTGTTCGCCGATCATACCCCCCTCGAAGGCGGCCTCGGCGATTTCGTCGTAGTGGGACTGTCGATCGGCCAGGTACTGCCGCCAACGCTCGACGGCCCAAAGCTCCAAATGGTCCTGAACTCCCAAAAGCACGGCCTCTCGTCCCAGCCCCACCAGCTCGGCCAACTCGGCCGGTATACGAACACGCCCCTGCTTATCCAGTTCCACGCGCTGGGCTCGCGCGTAGAACAATCGGGTAAACGCCCGGACGTTCTGCTGCGTCGGCGAAGCCCCGGCAAGCCGCTCGGCCAGACTCGCGAAGCTCTTCTCGGTGTAAATCGCCAGCGAGCCATCCGTCCCGGGGGCCACGTAAAGGCCGCAGCCCGGCTCTCCGTCGATCGCTTCCCGCAGCCCCTTCGGAATGGCTACGCGAAGTTTCTCGTCGACCGATCGGCTAAAGGTTCCTGTAAGTAACATGGACGACCACGATTCCCCACGATTCCCCACGGCTCCCCAAAAGATAATCACTTTCCCCTTTGCGTCAACCGGGTTTTCCGGCGGAGAATCCCGGGTGCGTCGCGACGACTTTTCGTAGGACGGCAACGCCATTGGACTTCGAGCAAGCGACCGCGACGCAAGTGGCGAAAATTTTTTTTCTCGCTCTTTTGGCGCGCTGCAAGTGCTCGCGCCGACGGTTGAAAAGCAGGCGAAGAGGGAATAAGGGGCAAGCTTGTGGCGCCGCCCGACGAGCCGAAACGAGTGCTAGCACGCCAACAAACCGAGACCATGCCGGCGGGCCTTCCGGCTGCGGAATTTACAGAGAAACGCCTGGTTTTCAGGCCTTTTTTCGCTCTTCCCGAAGGTCCGTCCAGAGCGTCTCGTAGGCCTCGACCATTTGCTCGATGGCAAAGTGCGCCTCGGCGCGGCGGCGGTTCTGCTGCCCCAAACGGTCGGCAAGTTCGCCGTCGGTGAGTAGACGGATCACTTTCTCGGCAAACGTCTCCCTGTCGCCGTAGCTCGCCGTTTGTGCCCCCGCACCGGGCCCGAGCAACTCCGCAACCCCTTCGACGTCGGTGGCAACGACCGGCAGACCGCTTGCCATGGCCTCGAGCACGACGTTCGGCATTCCCTCCCACTGCGAGGGAAGCACCAGCAACCTGCTGCGGGCGAGAATCTGGGGGACGTCGTCGCGGAACCCCAGAAAGTGGACCCGGTCTGCGATACCCGCCAGGGCGACGAGCCTTTCCAAACCGGCCCGATACGGCCCCCGGCCCACCACGAGCAGGTCGCAATCGGGCAACCGGCCCAACCATGACGCAGCCCCTTCGAGCAGCCATGCGACCCCCTTTTGGCGATCCAGGCGGCCGACATAAGTGACCAACCGGCGCTGGGGCGCAACTGCGTCGGGCCGCAGATCGGCCGGCACGGGAGCGGGGAATCGTTCCAGATCGATTCCATTGGGAATGACAACCAACTTCGACTCGGGCAGGCCCGCTTCGAGCTCGGCAAATCGAGCCACCGACCGGCTCACGCAGACATACCGATCGACCAGCCGGCCGCTGATGCGATCCACCCAAAGGGGCCAACGACTCCGCCGTTCGGCCACCCGAATCCCCGAGACCACGACCGGCACGCCGGCCGGCCGCGCGGCCAGGCGAGCTACGATGTTCGCGTGAAAGAGGAAACTTTGGACGACCTCAGGCTTTTGCCTCTTGAACAGGCGCGCGAGCCGGCCGACGGCGATTGGGCACTGCCATTTTCGGTTCACACCAAGAAAATGGACTTCCACGCCGGCGGCCTCCAGGGCCGATAGACACCAGAGATCGGCCGTCGGCCGCGGCGCCAGGACATAGACGACCGGCGCAAAGCGGTCCCGGTCGAGCCGGGTGGCCAGTTGGACGAGACACCGTTCGGCCCCCCCGACCTCGAGCTCCGTGATGCACAGCGCCAGTCGCGTTTTTTCCATGCGTGGACCGAAAAAGTAGGGTGGGCACCGCCCACCGAAATCGTTGCCGTCGACGAAAGTACTTCTTGGTGGGCGATGCCCACCCTACGGCCACTTCGCCCTCCTGATTCCGGGACGTCCTCCACATGGGAAGGATTAGGGCAAGACCGTATACTCAGTATAGATCTTTCATTCATCACGTGCTCTATCGGTCGAGAGCCACAACTCTCAAGCGTGCCATGTCGGAACTGGACCAATACGACTATGAACTGCCCGAGGACTTGATCGCCCAGAGTCCGGTGCACAAGCGGCCCGACGCACGTCTGCTGGTGGTGGACCGGGATCATAAGTCCTTTCTTCATCGTCACATACGCGATTTGCCCGAGCTCTTGCAGCCGGGCGACGCGCTGGTGCTCAACGATACCCGAGTCGTCCCGGCCCGGCTGGTCGGCTATCGAGCCGCCACCGGCGGCCATTGGGAAGGGCTTTTTCTTGAGGAAAGCCCCGAAGGGCTATGGCGGGTGCTCGGCAAGACCCGGGGCAAGCTCAAATCGGGCGAAACCATCGTGCTGCAAGACCCGGCCGGCCGCGACGGCATACGCTTGTGCCTCGGCACGAAATTGCCCGAGGGAGTGTGGATCGCCAAGGCCCAATCGAGCGAAGAGACGTTCGCGCTGTTGGAGCGCGTCGGCCGGGTCCCGCTGCCCCCCTACATCCGTAAGGGAGAAATGGTCGACGCCGATCGAAAGCGGTATCAGACCGTTTTTGCCCGCCATCCCGGCGCCGTGGCGGCCCCGACGGCCGGCCTGCACTTCAGCGAATTGTTGCTCCGCCGGCTGGCCGACGGCGGAATAACGCTCTGCCGCCTGACGCTGCACGTCGGGCTGGGCACCTTCCGGCCGATCACCACCGAGTCGTTGGCCGAGCACCGGATGCACTCCGAATGGGGATCGCTCGACGAGGAGACGGCCTCTCGGATCAATGCGGCCCGACGCTCCGGCGGGCGCGTCGTGGCTGTGGGGACCACTTGCGTTCGCTTGCTGGAAACGGCCGCCGGCGCCGACGGCACTGTGGGGTCCTTTTCGGGCCAGACCGATCTTTTCATTCGCCCACCCTACCGGTTTCGAGCCGTAGACGCCCTGCTGACCAATTTTCATCTACCCCGGACGACCCTATTGGTCCTGGCCCGCACTTTCGGTGGAGATGAGCTTATGCGAGAGGCCTACGAAGAGGCCATCCGCGAGCAGTATCGCTTCTACAGCTACGGCGACGCGATGTTGATCGT
>CAZWWC010000253.1:0-5054 GCA_964637625.1 uncultured Planctomycetaceae bacterium
TGGCCGTGTTGAGAATCCGCGCCGTCTCGATCATCTCGACCATGAAGGTGCTCTGCCCGCGCGAGAGTTCGTCGCTGGCGCCGACCCGGGCGAAAATCCGATCGGCCAACCCGATCCGCGCCTGCCGTGCCGGGACGAAGCTGCCCATCTGCGCCATCAGCGTCACCAGCGCCACCTGGCGGATGTAGGTGCTCTTGCCGGACATGTTCGGGCCGGTGATCAGCAGGATCGAGCCCTCCGGGCCGCCGGCGGCCGTATCGTTGGGCACGAACGTGCCCTCCGGCTCGACGATGTCCAGGACCGGATGCCGCCCGTCGGCGATCTCGAGGATCGGTTCCTCGACCATCTCCGGCCGGCAGTAGTCCCGCTCGCGGGCCAGATCGGCCAAGGCGGCCAGCACGTCCAGCTCGGCCAACGCGCCGGCCGTGCCCTGCATCCGGGCGCGCTCGGCCGCGACCGCCTCGCGGAGCTCGAGAAACAACGTGTATTCCAGGTCCTTGGCCTTCTCGTCGGCCGACAGGACTTTTTCTTCGTACTCCTTCAACTCGGGCGTGATGTAGCGCTCGGCGTTCTTGAGCGTCTGTTTGCGGATATAATCCTCGGGCACCTTCTCGCGATGGGCGTTGGTCACCTCGAGGTAATAACCGAACACCTTATTGAAGCCGACCTTCAAGTTCGGGATTCTGCTTCGCTCGGTTTCTTGGGCCTGATACTGGGCGATCCACTGCTTCCCGCCGCTGGTCAACCGGCGCAGCTCGTCGAGTTGCTCGTGATAACCGTCGCGGATGAACCCGCCCTCGCGGCTTGCCAACGGGCACTCGTCGACCAGCGCCGCCGCGAGCCGCTCGCGGAGCTCGACGCACGGATCGATCTGGGCTTCGAGCCGCTGCAACAAGGAGCTTTGGCAATCGGCCAGGTGTGCCTTCAACTCGGGCAGGCACCCGAGCGTGCGGCCCAGAAAGCTCAGATCGCGGGGCGTGGTCCGGCCGGTGGCCACCCGGGCCAGGAGTCGCTCGACGTCGTAGACGCGGCGCAACGAGCGTCGCAGGTTCTCGGCCATCGCACGCTCGCCGACGAACTCTTCGACCGCCTCGTGGCGCGCGACGATCGGCGCGAGTTCGACCAAGGGATTGGCCAGCCAATCGGCCAGCCGGCGCGAGCCCATCGCGGTGACCGACCGGTCGAGCACGGCCAAGAGGGACCCTTCGCGGCGCCCGTCGCGGATCGTGCGGGTCAGCTCCAGGCTTCGCCGGCTCGACTCGTCGATTTCGAGCGTGCCGGCCGTACGGTAGGGGATCAGATGGTCGACGTGATCGAGTGAACCCTTCTGCGTTTCGACCAGATAGTCGAGGATGGCGCCCGCGGCGCGGATCGCCTGGACGTCCGACGACGCACGGTCGAAGCCGAACCCTTCGAGATTGGCCGTGCCGAAATGCTTGGCCAGCGCACCGCGAGCCGCCTCGTGCGCGAAGGCCCAGTCGGGTCGCCGGGTGATCATCATTCGCTCGTCGAGTGTCTCGACCAAAGGTGGGGCCCCTTCGGCCAGAAGACACTCGGCCGGGGCCAGTCGGGCCAACTGGTCGGGCAGCTCTCCGGCCGGAAATCCGCCCGCCACAAAACGACCGGTCGACAACTCGACCCAAGCCAGCCCGACCGGTGTGGCTCGGTCGTCCACGCTGCCGGCAACCGCCGCCAGGTAGTTGCACTCGCGCGGGTCGAGCAGGGCTTCGTCGGTCACCGTGCCGGGGGTGACTACCCGGGTGACTTCGCGGCGGACCAGGCCTTTGGCCACCCGTGGGTCTTCGACCTGTTCGCAGACGGCCGCCCGATAGCCGGCCGCGATGAGCTTGCCCAGGTAACTGTCCAACTGATGATGGGGAAACCCGGCCATGGGGATCGGGTTGTCGCCTTTTTCGCGGCTGGTCAGTGCCAGGTTGAGCGTCTTGGCCGCCGTCTTGGCGTCTTCGTGGAACAGCTCGTAGAAATCGCCCATCCGGAACAGCAAAAGCGCATCGGGACACGCCCGTTTTGCTTCCTGGTACTGTCGCATCATGGGGGTAGCGGTGGCAGCCATGTCGCCATGCTATCAGATCGGCGCATGACTGCTCAAGAGGTGGGCAATTAGGGATTTGGGGATTTGGGGACTTGGGGATTTCGGGATTTGGAGTCAGCCGGTTATTGTTTGTTTAGCGGCTGGGCTTGCCCAGCGCAACCGGTCAGCTTGCTGGCCGGGATCTCGCCGACGAGGGATCTGGCCGGCAAGCGGCCAGGGGCACCCCATGCATTACGACCGCTTCAGCACCACGAATCGGTTACCCCGGCCCATGCGCACCAGGAGCATAATGCCGCGCCGGATGGAGAGTTTCTCGATGGCGGCTTTGAACTGGTCGACGTTTTTCACCTTGGTGCGTCCGACCTGCATGATCAGCGCGCCCTCAACCAGCCCGGCCCCGGCGGCAATACCCCGGGGATTCACCCGGGTGATGACCACGCCCTGGAAGTTTTCATAACCGAGCTGCTCGGCCACGTCGGGTATGAGATTGGTGACCGAGAGTCCAAGGTCCTTGCTCGTATACAAGGAGCGCGGTCCCGTTGGCTCCTGGTCTTCCGGGCTCATTGAGCCGGTCTCGGAGTCGCCGGGCATGGGTTTGAGTGTCACGCGGAGCGTCATGGGCTTCCCGTCGCGGCGGACTTGGACCTGGTGCTTGGAATCGATCGGGCATTGTTCGACCGTATGCTGCAGTTCGACGGGGCTATTGACCGGCCGGCCCGCGAAACGGACGATAAGATCGCCCTCTTTGAACCCTGCTTTGGCGGCCGGGGTTCCGTCGAAGACCTCGGTGACGAGGGCTCCGGTGTGGGGCTCGACGCCCAGTTGTTCGGCCACGTCGGCGCCCACCTTGCTGATGGTGACCCCCAGGTAGGCTCGTCGCACCTTGCCGTGGGCGATCAACTGTTCGCTGACCCATTTTGCCCGATTGCTGGGAACGGCGAACCCGATGCCTTGATAACCGCCGTTGCGCGAGGCGATCGCCGTATTGATCCCCACGACTTCGCCGCGGAGATTGACCAGCGGCCCGCCCGAATTGCCCGGGTTGATCGCCGCGTCGGTCTGAAGGTATTCGGGCCGCTCGGGATCGAGAGTTCTCCCCTTGGCGCTGATAATGCCGGCGCTGACGGTCTGGTCGAGTTCAAAAGGGGACCCGATGGCGATCACCCAGTCGCCGATGGCCAAATCGTTGGAGTCGCCAAGGTTCGCGGCGGGCAGCCGCCGTGGCGGTTTGATTCGCACGATGGCCAGATCGGTGCGCGGATCGTGCTTGATTTCGGTCGCCTTGAAGCGCTCGCCGCCGGCCAGCTCGATCGTGATCTCGCCGGGATCGGCTCCTTCGACGACGTGGTTGTTGGTCAGAATCACTCCCGAGGCGTCGATGATCACGCCTGATCCGATGCCCATCCTCCGCGGGATGGATCTGGGAAAGCGGAAGCCGGGCATATCCTCGTCGAAAAAATCCTCAAACGGGGTTCCTCGGAAGGGATTGTGGGGGCCAGACGTAATCGGGCCAGCGTCCGCTTCGGCAAGTCGGTTGACTCTGACGACCGTGGGCAGCACTTTTTTTGCGGCGGCGCGAAACGCTTCGGAAAGCCGATTGGCGTGCTGGATGGCTTCGTCGTCGGCCACGGCGCGGCCGATCAGCGCCAGTCCGATGACGGCCACCAAGACGGGCTGCCAGAGAGCCCCGCGAAAACGACGTGGTTGCCGGGCTGTGGAATTGTCCATTTGCCGTTCCTCCTTTCGTCCACCGTCGCTCGGTAAGACCGTGTTGACGGTTGAAAACATGATTAGCGTGTAGCCACTCACTCCTATTTTCCCGTAGCCGAACGGGTCGGGCAAGGGAGGAACTGCCGACGTGAGAAGGGCGTACCAAGGCACGTATGAGATCTGCCTTCCGATGGTTGGTCCCATCGCCCACCGTCGAGCGATTGATCGTCCGAAGGGTCATCCAACGGAGGGGGTTGTCTTCGGCAGTGGAGGGACGCGACGTTGACAGGACCAATAGGCGATGGTACTTTTAGGCAGGTTCTAGAACTGGTTCCATAACTCCGGACGTCGTTGGCCCGGCGCATACGCCGGGTGGGTGTCGGCTGTCAGTTATGCAACCGCTTCTAGGTGGGCCTGAGCGATTCAGCGGATAGCGGCAACTCGTTGCTCTGGTGGGCGATCGCCCGTCGGAGAGCAGATCGAGGAGTCGCTCGGCCGGTTGATTTGTTCAGAGCGACGCTGCCCCCTACCGAAGCGAGGGCGTTACTGCATGCCTCATGAAAGTGTTCCCGCTCCGGGGCCGGAGATGATGCCCCTCTTGGAGGACTGTGAGCGACGAATCGGCGTCGAGTTCTCCGACAAGGCGCTCCTGCAGACAGCGCTGACCCATGCCTCGGGCGCGCACCATCGCTTGGTTTCGAACGAGCGACTGGAATTCCTCGGCGACGCGATTCTCGGCGCCGTGGTCTGCGATCTTCTGTACCGGAGTTACCCCGACTACCTTGAGGGTGATTTGACCAAGATCAAGTCGCTGGTGGTGAGTCGGCAGACCTGCTCGAAAATCAGCCGGTCGCTGGGCCTGGAGGATTGCCTGATTCTCGGCAAGGGCATGACCACGCATCCGAACATCCCGGCCTCGCTGTTGGCCGACGTGTTCGAATCCCTCATTGCCGCCGTCGAGATCGACGCCGGTCACGACGCGGCACGGCGGTTCATCGAGCGATTCCTGGCGCCCGAAATCGAGCTGGCCGTGGACGGGGCGCTGGGCGGCAATTATAAGTCGCTCCTGCAACAATTGGCTCAACGTGAGTACAACACGACACCGACTTACCAGTTGATGGACGAAAAGGGGCCCGATCACAGCAAGTGCTTCAAGATCGCCGCACGAATCGGTTCCAATCAGTACCAGCCGGCGTGGGGTCGCAACAAAAAAGAGGCGGAACAACGGGCCGCACGGAACGCCTTGTGCCAAATCAAGAACGAGTCGCCTCCCTATCCGTCGGATTGATCC
>CAZWWC010000253.1:5154-6803 GCA_964637625.1 uncultured Planctomycetaceae bacterium
GAACGCCTTGTGCCAAATCAAGAACGAGTCGCCTCCCTATCCGTCGGATTGATCCCGTCGTGCTGCGCCGCCGCTTTCCGACGTTCGCATCAGCGCTTCTGGTGCCATGCGGATCGGGTCCATTTTCCACCATGAATCCGGACCATGATGCCTAGCGCGATAGTCCTTCTTTCCGGCGGTCTCGATAGTATGCTGGCCGTGCGCCTCCTGCAGCAGCAGGATATTGCGATCGAAGGGCTCCATGTCCAGACCCCCTTCACCCGCTCGGAGCAGCCGGCGGTCCGAGCGGCCGGCGAGTTGGGAATTCCGCTGGCGATCCGCTGCGTGGGCGAAGACTACGTCGCGTTGCTGCGGGATCCTCGTTTTGGCTATGGGAAAGGGGCCAACCCTTGCCTCGACTGCCACCTCTACATGACGCGGATCGCTGGCCAATTGATGCGCCAGCGCGACGCCTGTGTCGTCGCCACGGGCGAAGTCCTCGGCCAACGTCTGATGAGTCAGAAACGTCAGGATCTGGATCTGATCAGTCGCCGCTCGGGTCTCGATGGACGTCTGTTGCGTCCCTTGTCCGCGAGATGGCTTGAGCCGACCATTGCGGAACAAGAGGGTCTGATTAATCGTGAACTCCTCTGCGACTTCACCGGGCGTGGGCGTGGCCGTTCGATCGCGCTGGCCAAAAGACTTGAAATACGCCACATTCCATCGCCATCGTCAGGCTGCGCGCTGGTGGAGAGGACATTTGCCCCCAGGGTTCGCGATTTACTCCAGTTTAACGCAGTTGCCACCCTGTGGGATTGTGAGCTGCTGAAGATCGGACGCCATTTCCGCCTCGATCCTCTTCAGAAGGTGGTCCTGGGACGAAACGCCGAAGAGAATGCCGCAATAGGCTCGCTGGCAGTAAGGGGGGACGCCGTGCAGGCGACCCTGCTTGAGCCGGAGAGCTTCGTCGGCCCCAATGCGTTGTTGTGTGGACCGACCACCGAGGAAACATTGCGGTTGAGCGGGGCTTTGATGGTCCGCTACACGCGGCAAGTCGACTCAAATTGCCAAGAGGTCCTAGTCTGTGCTCGGCGAGGACCGGCGAGGCAAATCGTGCCAGTCGAGATGTCCGACGCCGCACAAGCGTGTAGCGGATACTCGCCCATCACCTGATCGGTTTCCATGAGGGACTTAATGAGGCCACAAGCTGTTTTTTACCAACAGGTTACAACGTTCCTCACGGGGGGAATGACGGCAAGAAAATAGAGACGCCCGGTCAGCCGTGCCGGGCGTCTCTTTCTCGTCGTGTCCTCCGAGTCGAAGCACGCTCACGTCGCTTCGTTCGGAGTTTGTGGCAACAGGAAGCGCCTACTTTTTCTTCTTTCTGGCTACCTTCCGCTTTTTCTTCTTGGCAACCTTCCTTTTCTTCTTGGCAACCTTCCTTTTCTTGGCGACCTTCTTTTTCTTCTTGGTCGCCTTCTTTTTCTTGGCTACCTTTCTTTTCTTCTTGGCAACCTTCCTTCTTTTCTTGGCAACCTTCTTCTTGGTTGCCTTCTTCTTGGTCGCCTTCTTCTTGGCGACTTTCCTTCTTGCCTTCTTCTTGGCCACCTTTCGTCCTCCTAACAACAGTTCTGGGCGAAATCCTTGCCAACCATCGGGCTGGGGCCGAA
>CAZWWC010000254.1:0-6703 GCA_964637625.1 uncultured Planctomycetaceae bacterium
TCCCGGGCACTGGCCCGTTCGAGGATCGCGCGGATCGGGCCGAGGTACTTGATCGCGCCGGCCAGATCGCCGTGGCCCGGCCTGGGACGCTCGAGGTCGTCCATTTGCTCGATCTTATAGTCGCGGTTGGCCACAAGCATGGCCACGGGGCTGCCCAGGCTTCGGCCGCGCCAGGTGCCGCTCAAGAACTCGACGCGATCGGTTTCGATCCGCTGGCGTCCGCCGCGGCCGTAGCCCCCCTGGCGTCGGGCAAGCTCGGTGTCGATCAATTCCGTGTCGATTTCCACTCCGGCGGGCAGTCCGTCGACCAGGGCGAGGATGCCACGGCCGTGCGATTCTCCGGCGGTCCAGTATCGTAACATGTTTCTTGGTAAATACTTAGGGTGAAGCGTCTCGGCGGCGGCCGGTGCCGCTGCGCGCGGAAAGACCGCTGTCGATTACGGGAGGATTCTACTCGTGGGGAGCGGCTGGCGATAGGCCGGTTTTCCCGTGGGCTTCCGCCCACGGCTATTACTCAGAATGTTGCGGTGCCCCAACTCGGCGTCAAGAAAGGTCGTAGCCGCGGGCGGCAGCCCGCGGTCACTGCCACGCGACCCTGTGGCGCGCCGCTATCGCTTGTGGAGCTTCTTGTAGTCGATCAGTTTCCCATCATTGCGGAGAAACAGCCGGCGGAGCGTTTCCGGGTCGATGGCCGGCGACAGTGCGTGGGCCGAACCATCGCAGAACGTTGACAGGAAATAGTCGCCACGCAATCCGCCAAGACCTCGCTTGGGGTTGTTGGGGTCGAACGGCAGATCCTCCGGCTTGGTCCAGATCGGCGCGTGGGTGTCGTCCGCCTCGACGACCATGATGGTTAAGCTCATGCCGTCGGTGATATCCTTGTAACTCATCCCCTTGTTTCCGTCGAAAACGGTGCCCGGGCCCGTTGCGACGACGTAATTCGTTCGTCCTTTGACCGAGAGTTTCGAGGCCGACGAACGGTAGACGGCCGGCATCTTTTCAATCAGCTTCTTGTTGTGTGGGCTGTCCCACGGCTCGTCGAGGTGGAACTCCTTATGGAGTGTTCCCTCATTGAGGTAGGGCAGAATGTGAACGCGCCAACTCAACAGCGGACGGCCATCCTTGTCGTAGCTGGCTGCCGCGGGAAAGGCCTTATGCGTATCGTGGTATTGGTGCATCGAGAGGCCAAGTTGCTTAAGATTGTTCATCGACTGTATTCGCCGGGCGTTCTCCCTTGCCTCCATCGCCGGTAGCTTCAGGAGGGTCATCACTCTGGCAACTCCCTGGTTCCGCTCGTCCAAGACGAGAACCAGCCGATCGCCCTGGACCTGTGGTGTCAAGACCTGCCAGATTTTCTTGAAGCCGGGTATGTCTCGCCGAATGTCCTTGTGTTGCTCCAGCAACTGGCCGAACTGTTTCCACTTGGCCAGCATGGCCTTGGCTGCCTCGTGGTCGGCCGACTGGACGACGGCCCGGATGGGCGTCTTCGGCGGCAGATCGATGCCCACCGCCGCCCAAAGGCACCCCCGGGTCAGCACGTCGCTCGGCCCGCCGCCGAGTTGCTCGGGCAACTCGGGCATGATCTCTCGAATCGCCCGGACCGTGTGTTTCGGCGGCAACAGAAGCACCTGCGCCGTCGTATCGCCGGCCGCCTCGAAGGCCTTTTCGAGTTCCGGTCGAACGTCGGGCTGGATCCGCTTCAGCCGGTCGACCGTCTCTCGCGTGCCCGCCAGCAGAACACCGTTCCTTCGGGCAAACGCCGTGAAATAGTGGCCGGCGTCCATCTTCTCCCGCAACACTTCTGCCTGACGCAACTCGTGGGCCGGCACGTACCGGTTCACGTCGGCCGGGAGCGGTACGACGGCAAATAGCAGGTTTTCTTCCGCTCGCAGCGCGCCGGCCAAGGTGACGACAAGATACATTTCTCGGATGCCGGCCTCGGAAATCACTGCAAGCGTCGCCTTCTGAAACCTCGGATCCCAGCCATCGCCAAACGCTCCCGGCACCCACTTCACCAGTTGCTCGGCAACGGCGTCGACGTCGATCCGCGAGAAATCGACGTGGATCACGGCCACGGTCTCTTCCTCAATAAACGGGGCAATTACCTTGGCCCGGGCGGCCGGATCAAACGGTGCGTCGGCATGGGCAAAGGAACCCGCGGCAAGCACAACGGCAACCAACACGCATAGGATTGTTCTCTTCACGGGAAATCTCCCTCTCCAATCAGTTTCTGCTACTCGGGTAGGGTGCGTGTTTCACACGCACCACGTTTTCTCATATCCATTGGTGCGTGCTGGCACGCGAGGGCGCAACGGCTAACGGTTCGTCAGCACTGCTGGAGAAGCCAGCAGTGGCACCCGGCGCGTCACGCACTCTACTCTCCAATCCCTAATCCCCAATCCCCAATCCCCACTCACTAGAGGGCATTTCAAAACGGTCATCCTGAGCGAAGCGAAGGATCTCCCCCCCGCGAAAGCCGAGATTCTTCGCTGCGCTCAGAATGACAACAATCAGAGCACCGGTTTTGAAATGTCCTCTACTCACTTGGCAATCCTGATTTCAATCCGGCGGTCCGGCGTCTTGCTATGAAAGGCGTCGGGGGTATGAAAGACTTCGAGAACCGCCAGCTGGCCGTCGATCTTGCACTCAATCGGTTTGCCGGTGAAGGGATCGATCGGGATGGGTACTTCGGTGATGTCGGTGAGCTTCTCGGGCAGCCGGCCGTCGTGCGCGGCGGCGTAGAGCCGCAAGGCCTCGATCGTTCGCAGCAAGGCGATTTGCCGCTCGCAGCGTGCCTCGGCACGTTTTACCGCCGCCAACGCTGGCAGGAGCGTGCTGGCCAGGGGGATTACTTCACGCCGGCGACCTTCGGATGTCAGACGCCTCTGGGCCGTCTCGAGCCCATCCTTCGCCTCGTTCCAAGGCAGCGAAAACCACTTGAACATCTCATCCCTGAGCTCTTCGTAGGTCTGGAGCGTGTAGATGGCCACGACCTGGGTCACCGGCATGGCGTCGACCTGCTGGGGTGAACGTCCCTGGGCAATCAGTGCCCGGCGGGCCTTCGGATATCCCCGGATGATCATTGCCGCCAATGCCGCCCGCAGTTTCAATTGCTGCTCTGGATCCGGCGTATTGCCCAACTCTTTCCAGTAGACCGGGTCTTGATTCCAGTAGAACGGCTCTCGCACCATCCGATCGATCCATAGCTTTGCGTACTCGGCGCCCCCGGTCGGATCATCGGCGTGACGCAACTCGGGAAAAGCCAGGTCGAGCAGGCCATGCTCGACTTCAAACGCCTCACGCGTGTCGACAAGGGGACGGGGCAAGTCCGTCAGGGCCCAGTAGAGATTGGGGCAGCCGGGTTGCTGGATCATCGTTTCGATCTGCTGAGACATCACACTGCAAATGGCGATGCCGACCAGGTCGCATACGAGCAATTCCCCTTCGGCCACGTTTCGTCCCAGGGCGTAGCCGGCGCGGAGCGTATCGATCGCTTCGTCAAATCGGCCGTGTGCTATCTGGAAACGAGCCCGGATGGCAAGAAAACGAGCAGGCTCACGGGCCTGCTGGATGTCGGGCAAGAGCACTGCTAGAAAGTTACCCTCTCGGATCGGGAGGGACCAGTCGCACGATTCGAGCCGCGCGGCCCATTTGAAATCTCGATAGACACCCGAGGTCCTTCCCACGAATTTCTTAACCTTCTCCTGGGGTAGCTTGTCCAGGGGCATGTCGATCCAGGAATAGATCTCGTCCCTGTTCTCCTGGACGTATTGCTGCAGTATGGAGTTCTCGGCCCAGATTCGGTTGTAGATCACCGCCGCGTTGCCCGGCCGCCGCTCCAGAAAGCCAGGCAGCAGTCTGTATTTCAGCGCCGGCCGTGGTTGGGCCGCCGGATGGACGGTCATGCGAGTGACTTTTGGCTCTTCTTGCTCTCCCAGAGAAACGGCCGTCCAGCCAAAGGCGACGACGAAAGCGAGACAAACCCAGAACTTGCGTTTCATGATTAGGGACTCCTGATCTGTTCTTTGGGAGTGTCAGGCACAGCTTGACCTACCTGACCTAATCGGTGGGCAATGCCCACCCTACTCGTCATCCGTTGGTCTTGACCCACTCGTTGAGCAGCTCACGATACGACTTGGGTTCCGGCGGCTTTGGTGTGGTCGCTTGTCTGTGTACGGTAGGCCGTGGCCCACGGTCGAAGCCCTCGTGCAGAGTCCAGTCCCGCAATCCGGGATAGTCTCTTGATAAACGGAGCGGGCTGGCCAGATGGTCCGGCGCGCCGAAGAATACCGCGGCCAGGACACTCGGTTCCTCCGGCATGGGGTAACGAAGTGGATAATCTGGGATACCGCTCCGCTTTGCCTCGACCACACCTGGATCCTCTGGGACACCGCTTTGCTTTGTCCCAGCCACCCCATCCTTTGCACTAGCGATTTGCTCGACGATTTTCACCGGCGGCTCGGGCCGAACCAATAACGCGACCAGGAGCGACGCGGCCACGACCGTCATCGCGCCGGCGGCCGCTGCCCAGGCGCGAGCCACGACCCTCGATCGGACTCGAGCCGACGCCCGACCGGCGGCAAACAGCAGCCGTGCCCGATCGAGACGTTCATCCTCGGGCACCAGCGAGGCCAGTTCGGCTTCAAACGCTTTCAGTTCGGCCGGAAGTTCTTCGTTTCTGGGCATTTCACACGCAACCTTTCCCGCATGGCCGCCAGGGCGGCCTGATAACGCCGCGCCGCCGTGCTCGACGACGTACCGGTGAGCTTGGCGATTTCGCCGAAAGAAAGTCCTCCCCAGAGCCGGGCCACCACGGTCTCACGCTGGTGGATCGGCAGCGATTTGAGTGCCTCGGCGGCAGCCGCCGCGTCGAGATTCGTTCCGTCGGCCGGCTTGAACCACGACGTGCTGCGGTCTGCAACCAACCGGTGGCGTCGCCGACGACGATCTTCGCTCCGTGCGGCGCTGATCGCCCCGTTGCGAACTGCCCGATAGAGCCAGCCAACGACGTTTTCGGGCACCCGGCGTTGCTGGACCAACTGAAGCAGCGCGTCTTGTACGACGTCCTCGGCCGCGGCGGTCCACTGCCGCGCATAGAGCACCAGCGCACCGCCGTGCTTGGCCAGCAGTCGTTCGAGGTTCTCCGGGCCAATTGGGTCCATGCGGTCGTCCCTTGGGGGCTTCCACCAGTATAGACGCCACCGAAGCCGTTTTGGCCCAAGAAAGCGAGAGCCACCACCGAGAGGGGGATCACCGTGACGGTATCCCGAGCAGCCCTCGGTAGATCTCGATCAACTGCCGACCGACGCCCAGTGCGTCGTGATATTGCTCGACGTAGGCTCGGCCAAGCCGGCCCAACTCGTGCCGGCGCGGGCCGTCCTGCAACAGACGTTCGAGCACCGTGGTCAAGTTGTCTTGCTCGGCATTGACGATGGGCAACTCGGCCGGATAGGCGTCGAGCAGCTCGGGCAAGATATAGCCCACGCACGGTTTGCCCAGTGCCATCGCCTCGACCGCCGCCAGCCCATAGGCGCCCAAGACGAACTGATCGAGGAAGACATCGCAGCGACGAACGATTGCCAGCGCTTCGTCGCGGCGCCGGCCGTGGATCAACTCGAACCGAAAGCGGCATCCACGCCGGCGGAGCTGCTCGACCGCGCGGAGCACCGCGTCGGTCCCTTTTCGAGCCGGGTGCGAAGGAGCATGGACCACCAGCGGCTCCGCCGCATCGGGTGCCGGATAGGTGGGCTGGTGGTCCGAGAGTATTACCCGAGAGCGCATCTGATAAACCGCCGGGAACCACTCGTCCTCAAGATGGCATCGCAGCTCGGGCCCGGGCAGCAGACAAACGAAGCCCGCCCGGGCCAGTCGACGCTGGGTGGCAAGCGAAGCCCGGCGACGCCTGGGCCACCGGTCGCGCTGGTCGACCGTCCGAGCATAGTATGGGTTGCGTGCCGCCTCACGCTGGGGGATCCGTATGTCGTTGCCCCAGAACTCGACGAGCCGCGGCTTGCCGGAGGCAACGATCGTGCGCTGGTCCAGCCCCAACGGCAACACACGGTCGCCAAAATGCCAATGGACCAGATCGGCCCAATCGACCGCGCGACGAAGTTCGCGCCACCAGACAAGTCGTGCACGAGCGGCTCGAATCGGACGGCGACGCAGCGAAATGCCTTCGTGCAACTCCAGTTCACGTGGATCGCAGAAAGGTCCGTTGTTCCAGACCAGGCCCCGCGCGTCGACGCCGAGCTGCCTAAGCGCACGCACCGTGGTCGAAATCTGCGAGGCGACGTTCGTCGGCAAGTGGAGAATCTTCACATTTAGACCACAGTTTTTTTATGGAACCACAGATGCACACAGATAAACACAGATAGAATGGACTAACGTGCGGGTGGCTGGGGCATAGCGAAGCGGTGCCCCAGAGGACAAAATACTGGGGCTTCGCTGCGCTCCAGCCCCAGCCACTCAATCGCAGCAATACATCGTTGGCCATCACCAGGATCGCACGGGTGACGGTGCATTTTGAAAACGCCGGATTCGCGATCTCCGGTGCATGGCTTTGTTAGCCGCTGATCAGCGATCCAAACTCAATGTTGCAAGCAGTCAAAGCATCGGAATCCTTGGTCTTCAGAATGCAATCCTTAATAATGGTTCATCCGGATTAAGGATGCGCGGGGTTGAGAAATGACGGACATGCTGGTTC
>CAZWWC010000255.1:0-6701 GCA_964637625.1 uncultured Planctomycetaceae bacterium
CATTGGCTCGGGGCGCGTGGCCCATGATACGATCGACAGCGGCCTGGTCCATACTCTCCCCACCGATCGTCTCAAAGGTATGACGCAAAGCGTAGAACCCCAGCCCCGGACGATGAATCTTCAGTGCCTTTAGCAGCTTGGCCGTCTCCTTCGAGATGGGATTGTCACGCTGAGTCTTGCCCTTGGACAACCATGGGAACCCATACTTGGTGATAAACACCTTGTCGGCATGTGCCCTATCCTTCGGTTCACGTCGATTAGCCAAGACTTCCGTGAGCGCTGCAATCGTTTCCGGCCAGAGTTGGCAACGTGTTTCGATGCCTGTCTTGGATCGGCCGAAGTCCAACCAGCCAGTCTTCAAATCGAGCGCGGAAAGCGGCAGTGTGGCACAATCGTGGTTGCCCATACCGCAGTTTATCCCCAGGAGAATCATGGCTTTCAATTGCAGTCCCGCCTTCTCGATGATGGTGCGAATCTGTTTGGCCGTGAACATCTTTCGGCCGTTTTTCTGCCGTTCACGGCGAAGGACGACCGGACTGGGTTTCTTGAACCCATCGCCAAACACGATCGGTCGATCAATCAGCCCTTGCTTGTATGCATAATTGAACACGACGCGAGCGCGACCAATGTCGTTTAACAAGGTGTTCGGACCATGCCCCCGGCGCTTCTTCCCCTGCCCTTTGGTAAACTCTCTTCGGAGTTTCTCGAAATCGGCGGGGCGCAGGTCGGCCACGAGACGACTCCGGCCAAAAACCTTGACGAGTTTGGTGCCAATGAGCTTGTAGTCTTCCCAAGTCCGCTTGGTTAGTTCCCCGGTCTTGACGAGGTTTTCCTTTGTTTCGAGGAACTGGTTGACCAGTGAACGAACGGTCAAGCCCTCACCCGTGAGCCTTGGTTCCCGGCCAGCCAATAGATCGTCCTTCTGTTCAAGCCACTTGTCCAAGGCCCCCTGCGGATCGGCCCAAGGTCCGAAGAATCGGGTAGTGCCCCGGACCTTCTTGGCCCACTGGCCGTTGTGGTGGGCGTAGAGAGGGTAATCCTTGTGTGGCTTGCCGGGTCGCCCGTCCTTTGCTACGTTCTTGGTAGTGGTTTTTGTCTGTTTCCCGGCAAGGTGGGCCTTGTAACGCTCCAGCGCTCTTTCCGGGTCCTTACCGAAGTAGAACATCTTGCCGCCGATCTTCTTCGACCACTGACCGGAAGCGTGAAGAAACAACGGGAAGTCGGGACTTGGTTTCTGAGTTTTGGCCATGATGACACCTACCCTTTCAATCGGTAGCAACAGGTGTAGAGCCGCAGGTGTAGGTCCAGGTGTAGTGGCGTCATATAGGGCGTCGTCAGGCTACACCACACTTTAGTATACCATGACACAACCCGAGGTCAAGACACGCAACATATTGCCAAAAAACGACTTGTGAGACAGGAAAGAGATGAGCGCCCGTAGCTCAACGGATAGAGCAGCGGACTTCTAATCCGCAGGTTGCAGGTTCGAGTCCTGCCGGGCGCGCTTGGGACCAGGGAACTTCGGTCTGCTCCTCGATGTCCTCCGACAACCCGTTACAGAATCACCTCGGAGGGCCACGCCTCATTTCGGCAGGTGCCCCAGAGGCGATTGATATAGTTCAGGGCGTACTCGTTCTGGAGGCGATGAACCCAGTACGCGGATCTTTCGGTGACCCGGTAGTCGCCGTTCTCACGGCTGAGTATGCCAAGTCGGACAAGCAGTCTCAACAGGCTGCCGTAGACGCTTTCGAGGTCCCGGCCGAAAACCCGGGAGAACTCCCGCGCGGGGATCCTCATCTCGTAAATTCGCCAGTACAGCCAATACGTCATTTCCAGTTGGCGGTTGACGGGCATGGCCAGCGCCACGGGCAAACGGCGAGGAAGCGCGGCGGCGTATTGCTCGACGGAAAAGGTGTTCACGAAGAACCGTCCGGGCAACATTGAAGCGGCGCTCGGGCCGATCCCTAGGTAGTGGTGCCGAGTGGTCGAGGTGAACTTCTTCCGTCCGAATCGGCCAAACGACCATACCGAGCACCGCGAAAACCCGTGCTCCCCGGCCCGACGGCGCACGACCGCAAGCATCTTCCGGATCAGATCACCCGGCGGGCGTCGAATCCGATGGATCCTCAACCGGTGCCCGAGGTCGGTGTAGGGGAAGGTGAAAATCGGGTAGCTCGACACCTGGTCGACGCCAAGCGCCAGGACGTGCCGGACGTCCCGGTTCCATTCTTCGAGGGTCTGTGTCGGCAGAGCGAACATCATGTCGGCATTCACCGTGTCGAAACCCGCCGCCACGGCGCGGCGCACGGCGTCTTCCGCGGTGGCCGCGTCGTGCGACCGGCCGAGCAACCCCAGGAGACGATCCGAGAAGCTCTCCACTCCTACGGACACCATGGTGACGCCGATCTGCCTGAGGAGCTTCAAGCAGCCTTCATCCATGGCCGCGGGATGCAACTCGACACAAATCTCTTCGGGCCGACCGAACACCTCGACAATGTGCGTCACGAGCCGGGCCAGGCTCTCAGGCTCGATCGTAGGCGTGCCCCCGCCGACATAGAGTGAACCAATCCGCAATCGTTCGCGGCCTGCAGGCCCCGCGCTCAACCGTGCGGCCGCCAGATCGATTTCCTGGTGGGCCGCGCGATCGTACTTCTCGTAGAGCGACACATCGTACTTGACACGGTTGTAGGGACAGTGGGCGCACGGCCGACGGCAGAAGGGCACGTGCAGATACAGGCCTAGCCGCTGCAGGTTCGAAGGGTAGACCCCTTCCGCTGCTTCCATTCGGAAAGGCTCCCAGGTCCCGACTAAATATCGCCGGAGCAAAGGCTTCACTATTCGCTTTATCGATCGGGAGTTCCAGAGACGGTCTTCCCAGGAAATCGCCATGACACCTGTCCTCACCAACGAACGGCTCTCTGCCACGGTCAGTAGTTCCGAATTTGGCTGACTGACACCTCAGCAGGTCATCCTGAGCGTAGCGAAGGATCTCGATTGTCCAAGGAGATTCTTCGCTACGCTCAGAATGACAATGCCAGCAGAATGACAATGCCAGGTCTCAATAGAATTTGGAACTACTGACGGTGGTAGACCCTGGACACGACGTGGGTCTACTCCCAAGGCGAGATTCCAAGCCGGGTATAACATACCAGATGGTATCGCTTCCGCTCGAAACCAAATGCCTTGCCGTCGGCTGTCGGAGCAATCGACGGCCGTGTCGGAGAATTCGACACGTCGATCGGGCCTCCGGCGAAGGCATACCTTTTTACCGGCCATTTAATAGGCATTCCGCCGGAATCTCGACGGCGATGGTCCCCTCGGCACGAGAAATGCACAGTCTGCCCGTGCTGGCGCTGCGACGGTCGCGCTCGCCGAGCGCAACCACGAAACCGAGAAAAGGAGACGGTTATGAGACCTCGGCGCCAAGTCTTGTCGTTTACCGCGACCGTCTTGTCGCTTCTGCTTGCCGTCGGGTCCAGTGCCGGGGCAGCGTCTCCCAAGAGCCGAGTGGGACCCGACCCAAAGGCGCTCGCGGCGATGGTGGATCGCGGCGTGGACTATCTCACGCGGCACGGCCAGGCCGAGGACGGGTCGTACAGCAGTTTCGCCGGAAGCGGCATCACGGCCCTGGCCACGACGGCCCTGCTCCGCAGCGGGCGTAGCGTGAACGATCCGGCGGTGGCCAAGGGGCTGCGATACCTCGAGAAATACGTTCAGCCGAACGGCGGAATCCACCCGCCCAAATCGAGGCTGCCCAACTACGAGACCTGTGTGGCCCTGCTTTGTCTCAAAGAGGCCAACGTGGACGGTCGTTACGACAAGCTGCTGAAAAACGCGGAGGCTCGCCTGCGAGGTTTGCAATGGGATGAGGACAAGGGCAAGGACCAATCGGACCTCAGCTACGGCGGCGTCGGCTACGGGGATAAGAGTCGTCCCGACCTGTCCAACACGGCGTTCTTGCTCGACGCGATTACGGCATGCAAGACGTGCAAAGACGACCCAGCGATCCGGAAGGCCCTCACGTTCGTCTCGCGGTGTCAGAACCTGGAAACCGAGCATAACACCACGCCTTTTGCCGCGAAGGTCAACGACGGAGGGTTCTACTACACGTGCACCCTTTCGAGGATGGACAAGCAGCGACAGACGCCCGAGGGCGGCTTGCGAAGCTACGGAACCATGAGCTATGCCGGGTTGAAAAGCATGATTTACGCCGGGCTCACCGAAGACGACCCTCGATTGAAAGCGGCCGTCGGGTGGATTCGCAAACATTATGGCGTGAAAAGCAACCCGGGCATGGGCACGGCGGGACTCTATTACTACTACCACACCTTTGCCAAGACGATGGACGTTCTGGGCGTCGATTACTTCGAGGACGCCAAGGGAGTGAAGCACGACTGGCGCAAGGAGTTGGCCGAGCAATTGGCCCGGCGCCAGCAGCCGGGCGGCTCTTGGGTCAACAAGAATCCTCGCTGGTTTGAGACCGATCCCAACCTGGTGACGTCCTATGCGTTGCTGGCCCTTTCCTACTGTCGCCCGCCCAGGACCGATTCGGCGAAGACGGACTAGCGCTGCGGCAGTTCTCAACCGTCGCGCCGGGCGAGGAGATGAAGAAAGGAAGCTGAAGAGGAACTGAGACATGAGGTGGAACGATTCGAAGCGAAATCGGGAGGGTTTTACGCTCGTCGAGTTGCTGGTGGTGATCGCCATCATCGGCATCCTGGTCGCCCTGCTGCTTCCCGCGGTCCAGGCGGCTCGCGAGGCCGCGCGGCGCTCATCGTGCCAAAACAACCTCAAACAGCTCGGCCTGGCCGTGCATGGATACCTTGTCGGGAACTCGGTGTTTCCTCCGAGCTTCTGTATCACACCGGGCACGGTGCTCAGCGGCAATAACGGTTCCTGGTCGATCCACGGACGCATTCTGCCCTATCTCGAGCAGCGCAGCGTCTACGACCGTGTGCGGTTGAACGTTGCCTGGGACGCACAACGGGACACGGGCGTTCCCATGCTGCGGATTCCCGTTTTTCTTTGCCCGAGCGATCCGAACGACACGGTTCGCACGAAAAACGGAGATCCCTACATCTACCCACAAACCTACGGTTTCAACTTCGGTACGTGGCTGGTCTACGATCCGGCAGCCAATCAGGGAGGCGACGGAGCGTTCTTCGTCAACAGCCGGCTGCGTCCGAGAGATTTCTCCGACGGGTTGACTAGCACGCTCTGTATCGCCGAGGTCAAGGCGTTCACTTCGTATTTTCGCAACACGGCCGACCCGGGGCCCGTGCCGCCAGGCCAACCCAGCGACGTTGCCGCTTTGGCCGGCGGGCAGTTCAAGCTGGGACCGACGACCAACCAGAACACGGGCCACACCGAATGGTGCGACGGACGCGTGCACCACAGCGGCTTTACCACCGTCTTTACGCCGAACACGGTCGTATCTTATCTCCACTCGGACGGTCTTACGTACGACGTCGACTACAATTCGCTGCAAGAGGGCAAGAGCACGACGCAGCCGACCTATGCGGCCGTCACCGCGAGAAGCTATCACCCGGGGATCGTCCACGTCGCATTGATGGACGGGTCGGTTCGGCCGATCGATGAGTCGATCGAGTTGCCAATATGGCGCGCCTTGGGAACGCGGGACAATCAGCCGGGCGAACCGCCAATCAACGGCGAGTTTTGAGCCTGCATGACTCTGTTGAAAACCCAGCGTGGCAGAGCGGGTGGCTGGTGGCTCCAGCTAAGTGAAGCCCCAGTTCTCGGCTGTCTGGGGCAGCGCTTCCCGGGTGGCACCGTTTCTTGAAACGGTGTGCCGAAGCTGCAAGCGAGAAGGCACGAGAGGTCAAATAGGTCTGTTTTGCACAACCTCTTGTCGCCTTGGGCGACCCCGGTTCGAGAACCGGCGCCACCGCGCCGCCTTTGCCTTTCTCCCAGGGCCCCTATTTTCCAGCGCGGCCACTGGCAAGAGTTTCCTTCTTGCCGTAACATGTCCCGTATTATGGGCGTGTACGCTGAGATGATTCCCGGCTCTTCCCAGGAAAAAACACAGGAGACTCTCGAAGATGGCCAAGAGAACATGGATACTCCTCGACGTCGAGGATGACCAATACACCGACGAGATCCGCTTGACCTCGGCCGACGCCGACGGCGTGCCCGAGGGCATCAGCATCGTCAAGCGGCGGCTCCGGGGCGGCCTGCGCGACGGGGTGGACGTCATCGAAGTAGATAACGGCGTGTTTCGTTTCGTGGTGGTACCCACCCGGGGCATGGGCATCCACCGGGCCACGCTCGGCCAGGTCCGTCTCGGCTGGCAGTCGCCGATGCGCGGACCGGTCCATCCGTCGCTGGTCAACCTCCAGACGCCCGACGGGCTGGGCTGGCTCGACGGGTTCGACGAACTGCTGGCCCGATGCGGCCTCCAGAGCAACGGGTCTCCGGTGTTCGACGACAACGGGACGTTGCGCTGGCCCTTGCACGGCAAGATCCAGAACACGCCGGCGCACGAGGTTAAAGTCTCGATCGACGACGCTTCCGGCGAGGTCACGGTCAGCGGCACGGTCGACGAGTGTCGGCCCTTCGGCAACAAGCTCCGCTTGAGGACCACCTACACAACGAACCCCGGCGAGCCGGGTGTGCGGTTTGTCGACACGGTGACCAACCTTTCGGCCGAGCCGGGCCAGTTGCAGTTGCTCTATCACATCAAT
>CAZWWC010000256.1:0-6699 GCA_964637625.1 uncultured Planctomycetaceae bacterium
GCCCTGTGGCTGCTGCCGGCCGTGGCCTGGCTGTTGGTCTGGGCCCATCGGCGGCGCCGCGCGGCGGCCGAACGTTTTGCCGAAGCCCCGATGCGCGGGCGGCTCATGCCGCCGTTGGCCGGCCCACGGCCCTGGTTCAAGGGCGCGGCGCTGGTCGTCGCGATGGGACTGTTGATCACGGCGGCGGCCGGCCCGCGATTCGGCGCTTATTATCAAGAGGTCACCCAGCGCGGCGCCGACGTGTTCGTCGTGCTCGACGTTTCGCGAAGCATGACCGCAGAGGATGTCGCTCCCAGTCGGCTCCAACGGGCCAAGTCGGACATCCGCGATCTGCTCTGGCGGGTCGTCGGCGACCGCGTCGGGTTGATCGTCTTCGCCGGCAAGCCCGTGGTCAAAGTCCCTTTGACGACCGATCACGGTTTCTTCGAGATGATGCTCGAAGAAGTCGACACGCAAAGCGCGCCGCGCGGCGGAACACTCATCGGCGATGCGATCCGCAAGGCCATCGAGGCGATGCCCGAGCGGGGCGACCGCGACCAGGCCGTCGTCCTGATCACCGACGGCGAGGACCACGAGTCGCTGCCCGAGGAGGCCGCCCGGCACGCCGCCGAGCGAGGCATCAAGATTTTCACGGTCGCCCTGGGCGACTCGGCCGAGGGTGCCCGAATTCCCATCCGCGGCGACGACG
Organism: uncultured Planctomycetaceae bacterium; assembly: GCA_964637625.1. Classification (GTDB taxonomy): domain Bacteria; phylum Planctomycetota; class Planctomycetia; order Pirellulales; family Thermoguttaceae; genus UBA11386. Next base: position 689 of record CAZWWC010000256.1, read on the forward strand.
GCCAATTGAAGTACATGAAATACGCCGGCAAGGAAATCTGGTCGAAGGTCGACGAGAAGCTGCTCGAGCAAATCGCGCTGGCCAGCGGCGGGGCCTATATCCCGGCCGGCACTAAGACGTACGATCTGGGCCAGATCTACGAGGACCATTTGTCGGGGCTGGCCCACGGCGAGCTGCGCACCGAACAGCGGCGCCGCTACCATGAGCGGTTCCAGTGGTTCCTCCTGCTGGGCCTGGGCCTGCTGCTGGTGGAAATGACTGTTCCGGCGCATGCGAAGAAACAGACAACCCTGACCGTCCATCCGGAGGATCCATCGTGCAAAGAATAAACGTGCAAACGATTGCTATACGAAGACCGGCTCGTCGTTGGGTGGCATGGCCTCGCTTGCGTGGCCATGCTCCGTTGTCAAAGAACATGCTCACGCAAGCGAGAGCATGCCACCCGATTTTGCATCGAAAGATGCTTCGACCGAATCGAAAGCCGGTGCCGCTTGCCGCCGTCGGCACACTGTTGCTCATGGTCGTCGCCTGGCCCTCTGCGGCCGAGGCCGGAGTGAACGACGTGCCGAAAAAGATCCGCCAGGGGATCGAGCACTACGAGGCCGGCCGGTTCGACGAGGCGGCCGGTGCCTTTGACGAAGCTCGAAAGGAACAGCCCCGTGATGCCCGAGTCCTCTACGACGTGGCCTGCGCCAAGGCGGCCGCGGGAAAGCCGGACGAGGCGATCCCGTTGTTCCAGCAGGCAGCCGTTACGCCGGAGGTGGAGTTGGCCGCCCGGTGCCATTACAACCTGGGCCGATTGGCCGCCGATCGAGCCAAGGCCGCGTTGGGCGAGAAACCGGCGGCGGCTCAGCCCGACGCCCGCGGCCAGGCCCGGGAGCTGATCGCCACGGCGCTGGGCCACTGGCGCGACTGCCTGGCCGCAGAGCCGGAGCACGCCGACGCCCGGTATAACATCGAGCTGGCCCGGCTGTGGCTGGGCCACATGGACCACGTGTGGAAGGACATCGACCGGCAGAAGCGGATCGAAAAGATGAAGCTCTCCGAGATGCTCAAGTGGCTTGAGGGACAGCAAGGCCAACTCCACGGGGCCACCCGAGCGCTCGACGGCCGCGAGCCCAGTCCCCTGCACCGATTGGCCGTCCATCAGATGGGCAGCGCTCAGCGCGAACTGGTCGAAGACATTGACCCGCTGAAGCAGAAGATCGCTCAGGAAATCAACCAACCTGCCTCTCCCGAGGGCGGCGGCGCGACCGGCGCCGCTGCTGCGGCGCCGGGGACCTGCAATCTGTCGGGCGGCACTTGCAGCGCACCCGGCGCCGGCGGGCTCACGGACATGGACCCCGAGCAGCGCAACCGCGCGATCCAATTGCTATCCGGCCTGGCCGATCGGGCGGGCGAGTCGATGCGCACGGCCGCCGAGCACCTGGCCGAGCAATCGCCGGCCGACGCCCGCGGGCCGCAGGCCGAGGCGATCGAAAACCTCGACCAGATTACCACGGTCGTTACGCCGTATGCGGACCTGGTCCACAAGGCCGTCGGCCGGCAGGAGGAGTTGGTCGGCGAGGCTAAGAGCGTATCCCAAGACCATGGAGCGAACGAAGGGGTGCCCGGGACAAAGCGCAGCGGTGTCCCGGAAGAACAGGGCTCTGGGCCAGCGCTGTCCCGGCGCGCCGGGAGCCCAGGCACCCAGAAACCTGGTTCCGGGGCAGGCTCCAAGCCGGCCGAGCCGGACCTGGCCGAGACGGCCTGGCGCCAGCGGTTTGTCGAGCGTTGGGTTCCGATCATGGTGGCCAAGGCCAAGCAGGGCCTCAAGACGATGCCGCCGCCCGAACCCGAGGCAACCCAGAAGAAAAACGAGCAGGGATCCGAGGGGGACAGTCCCATTTTTGCTGCGCAAAAATTGGGACAGTCCCCGGCGGGTGTCACTGCTGGCTTGTCCAACAGTGCCGACCAGAAGACCGACCCAAGGGCGGACAAGCCGCCCATGGCACCCGATAAACCCATGGCACCCGATAAACCCATGGCACCCGATAAACCCATGGTAGCCGAGAAACCCGATCCGGCCGAAGCGGCGCGAAAGCAGATGGAAGGCCTGCGAAAGAGCATGGAGAAGGCCGTCGAACTGGGGCCCGAGGTCGAACGATTGGTGGCCGACGCGGCCGCCGACCTGGACGATCACCGTGCGGCCGAAGCTTTGCCGAAGCAAGAGGAGGCCCTGCGGCTGCTGCGCGAAATCGCCGAGCCGCTGAAGCAGTGCAACAAGAATCAGCAGAACCACAACAACCAGGATCAGAACAAGGACAAACAGGATCAGAACAAGGACAAGAAAGACCAAGAAAAACAAAACCAGGACAAGAACCAGGCCAACAAGGACAAGAAAGACCAAGGCAAGGACGAAGACAAAGACAAGCAGAAGCAGGATCCCAAGGCCGGAAAACAGCCGCAGCCGAAGGACCAGCAACCTAAGACCGGCCAAGCGAAGCGCCAACCGCGCGATCTGACCAAGCAGCAGGCCGAAGCGATTATCGAGCAGGTCCGCCAGCGCGGCCGCGAGAAGGAGAAAGCCCGAAAGGCACTGCTCGAAGCGATCTCTCGTCCCCCGAAAACGGAAAAGGATTGGTGATGGCGATGACTCTACTGAGCAGAATGGTCGTTGCGTGCGTGGCCGTTTTAACCTCGACGAGCCTGTTGGCGGCCGAGCCCCAGGTGCTTTGTGAGCTTGGACGCGGCCGCGTTTACCTGGGCGAGTCGGTCGGATACCAGGTCACGCTCAACCACGTCGAGAATCCCTCGCCGCCCGAGCTGGTGGGTTTCGACGATTTCGACGTGACTCCGGCGGGCACGCAGAACCTGGACTCGACCCAGGTAACCGTGATCAACGGCCACCGGACCGAGGTGGTCCGTCGCGGCCGGGCGTACCGCTACCGGCTGACGCCCCGGCGCGCCGGCTGGCTTAGGGTGCCCGCGCCGGTGGTCAAGATCGACGGCCGGACGCTTCGCGGCCGCGTCTTCGCGCTCGAGGTTGTCGAGCCGGACGCCCAGGACGAGGTCCGCATGCAGATCACGGCCGATCCGACGAGCGTTTATCCCACCGAGCGGGTGACGGTCACGCTGTCGGTATTGGTCAAGGCGCTACCCGACGAGCTGGCCCGGCGCAATCCGCTGTCGGTCCAGTCGACGCCGCCGGCGCTCGACATTCCCTGGGTCGAGGACGATCGCGTGCCCGACGGGCTCGAACCGGCCGAAGACGCCCGGGCGTGGCTTTCGCGGCTGCGTGATCCCGGCGGCGAAGGTTTCAGCATCAACGACCTGGCCGACCGTTCGGTTTTTTCGTTGTTCGAGCGCCGCGCGCTGGCGTTCCAGCCGCGGCCGCGCCGGGTCTTGCGCACCGACGCCGACGACAAGGAAGTGCAGTACTGGCTCTACGAGTTCCGACGGTCGTTCGTGGCCAAGCGCTCGGGCCGCTATACGTTTGGCCCCGCCACACTCAAGGGCACGTTTGCCACCGGCGTCAGTAGCGTGGGCCGGTTGACCGGCGAGAAGGTCTACGCGGTGGCTCCGCGCCTGGTGGTCGACGTGAAGCAGGTGCCCGAGGCCGACCGCCCGGCGAGCTACCTCGGGGCGGTGGGCCGATTCACGTGGTCGGCCGAGCTGAAACCGACCAGGTGTAAGGTCGGCGATCCGGTGACACTCGTGCTTGCGCTCCGGGGTCGAGGCTCGCTCGCGGCGGCCGCGGCGCCCGACTTGTCGCAACTGCCGGCCGTGGCCGAGAATTTCAAGACGTATGAAGGAACGCGCGAAACGAAGGGCGACACGTGCTCCTTCACTTACACGCTGCGGCCGCTCAGTGCGGAGATCACCGAGTTCCCGTCGATCCCCGGCTCGTATTTCGACGTCGAGCGCAACCGCTACGTGACGCTCGACACCGAGCCGATTGCGATCCAAGTCGAAAAGGCGGCCGCGCTGACCGGGCGACACATCGTCGGCGCCGGCTCTACGGCGCGGACGCCCGAGGCGCTCGAAGTCCGACGCGAGGGCATCTTTGCCAACGTCACCGATCCGGAAGACCTGGCCGACGAGTCGGTTCGGGCCGAATACTGGGCGCTGGGGCTGGTCGGTTTGGCCGGGCTTTACGGCGCGATTTTCGCGGTCACCTGGTACGTCCGGCGACGGCTGGCCGATCCGGCGCTGGCGCGGCGCCGCGCGGCCGCCGGCCGTGCCCGGCGCCGACTCCGCGAGGGAACCACGCTGCTTAGGGCCAGCAGTACGCAACAAGGCGCCGAGCGGATTCGCGGCGCGCTGGTCGGCCTGGTGGCCGACGTGGCCAATGTGGCCGAAGCCGGCATGACCTCGGCCGACGCGTGTCGCCGGCTGCGATCGTTCGGTGCCGACGAGGAGCTGGTCGGCCGGCTGGCGGGCGCGCTCGAAGCGTGCGACGCGACCCGATATACACCGGCCGGCACGAGCGTCAACGGGCTGGCCGACGAGGCGGGTCTGTTGCTTCACTCGGTGGTCCGATCACTCAAGAAGCGGAGATGTCTACGATGATGCGATACCGACATGCGATTCTCATTGCGATCTGTCTGGGGCTGGGCGTGCTGAGCTACGTTGGCTGCACCCCGGGCGTTGATCTTCAAACGGCCACTTCACTCGGCAAGGCCCAAGAGGCGTTCGATCGGGCGGCCTCGCCCGAGGAGTTCCTCAAGGTGGCCTCGATGTACCAGGCGGCCCGCCGTCGCGGGATCGTCTCCGGGGCGGTGCTTTACAACCAGGGCAACGCCCTGATGAAGGCCGACCAGCGCGGCCGAGCGATCGCCGCCTATCGCGAGGCGACCCGATATCGGCCGACCGATCCTAATCTGAAGGCCAACCTCGACTACGCGCTGGGCTCCGGCGCCGAGGGTAGCGCGCGGCGGCCGCTTTTGGGCTATGTCTTCTTCTGGCAGGATTGGGTCGGCTATCCGGCCAAGTTCTTCATGGCCGGCGGCATGGCCGTGATTACATTCCTGCTCGGTCTGGTGGCCTTGTTTCTCCACAGCCGGTTGTTCCGGCACCTGGCCATCGCGGGCGTGGTGGTGACGTTGCTGTTGAGCATCTCGGCTGGCTACGACTGGTACCGCTTCGACTACCAGAAGCACGGCGTGGTCGTCCAGCCGGAGGTAATCGCCCGAAAGGGCAACGCCGAGAGCTACCAGCCGGCGTTCACCGATCCGCTGGTCGAAGGGGCCGAGTTTACGGTAGTCGATCGCCGAGGCGATTGGCTGTTGATCCGCCTACCGGGCGACGGCAACCGGGAAGGCTGGATCGAGCAAAAGACGGTCGTGGTGTATTGACCCACAGGGGGCTGTCCCGATTTTTGCGCAGCAAAAACGGGACTGCCCCCTTTCTGCTTGCGGCAGGGTGGCACTGCTGGCTTGCCCAGCAGTGCTGAGAATCATTGGCGCGTGCGAGCACGCACCCTACGAGCGTTATTCGGGTCTGCTCGCCAAAGTCGGTGCCTTCACCTCATCGACGAACAGCGAGAGAAGCTCCCCTGGGCCGAGATTGGGGTTCTGATAGCCCAAATCGCGGCGGATCGTTCGGACGAGTTCTTCGTAGGCAAGTATGAGGTCATCGGGGCTGCCGTCGGCGAGCGTCGTACGAAAGGCCGACCACGCCTCCAGGACGTCATTGGATCCCCACACCATGATCCGCTGCGCGAAGTTCGTCATGAAGCGGATGACGTCGGCCTGCGGGATGGGTTCGCCCGTCTTGGTGCCCGTGAAAGTCCGCAACATGAACTGGAGCAACTGTTCGTAGACGGCGATTTTCTTCTCGCGAGTCGTCTGCTGTGTGGCCGCGCGAGTCTCGATCGAGCGGGCCACAACCACCAGCGCGACGGACACGATGATGGTTCCCGCCGTGGCGGCAAGCGCGGCACTGAGTTTGGCGTCGATGCCCGCAAATGCGGGAATCACGTAGGCGAAAACGGCGTATACGGTCCAGAAAACGGCCAACAGCGTGATGAC
>CAZWWC010000257.1:0-6698 GCA_964637625.1 uncultured Planctomycetaceae bacterium
GTACCAAGGCTTCCACGGCAGGAACCTGGCCAGCCGTACGCCCAAGCGCGCCACCATCGCCGCCAACCGATAGCGCCACGAGCCGCCCATCGCCCAGGCCCACGACCGCCACATCAACCGTTCAACCCAGGAGTTGACCGACGACGGCTCGTTGGCCCCGCGTTTTCGCAAGTACACGAGTTGATGGGGGATGTCGATTTTCACCGGGCAGATGTCGGCGCACGCCCCGCACAGCGACGAGGCAAAGGGCAACTTGGCGGCCTTGTCCAGGCCGACCATCTGCGGTGTGATGATCGAGCCGATCGGGCCGGGATAAACCCAGCCATAGGCCCAGCCGCCTACGCGGCGATAGACGGGACAGTGGTTCAGGCAGGCGCCGCATCGGATGCAGCCCAAGGCGCTCCGCGAGTGCGGATCGGCCAGGATGTTGGTTCGCCCGTTGTCGATGATAATCAGCACCAGCTTGCGGCCCGGCGCCGGCCCATGGATCACGTGGGTATACGTCGTGAGCTTTTGTCCCGTGCCGCTTCGGCCCAACAGGTTGAGAAAGACGGGCAGGTCGTCGATGCGGGGGATGATTTTCTCGATGCCCATCAAGGCCACGTGCAGCGGCGGCACCGAGGTCGACAGCCCGCCGTTGCCCTCGTTCTCGATGATCACGATCGAGCCGGTATCGGCCACGCCGAAGTTGACGCCCGAGATACCCATCTCGGCCTTCAAGTATTCTTCGCGGAGGTGGCGTCGGGCGATGTCGGTCAGTGCCCGATGCTCGGCCGTAAACGGCTCGTCGAGCTTCTCGGCAAACAGCCGGCCCACGTCCTCGGCCGACAGATGCAAGGCGGGCGTGACGATGTGCGTGGGCCGCTGCCCGGCCAGTTGGACCAGGTACTCGCCCAGGTCGGTCTCCAGGGCCCGGATGCCAACGTCAGCCAGTTTGTGGTTGAGCTCCATTTCCTCGCTGACCATGGTCTTGCCCTTGACCACGCTTCGGACGTTGTGCTGCCGGGCGATGTCGATCACCAATCGGTTGGCCTCCGCGGCGTCGGCGGCGAAGAGGACTTCGACTCCCTTGGCTGTGAGTTTCTGCTCGAACTCGACCAGCAGCCGGTCGAGGTTGGCCAGGGCATATTGCTTGATCTGGTGGGCCGCCTGACGCCAATCCTGCCACTGGGGGATCCCGGCAAACAGCGCTTCGACCTCCTTGGCCGACCGTTCGCACGACTGGCCCAGCGCCTCCGAGCCGGTCGGTTCGGCCAAGCCGGGTGTCTTCTCTTTCAGAAACGGAGCACCTTCGAGAGATCTGTGTTCATCTGTGTTCATCTGTGGTTCCCAAAGGAATGTAGGGTGGGCACCGCCCACCGCAATGCTCAGTCCGGGTTTCACGACCGCTACTCGTCGGCGACCAGGATCTCGGCGATGTGTTTCACCTGAATCCGTCGCCCGGCCTCGCTCCGCTGGAGGATGCCGCCGATGTGCATCAGGCAACTCGAGTCGGGCGAGACGAGCACCTCGGCGCCGCTGCGGAGCACGTTCTCAACCTTCGTCTGGCCCATCGCCAGCGACGTGCCCGGCATCTTCACGCTGAACGTGCCGCCGAAACCACAACAGTCCTCCATTTCGGGCAAGGGACAATACTCCAGGCCGCGGACGTTTTCGAGCAGCGTCACTGGCGGCTCGACCACGCCCAACTCGCGCCGCGTGTGGCAGCCGTTGTGCAGCGTGACCTTATGCGGGAAGCTGGCCCCGGTGTCGCGCACGCCGAGCACCTCAACCAGGAACTCGGTCAACTCGACCACGCGGCGGCCGATCTCGACCACGCGCGGGTCGGGGTCGACGTGCTCGAAAAACACGCGGCACATCGCCGCGCACGAGCCCGACGGGCCGACGATCCACCGATACGGCTCGAACACGTCGCAGAAATGGTGGACCACGCGACGCGCCTCGTCCCAGTAGCCCGAGTTGAAAGCCGGCTGGCCGCAGCAGGTCTGCTCGGCCGGAAACACGACTGGGACGTTCTGCCGCCGCAGCAGCTCGACAGTGGCCCGGGCCGCGTCGGGAAAAAACTGGTCGACGTAGCACGGGACAAAAAGCGAGACCGGCTCACCCGGCTCGTACTTCGGGTATTCCCACACCGGCGGTGAGCTTCGTTTCAGGCGGATCATCACGACTCCGACAGGATCAACGGGCGTGGACAATAGGGTACCAATTCCTATGTTGTACCGAATGGGACACACTTTTACCACTGGTAGGAGGTGTAATCGTTGGACCGGAGTGCTTGCTCTGGAGAAGCCACGTGGGCAGCATCAAGACCCCCGCCAAGGCAGGGCAGAGAAGAGGGATGCCGACGACGCCTAACGCTCCGAAGAAGTTCCTGGGGGTAGTCGGTACTCACGCTTGTCAAGGCACGAGTCGTAAAACGCCCGATCCATCTTGATCCAATCGGTCTTATTGATGCCGCGCTTGTTGCTCGCGCTGGGGCTGAAGGGAAAAGCGGACACCATCTTAATCCAGCGGTCTTGTTCCTCGGCGACTTCCCTTACCTCATCAGCGACCTCTGAGAAATCCTGATCTTGGCTGAAGATCAGTACGACATCCACCTGTCTCTTGCGCACCAGCCGCACAATGTCAATCGCGATGCGGACGTCAACGCCCTTCTCCTCGGCCATGGTGACGCAGTAGTCGATTCCGTCGGAAAGACGAATGGTCTTCTTGCGGTAGCGAAGCTCCCGCGAGAACGTCTTGATGCCCATGTGAGACAAAGCGAGCAACTTGGACGACCAGAACCGATTCCAGGTTGGGTTGTGTCTGGCGGAAGGAACCCCGGTGTAGAAACGGATTTCATGAAGATTGAATCCGCCCGCAGTGCACACTTTGGATGCGAGTGAAAGCGGACAGTAGTTCGGGTAGGAGTATCCAAAGGCAGCCTTCGCGTGGTGGAACAGATTCTGCCCGTCGAAGAATGCGACCGTTTGTTTGATGGAAGGCTCGGATGGCATGGGCAAAAAATAACCCCGCCGGGGCCTTTCGGCAAGTCCGACGGGGAGCAAATCTACTGAATTCTATCCCGTAATATCGTCAAAAGAAGCCAGGAATGCAAGCCTTTTCTTCGTATCAACATGCTCCCCGCGACCGTCCTCTCCAGAAGTGCTTTCTAGACAACCCTTTACAACGTCGATCGGTCTCAGGAAAACGCCCGACCGATGCCGATGCGGGGGAGAGTCGTCTACCCATGATGGCTTGCGAACACCCAAACGTATCGACATGTGATAGTATCATGGTTACGCTCAACTCCGTACGTCGGTTGCCCGTGATTGATTGGCCCTGTTTGACCTCCACCCGCCATGAACGCCGATTCACAAAACGCCATCGACGTCTGCGGTCTGTCGGTCTGGCTGGGCGGCCGAAAGATCCTCGACGGCGTCTCCTTCGGCGTCGAGCGTGGCGAGGCGGTCACGATCGTCGGGCCCAACGGCGCCGGAAAGACAACGTTGTTGAAGTGTCTGGCGGGCATTCTGACGGCCGGCTCGGGCAAAATCCTGTTGGACGGCCGACCGCTGGGCGACTGCCCACGCAAGCGGCTCGCCCGGCGGATCAGCTACGTGCCCCAAGCCGACTCGCAGCCCGTTCCCTTTACCGTCGAACAGTTCGTGCTGATGGGTCGCTATCCTTACCTGAGCCCTTTCTCGCCGGTCGGCAAGGAGGATCGGCAGGCGGCCCGAGGGGCCATGGAGCAGACCGACACGACCCGGTTTGCCGGGCGCCGGCTCGACACGCTCAGCGGCGGTGAGCGACAGAAGGTCTATATCGCGGCCGCCCTGGCCCAAGGAGGCGAAATCCTCCTGTTGGACGAACCGACCACGTTCCTCGACTATCACCATCAGGAAGACATCTGTCGCCTGTTGCGCCGGACGGCGCGACGTTCGGACTTGACAACGATCGCGGTCACGCACGACGTGAATCGGGCCGCGCTGGAAAGCCATCGGATCGTCGCACTCGGCGGGGGCCGCGTTGTCTTCATCGGAGCACCGCACGAGATCATGCGGCCCGACGTGCTGCAAAGGATCTATGGTTGCCCCTTCGAGCTCGTCGACCACCCGCATGTCGGCATGCCGATGGTGGTGCCGCTCGGGGCGCCGGAGGATTCAGCATGACACGCGGCATGATACTCATCATCCTGCTCGTTCTGACGATTAGGGTGCTGGTTGCCGCGCCGTTTGTGGGCATGATGCGCGTGCCGGTCTCGGCGCTGTGGGGCGAGTGCGACGATCCGGTGTTGGTCGACGTGCTGTGGCAGATCCGCATGCCGCGGGTGACGATGGCCTTCTTGGCCGGGGCGGCACTGGCCACGGCCGGCATGGCGTTTCAGGCCATGTTCCGCAACCCGCTGGCCACGCCGTTCACGCTCGGCGTGGCCAGCGGGGCTTCGCTCGGATCGGCCCTGGCGATCCACCTGGGCCTGGCGGCCTGTTGGATGGGCAAATCGGCCATCACACTCTCGGCGTTTGCCGGAGCGCTGTTGACCATCGCACTGGTCTACGGCCTGACCCGGGCGCGACAAGGGTTCTCTACCGCCACGATGCTCCTGGCGGGCGTGGCGCTGAGTTTTTCGTTTTCGAGCCTCATCCTGCTGCTGCAATACGTCAGCGACTTCACCGATAGTTATCGCATCCTTCGCTGGGTGATGGGCGGGCTGGACCAGATCGTCAGCTTCGGCGACGTGTTGGACGTCGTGCCGCTAGTCGTGGCCGGCTCGCTGGTCATCTTCTATCTGACCCACGAGCTGAACCTGATCACCACCGGCGAGGAACTGGCCGCCAGCCGCGGTGTCGAGGTCGAGCGGACGAAGAGAATCCTCTTCCTCGCCGCCTCGCTGATGGTCGGCGCGGTGGTGGCCGTCTGTGGGCCGATCGGATTCGTCGGGCTGATGGCGCCGCACATCTGCCGCCTGATTATCGGGCCGGATCATCGCTATTTGGCGCCGGCCAGTTGGCTCTTCGGCGGGCTGTTTCTGGTGATTTGCGACGCGCTGGCCCGGACGGTCATGGCCCCGGCCGAGTTGCCGGTCGGCATTATCACGGCCCTGTTGGGTGGACCGTTTTTCTTGTGCCTGCTCTTGGCCACTGCGACGCGCAAGGAAATAGTGTAGGACATGTTCTGGAGAGAACCGGTGCCGCCCAGACCCCTTGGTGCGTGCTAGCACGCACCCTACCGTTTGGCGAGCAACCGGTGTCGCTTGGCCGAGCCGGGTAGGTTGCCGACGGCTGCCGCGTGAGCTAGAATTACGATAGTCGTTTCCGGGGTCCGCACTGGCTCTCCCAGCAGCCAGTACCACCCAGCAAGGGCTTCGGTTGCGCAAGTGAATCATGGATGATGCTTGGGTGCCACATCACGCGTTTCGAGAAGTGAACAGACAGAAGGAGTCAGGGTCCATGAAGAAAATACTTGCCGCTTTGGGAATTGTCTTGCTCGGCGCGTCGGTCGCCTCGGCCGGTTGGACCTATGTGGCCCGGGCTCCGGTCGTTTATGGGCCGACGCCGGTCGTGGCCAACTACTGGCCGGTCGGTCCGGTGTATACGTATCCGGCCCCATACGTCGTTGCCCGGCCGGTCGTCGCTGCCCCGGCGCCGGTGGTCTATTATAGACCGGCACCGGTGGTTTACGGGCCGGCCCCGGTCGTCTACGGCTATCCGTACGTGGTGCGCGCGAGGTATTATGTGCCGGGCCAGCCGGTTCGGAACACGCTTCGGGCCGTGTTCCGGTAGGCTCGCGCGGCGGCGGTGGGGTCAACGGGATCGTGTTATCTCCGGCCCATGCTTATGGGAGCATGGGCTTCTTTCTTGCGCCCATGGCGCTGGTCTGCCACTCACCTGGCGAGCAGCCAGTGGCACCCAGGACTGGCGCTCGCGCCAGTGGCATCCCGGGCGCGACACTTGCGCGTGCCGCCGGGGTTCCTTCTTATGTCGGGGCTACCCGATGGGGATGCCCCTTGAATGTGGGGTCCTTCGGGTATCCGCTCCTGGTCACGCCGAGGCCACCGGTCTAGACTAGAAGAGAACAGGGTCCCGGGCCGGCCGGGACTCGTCCGTGCCGTTGGCCCGTGCCGGAAAGCCGACTTGGTCGTCAGTGAATCCTCCGCCCGGAGATATGCCCTTCGGGACCCCGACGTGCGGCTGATGCTCGAAGTCCGCGACGACAGCGCCGCGGCCTTCGAGGAGTTGGTGCTGCGCTATCAGGACCGGTTGGTGGCGTTGCTGGCTCACCTGATGGGCAGCCGCGACCAGGCGGAAGACCTTGCGCAGGAAGTGTTCTTGCGGGTGTATCGCGCCAGAAAGACCTATGTTCCGGGAGCCAAGTTCTCGACGTGGCTTTTCACGATCGCCAACCATGTGGCTTCCAATGCGTTGCGGACGCTGGCTCGGCGCCACGAGGTGCGGCCCGACGCTCGCGCAAGCGGTCCGATGGGCATTCATCCGATGGATCACCTGGCGCGGGCGAGCAGCAGCCAGATGCCCGTGCGGCGGCTGGCCAAGGCCGAAACGCGCCAGATCGTTCGATGGGCAGTCGAGTCGCTGGGCGAGCGGCAGCGGCTGGCCGTGTTGTTGAGCAAGTTCGAAGGAATGTGTTACGCCGATATTGCCGAGGTCATGGAGCTTTCGCCGCAGGCGATCAAATCGCTGCTGGCCCGGGCGCGCGGCAAC
>CAZWWC010000258.1:0-6682 GCA_964637625.1 uncultured Planctomycetaceae bacterium
TCGAAGGTCACCTCCTCCGGCGAGATGGTCCGTGGAAGCGACGCATTGGTCGTACCGTCGGTCACATAGGCGCCGTAGCGGCCTTCGAGCAGTTGGACCGGCTGCTTGGTTACCGGCGAGACATCGAACACTTTTCGAGGTTCTCTCGTTCGGGCCGCACCGCGTCGCGACTTGGGCTGGGCCAGGAGCTCGACCGCCTGCGCGAGCGTCACCTCCAGCGGCGAGAGTTCCACCGGCAAAGATCGGGTCTCGGTGCCACATTTGATATAAGGGCCGAACCGCCCGTTGTGCGCCACAACCGGTTCGGAGCTTTCGGGATGCTCTCCCAGTTGGCGAGGAAGGGAAAGCAACTTCAGGGCCGTTTCCAGAGTGACGTCTTCGGGTTGCATACCTCTGAGCAGCGACACGTTCTGGGGCTTTTCGTCATCCTCGCCGGTGCCTCGCTGTACATAGGGTCCAAAACGACCGGTTCTCAGGAACACGGATTTCTGCGTCTCTGGACAGATTCCCAGCGGTTCATCGCCCTGGGCAGCCTTGTCCAGCATTTCCAAGGCCTTCTGGAGGGTGACTTCGTCGGGGGGCATTTCCTCGGGCAGGCTCACGCGGCGCTCGCCCTGCTCCAAGAACGGCCCATAGCGCCCGACCCGAACGTAAACCGCCCCGGCCACCTCATCTTTGCCGTCGCTCGGCGTGCCGATCAGAATCCGGCTGACCTCCCGGGCGTCGATCTCGTCGACCTTGTTGGTTAATTGCCGTTTTAACCCGGGATGCGCATTACCGTAGTAGAACGTGTGGAGATACTCGATGTGTCCCAACTCGCCGCGGCTGATCGCGTCCAGTTCGTCCTCCATTTCCGCGGTGAACTGGTAGTCGACCAGATCGGGTAAGTGCTTCTCCATGAGGCCCGACACGGCGAAGGCGATCCACGTGGGTACCAGCGAGTTGTTTTTCTTGAATACGTACTGCCGGGCGAGAATCGTCTCGATGATCGACGCATAGGTGCTCGGCCGGCCGATGCCCATCTCTTCCAGCGCCCGGGTCAGCGCCGCTTCGCTGTAGCGGCCCGGCGGCTGTGTGGTGTGGCCCTTCGACTCCAGATCGGTGCACGCAAGCGACTGGCCCACTTCCACCGAGGGCAAGACCGCCTCGCGATCGGCCAAATCGCTGTCGGGGTCGTCCGAGCCTTCGATGTAGGCACGCAGATAGCCCGGAAAATCGATCGTCTTCCCGCTGGCCTGGAAAATCGCGTCGTCCGAGGCCACGTCGATCGTCGTGCGGCGGCCCCGAGCGTCGGCCATTTGGCAAGCGATGGTTCGTTTCCAAATCAGGTCGTAGAGTCTGAACTCGTCGGCCGTAAGCTGCCCGCGGACGTCCTCCGGAACCCGGAACTGGGCGCCGGCCGGGCGGATGGCTTCGTGGGCCTCTTGCGCATTCTTGACCTTCGTTCGATACGTTCGTGGCTCGCGGGGCAGGTACTCGGGACCGTATTGCGACCGGACCAACTCGCGGGCCGTCTCGACGGCCGTCCGGGCCAGGCTGGTCGAGTCGGTACGCATGTAGGTGATGTGCCCATTCTCGTACAGACTCTGGGCCGCCTGCATGGTTCGCCGCGCCGTAAAGCCGTGCTTCCGGTTGGCTTCTTGCTGAAGCGTGCTGGTGGTAAACGGGGGCGAGGGCTTCGAGACGTAGGGCTTGCTCTCAACGTTGGCCACCCGAGACGGCTGGCTACGCAGCCGATCAGCCAACTGGCCGACCTGCACCTCGTCGAGCAGCAACAACGACGAATCTTTCAGCTTGCCCGTGGTGGGTTCAAAATCGCGGCGGGTCGGAATACGACGTTCATTCACGGAAACGAGCACTGCCTGAAACGACCCTTCACCCGACGCGTCAAACGTGCCCAACAGGTCCCAATAGGTCGCCGACACAAAGGCCATGCGCTGGCGTTCACGATCGGCGATCAGCCGGACCGCCACGCTCTGGACCCGTCCGGCCGACAGGCGGGGCCGTACCTTGCGCCATAGCAACGGCGACACTTCATAGCCGTAGAGCCGGTCGATGATGCGGCGGGCTTCCTGCGCACGGACCAGCCGCGAGTCAACCTCCCGGGGATGCGCCAGCGCCTCCCGAATCGCTTCGCTGGTGATTTCGTGGAACACCAATCGACGTACCGGCACCTTGGGTCTGAGAACCTCGCACAGGTGCCAACTGATGGCCTCTCCCTCGCGGTCCTCGTCCGTGGCCAGATAGAGTTCCGAGGCGTTTTTCAGAAGCTTGCGAAGCTTGGTCACTTGCTTCATCTTCTCGCGCGGCACCACGTAGACCGGCTCGAACTGGGAATTGACGTTGACGCCAAGATGGGCCCAGTCCTCTTTTTTGTATTCTTCGGGCAGTTCCCTCGCCCCCTGCGGAAGATCGCGAATGTGGCCGATGCTGGCCTCAATCGTGTATCCTCGGCCGAGAAACTTGCTGATCGTGCGGGCCTTCGCCGGCGATTCGACGATCACCAGCGGCTTTTGCCCAGAGGAGGATGCTTTCTTCGCCATGGTACCACTGAACCCATTTGGGAGATTTCGTGCTTCGTGGGGGGGTAGAAAAATCGGGCCTCACCCGGTAGTAGGGCCACCCGCGCAAACGTAACGACACATAGTCACCATAGCTCGCTCACGTCGGCCGCCACTTGGAATGGGCGGACCGAGCGCGGTCGAACTAAATAAGTCCTCGTAAATGTGAAAGTGTCCGCATGGAAACGCCTGCGGCAAATCCCGAAGTGTTTGCCGCAGAAGCACTTTCGGTCTTCCGTGGTTGTATTCAGATATCCCATGGCCCTGGGACAGTCCGAGTCTACGTTGCCGTGCCACACCCAGGGGGCAAGCCCTGATTGCCCTTATATATATCTGTCACCTGAGCCCCGTCTTGTCAAACCTATGATCCGCCACCCGGACCGTCCAATCATTTGGACCGACCCGAACGACGACTCAAGTCAGGAATTGTAACACCCCGAGCGTTCGACACAATTGCCATTTTCGGTCCGTCTGCCCATCCATAGGGTCTAAGAGCCCATACCAGAAGAACTAGAAAGACGTCCGGAGCGGACCCGGGGAGGACAATATTTCTATCCAGCCGGGCATTTTCTGCCCGTCGGTGACTCGGTGCCATGCCACGCTCACGTGGATGCCGTGTTTCTCTACGTCTTTTACATGCCCACGACAAGCGTGGGCATCCCGGCGCGCCGGGACCCGTCTTCCGTTTCTGTGGCCTTCTATTTGGCGTTACGGTGTCCAACCCCCAATTTGGGATTGCACTTACGCCGAACCGTTTTAGAATTGCGGGATTCGGGCCGTGTCTAACCCGACGCAACGAAAGACCGCCGCGGGGCCGGTTTGAACCTCCGGCGCGAACTGGCGGCCTTGTTCAATCATCCCCCGATGGGGTGGGGATTCGGCCCGCTTTCTCTCAAGAATCACCCGTCACGAAGGACAACCACGATGGCAAGTCCGTTTCGCGTATTTCGGAAACATCAGAGGATCCTCATCGCAACCTTGGGCTTGTTAGCCATGATTGCGTTCGTCTTCCTGCCCATGATGCTCAAGAGCAGCGGCAGGGCTTCGCGGAAGAACCCCGTGGTGGTCACCACGACGAAGTACGGCGACCTGCGTCTTAGTGACTTGAACATCATGCAGAACAGGCGGCAGCGGCTGCTCCGCTTTCTCGAAGCCGCCGTCAGGACGGCCGGTGGAGACGATAGGGTCGTCTTGATGAAGCTCAACAGGCTTAGACAAATGTTCGGCGACGTCAGTGAACAAACTGTGGTCAACCTTTGGCTGCTGGTCCGGCGCGCCGACGAGCTGGGCATCGTCGTGACCGATCGCACGATCAGCGAGTTTCTGCGGGACCTGACGGCAGATCGACTCACCAACGGACAATTCGCCCAACTCCACCGGCAGCTCCGCATGCCGGAAGAAGAGGTCTTCAACTCGCTTCACGACGAGCTTCTGGCTACCAACGTGCTGATCATGTTCGACGTCAGCCTGCGGCCGACCACGCCGGCGCAACGGTGGGACTACTATCAGCGGCTCCATCGCAAGGTGGACCTGGAGGTGGCGCCGGTCGAGGTGGCCCGGTTCGTCGACCAGGTACCCAACCCGGGCGACCGAGTGCTCGAGGAATTCTTCGAGAAGTACAAGGACCAATACACGCTGGCCGGGTGGCCGGAGCCTGGATTTCGAGTGCCGAAGAAAGTGGCGATCGAGTACGTGAAGGCGGAATATGAGAAGTTTGCCGACCCAGCGGCCGTCACGGATAAAGAGATCAAAGACTACTACATGGAAAACCGGGAGACGTACCGGAACATCGTCCTTCCCGGCGAGGATTTCGACGAGCCCGCCCCGACCGGTGAGGCCAAACCGGAAGGTCAGCCGGAGGCCGCCAAGGACCAGTCTACGTCACCTCCGGCGGAGAACGTCCCCACCGAAGAAAAAAGGACCAAGACGTCGGAAGCCCCCGAGAAGAAACCGGCCAAGAACGACGCCCCGGGGAGCCAGCCCGACACGCAGCCCAAGTCGGGGAGTTCAGGCTCGACGATCCGCTCACCTTTCCACTTCGTGGCAATGGAGGGGGAATCAAAGGAAAGCACCGACAAACCGAAATCGGACCCGCCGAAACGGGCCGCGACAAAGGAAGTCGAAGCCAAGTCCAAGGACCAGCCGGCGCTCGAGCTGCCCGAGCTGCCCGAGGACGTGCCCGAGCCACCCAAGGCCGAAAGCCCAAAACCGGACGAGAAGCAGCCGACGTCCGAGAAAGAAGCTGCGCCCGCCGATGCAACACCGAAACCCGAGTACAAGCCCTTGGAGGAGGTCAAAGAGGAGATTCGAACCACGCTGGCCCGGCAGAAGGCCAAGGAGCGGATCGAGCACGCTCTGGCAGGGATTCAGTCGAAAATGATGAGGCACCGCGACGTTCTCATCAAGCACCGGGTAAGCGAGAAGAACCAGGACAAGCCCGCCCCAACGTTGGATCTTGCGCCGCTGGCCAAGGCGGCCAATCTGAGCTTTCACAAGAGGGAATGGTTCACCCCCTCGGAGTTGCGCGACCGCGGCATCGGCCAATCTTCCCTCGAGGGCCACCAACCTTTTGTGCGCGAGGTGTTCGGATCGATGCCCCAGCTACAGCCGAGCAAATCATGGGACCTGGACCAGAACGGTTACCTGTCCTGGAAGGTCGACGAAGCCGAGGAGAGGGTGCCCACCTTCGACGAGAAAGCAGTGCGCAAGAAGGTCCTGGACGCATGGGTATTCGTCGAGGCTCGAAAACTGGCCAAGCAGCATGCCGAGAAACTGGCCCGGCAGGCCCGAAAGACGGGCGATTCGCTCCGAGACTCCATCGGCAAGCAGCCCGACGTCGACGTCTCCAAGACGGGCCTGTTCAGTTGGCTGACCACCGGGACGCTGTTGGTGAGCCAGGACCAGAAACTGCGCATCAGCTCCGTGGAAGACGTGGAGATGGCGGGCAACGACTTCATGCGGACCGCCTACGGCTTGACGGTGGGCGAGGTCGGCGTCGCCATCAATCGGCCCCAGACCATCGTCTACGTCATCCGCCTCATCAAGACCACGCCACTAAATGCGGTGCTGATGGCCTCATTCGAGGCCGACGATTACGGCAAGTATATGGCAGTCGGCGGCGTCGACGCCCAAAAGGTGATCGGTGCCTGGCACGAGGGTCTGCAGCGCGACGCGGGCTTGAAGTGGCAGCGCCCGCCCAAGCGTCCCCAGGCACGCTAGAGCGCTTCTCAGATCCATATAGCGGGTGCCACTGCTGGCTTGTCCAGCAGTGCTTTGGAATCCGTCGAGCAGGGGCAGACAAGCTGCCCCTGGCACCCTCGGAAAGCCGCTACGCCCGTGTGAGAAATGCACTAGGCTGCACATCCCACCAGCTGCGGACGGTCCACAACAGTGCGCCACCCCGGCGAGCCGGGGAAGCAGTGCGGTCGTAGGTCTTCGGCACTGCTTGCCTTGCGGCAAGCAGTGGCACAGTACCATGAGAAATCCGGGCTAGATCGACTCGATGTGCAGCCCGCGGCGCACCCGTTCGGCGTGCCGGGCTTCGTGCAGCATGGCGGCCACGCTCCCGACGCCGGCAATGCCCTGGATCGACAGATCGGGATGCGACTGGTCGCTCGAGACGATCCGAATCGTGCCCACGCCGAAGAGCCGATCGAGGATCGTTTGCGTGTAGGTGATGTCGTCCATGTCGATCACCTCGATCAAGTCGGTGGTGTGGACCAGGATGCCCTTCTCGTGGAAGAAACGCTGCGAGGTGAGCCGGTAGTGAACGCCGAGCCGTCGTCGGGCCAGGACGATCAATAGATAAATCCACAGCAGGACGATGACCGCCAACACGATCCACCGGAGAGCCGGGCTGCTCCAAACGGCAATCGCCAAAACCAGCAGCCCGAGTGTGACCAGCCCGCCGAGCATCCACGCGCCCATCATGGCCTTGCCGGAGTAGCCGCCTTCCCAGAGCTCGTCCTCCGCACGGTCGTTGTTTCCTCGGGCCGACTCCAGCATGTCGCGGACCCGCTGGGCCGCCGCCACGTCGGGCCGGGGGGCTTCTCTCTCCGACGGGTCCTCCTCCGACCGGGCAACCCCATTGGTCCGCCCGGAAGATGCCGCCGCACGATTCT
>CAZWWC010000259.1:0-6672 GCA_964637625.1 uncultured Planctomycetaceae bacterium
ATCCGAAACCACTTACAGGCCGCCTAGAACGCTGAACTGTTAACGGCATTGGGTGCCATCCCGGCGCGCCGGGACGCTTGTCGTGGCCATGCCGGAGACGATCAGAACATGCCGGAGATGATCAGAACATGCCGGAGATGATCAGAACATGCTTGCTGTCTCGCTCCGCTCACTTAGCAAGCATGCCACCCCGACGTGCACCCTTCTTCCTTCTTCCTTCTGACTTCTTACTTCGGTTCTCGAATGTCCGTCTTCGGGCCGATCGTCATTGTCGTGTTCCGAGTCAGCGGATAAGTATTCAGAATCGCGTTGACCTCGTCGAGCGAAATCGCTTCGAGAATATCCAGTTCTCCCGATACGCTCAAATACTCGCGCCGCGCGATCCAGTCGCCGCCGACCATGAAGAGGCGCCCCCGGGGCCGTTCGGCCGCGAGCACCACCCGAGAGCGGACCTTGTTCTTGGCCTGGCGGAGTTCGTCCTCGTCCACACCCTCCTGCTCGGCCTGGCGATAGAGGTCACGGATCCGCTGCAGGTTGTCTTCGATCGTCTCGGGCGAGCAGCTCAGATAGGTCATCATCGCGCCGGCGCCTTGATACTCGCAATGGCTCAGGCTGGCGTGTTCGGCCCGGCCCGAATCGACCAGTTCCCAATAGAGCCGGCTGCCCAGGTCATCGCCGAGGATGGTGGCCAGCAGCTTGGCCGCATAGCGATCGTGGCTCTCGGCCGACGGACCGGCCGCCAGGGCGACGGCGTACTGCTGGGTCGCCGTGGGCTTTTCGAGGACGAGAAACCGGTCGATCGGCTCGAACCGGCCCGTGGCTCGCTCGGCGGCGACCGATGGCCAAGGGCCGCAGCTTTGCCGGGCAACGTCGAGCAGCGCGTCGAAATCGACGCGACCGGTGGCCACCAGCACGACGTGGGCCGGGCCGTAGAGCCGCCGCTGGTAATCGCGCATCGCCTCAACACCCAGCCGCGTGATGCTCTCGACCGTGCCCAGCACGCTGTGCGAGAGCGGGTGCGCGCCGAAGAAGGCGGCGCGGCATTTCTCGTCGGCACCGAAAGGCGGCATGTCCTCGTACATGCGGATCTCTTCGATAATCACTTGTTTCTCGGTATCGAAATCTTCCTCGCGAAGCGACGGACGCAAGATGTCGGCCAATAGCGCCACCGCGGGGTCCTGGTATTCGGGCAGCACGGCGGCGTAGAAAATCGTGTTCTCTTCCGTCGTACAGGCGTTGTAGTGCGCGCCGAGCTCGTCGAACTCGCGATTTACCTCGTCGGCCTCTCGGCGGGCCGTGCCCTTGAAGGCCATGTGTTCGAGAAAATGGCTTACGCCGGACACCTCGTCGGTTTCGTCGCGAGCACCGGTGCGGACGAAGAAACCCAGGGCCGTCGAATAGGCCTCGCGGTTCACTTCGGCAACCACTTCCAAACCGTTGCGAAGCGTGTGGCTACAAAACTCCATCGGGCATCTCCAGCGGCTCGGGGCCAAGCGTGACCACGGTGAAATCGCGCGGCGGGTGTTCCGCGAGATACGCATTGATCGAATCGCGGCTAAGCCGATCAATCCGCCGGCCAACCTCGTCCAGGGTCCGCACTCGGCCGAGATGGTACCAGTCGCGGGCAATGGTCGAACTGCGTGCCGCGCTCGATTCCTGCTGCATGATCAGGGCGCTTTTGATCCGCGCCTTGAGCCGGTCGAGTTCGTGCTGCTCGACGCCCCGGGCCAGCCGGCGCAGCTCCGCCAGGGTTACATCAAGCGTTTCTTGAGCCCGATCGGCGGTGGTGCCCGCATGACAGAAAACACCACCGCGCCGGCGGAGCGAATGGCACGTCGCGTGAATCGAGTAGCAGAGTCCCCGGCGCTCTCGGACTTCGGTCGGCAGCCGCGCGCTCATTCCACCGCTGAGCACGCCCACGGCGCCCCAGGCTTCGAAATAGTCGTCGTCGCGATAGGGGACGCTGGGATAGGCGATGCCGATCTGCGTCTGTTGCGAGGCGTAGGACACGTGAGTCGTCATCGGCCGGGCGGCCGGCAGGTCGGGTTCCGCCTCTTGGCCGGCCGTCCAGTCGCCCAGCAATCGCTCGACCGTCCGTTTGAGTTGCTGCCAGTCGAACCGGCCGGCCACGCCCAGGATCGTTCCGTCGGCATGATAACGCGCGTTGAAGAAGTCGCGGATATGCTCGATGGTCATCGACTCAACGGCCTGGCGATCGCCTTGAGGCGGCCGGCCCCAGGGCGCCGGATAATAGCGGCGCCGCAACTCGATGCCCAGCTTCTGCGCCGGCTCGTCTTCAACCGCTTGAAGCTCTTGGAGCATGATCTGACGGACCATTTCCAGGTGCGCCTGTGGCAGATGAGGTCTCCGAAGAACGTCGGCATAGATGGCCAGCGCCCCGGAGAGGTTCTCGGCCAGGCTGACGCCGCCGAAACAGGCATGGGCGTCGGAGACCGACTGGCTCCGCTGCACGCCCAGATTGTCCAGATCGAGCACCAATTGGCGATTGTTGCGCTCGGCGGCGCCGCGCATGACCATCTCGCAGATGAACTCGGCCAGCCCGCCGCGATCCGCTGCGTCGTGCACGCAACCGGCCGGTACGAGGAAAGTGAACGCCGCCGATTGCAAAGAGCCCATCGGCTCGGCCACGAGCACCAGCCGATTGGGAAACGTGTGGGACAGAATGTTCGCGCTCACGTAACCTCCTTGATCATGCCGGGGATTCCATCGAAGAACGTGCTAGTCCGAATTATTCATAAGGGTGTGCCACTGCTTGCCGCAAGGCAGGGGGTGTCCGGAAATGGGGGTGGCATGCTCTCGCTTGCGTGAGCATGTTGCTGTGTCTCGGAGCATGGCCACGCAAGCGAGGCCATGCCACCTGCCGCGAAGGTGTGTGTTATGGGTAGGCGACCTGCGCTGCCTTGAAAACGGTCTTGGCGACGTTGAACCCCTGTCCACGATAGAGCTCGACGGCGGCACGGTTTTCGGCGGTCACCTCGAGCGACACGCGATACAAGCCGACCTGCTGAAAACCCCGCAACGAATGGCCAAGCAGACACTTACCTAGTCCGCGACCCCGGTGTTTGGAGACCACTCCCAGATTCTGGATCGAACCATAGCCTTCCTGCGTGTCGCGTCCCTGGATCGTCCCGCAGTAGTCGAGTTGGCCGGTCTCGGGGTTCTCGTAGGCGGCCAACCAGGTTGCCTCGGGCAAGAAACCGGGCTTCGCCGCGATCTCGTGCATCAGCCGCAAGCAGCCGTCCGGACTGCCCAGGCAAGGAAACACGTTGGCGTCGATCTCGTCGCAGAAGCTGAGGAACTTGGCCTCGGCATGCGCTTCCAACAGCTCCGGATCCCAGGAAAACAAACGATAGCCAAGCGGCACGGCGACTTTCGAGAAATCGCGATTCTCCAGGTCGGCTTCCATCCGGTAGCGTTTGAAGTAGGTCGAAACCATCGGATTCTCGACTCGCGGTTACGCCTCGGCCCGTCCCCAAGGCATGCCAGGGGCGCCGGCTCTCATCTGTGCAATCTACCGGGCTGCTCCATTATGGTCAACTTAGTGGGCCCGGGGCGGTAAATCCTTGAAGACTCCATCGGCAGGCGGGACACGCGAGGGCCCCCCTTTTTGTGGGCCGCGGCACCGCCGGAAAAACCGACATTCTTGCGGAAAACCGAACCGCGACCATGGCAAACCGGGCCGCGACCGCCAAGAAAACCGAGCCGCGACCGTCAAGAAAACCGAGCCGCGACCGTGAGGGAGCGGACAGTGGCGGGGCCATAACGCAGCGCCGGCCCAGCGCCGGGCCGATCTCCCTGAAAGACAGTGTCCTGGCAACTTGATTATCCCCCGCAAAGCGGCTACGTTCGATAGTGACTCGCCGACGGAGCTCGAAGCATGATCCATCGCCTTACGGCCATTCTCTTGCCAAGCTTCTTCCTGACTGGGCTCTTCGGTTCTCCATCGACGGCACCGGCCGAAACGTTGCTCTTCGAACATTTCGAGGGCTCCACGGGGGGGACGGCCGCCGGGGTCCGCTTCAGTACCGACGTTGTCGGTTTCGGCGGCACGACCTGGGCGAACCGGTATTCGGGCGTGTTTGACGGAGAAGCCGGTAGCTTCGTCAGCTACGGTACGCGGCCAAAGGTCACCGCTGCGGATTTCACGGTCGAGGCATTCATCAGACAAGCCGCCGTTGTGCGCCGCGGCGCGATCGCTTCCGACTGGAGCGAGCAGGGCGCAAACCGGTCCTGGGCGTTGACCGTGCTGGACAACGGCGGGCTGCGCTTCGACGTTTCGCCCGATGGGGAGTATCATCGCGAGAATACCCTCGTCACCATGCGCCAGTTGATTCGGCCGAACCAGTGGTATCACGTCGCGGCGGTGAGCCGGGGCAAGAGGAGCCTGATCTACGTCAACCACAGGCTCGTTGCCCGAGGCGAGCGCTCGTCGGATCGCATCATGTCGGACGACAATGCGAACCTGAAGATCGGCAATGCGGACCGGTTCGCCGGTGGGCCCTGGCCTTTCCGCGGAAATATCGACGAGGTCCGCATCACGCCGCAATCGCTCGGGCCGGAAGGCTTCTTGCGGACCAGGGAGCCTTTGCCCAGGGCGTGGGGGCCGATTCCCCAGAAGTACGCGATGCCCTTTTCGGCCCGGGGCAAAGAAGAATCCGTGTCTTGGCAGAAACGGGCCCGGTCGCGGTTGCT
This sequence comes from uncultured Planctomycetaceae bacterium, assembly GCA_964637625.1. Classification (GTDB taxonomy): domain Bacteria; phylum Planctomycetota; class Planctomycetia; order Pirellulales; family Thermoguttaceae; genus UBA11386. Next base: position 4,714 of record CAZWWC010000259.1, read on the forward strand.
CGCGCTGGTCGCGGCACAGCAGCCGCGCGCCAGTCTCGACGAGCTTCCTCTGGATCTTCAGCTTGGCCCGGCCGAGGACCGCAGCGCGTACACACTCTACGCCGGCAGCTTCCAAGGCAACGACCGAACCGCCCGGCGGCCGATCTTCGTGACCGTGCCAAAAGGAAAGGGCCCGTTTCCGGCGATGCTTTGTCTGCACGGGCACGGCGGCTCGCGCGAAGCTGTTTTCGACGCCAAGACGGCGTATCACGGTTTCGCCGACCGGTTCGCCCGGGGCGGCTACGTCGTACTGGCCCCGTCGTTTCCCCATAGGAAATACGCCGCCATGATGTTCTGGGACTTGCTCCGCTGTGTCGACATTCTCCGGTCGCGCCCGGAGGTCGATCCCCGGCGGATGGGCGTGGCCGGTCTTTCGATGGGCGGGGAATGGGCCATGTGGGCGGCCGCTTGCGACACCCGGCTTCGCCTGGCGGTGATCAGCGGATGGATGTGTACGACCGAAGGCGTTTTCGCGGTGCCGAATTGCCCATGCTGGGAGCTGCCGGGACTGGTCGGGTTGATGGACATCTGCGAGGTGAATCTGCTGATCGCGCCGCGGCCGGTCCTGTTCGAAAGCGCCGCGCGCGACCAGTGCTTCCCGATTCAGCACGCAAAACGAGGTTTCGCGAGAATCCGCCGAGGATATCGAGTCTTTGGCGCCGAGGACAAGGTCCGACAAGATGTCTGGCCCGCCCGGCACGAGTGGCACGGCACGATGGCCTACCCCTGGGTCGACAAGATTCTCGGCGGTCACTCCGCAACAAGAACCGAGCCGCGCGGTATGAGGGAGCGGAAAGTGGCTGGGCCATGACACAGCAGCGGCCCAGGACAGGGCCGTTTCAAGAAAGCGTGCCATCCAGCAAGCCGTAACATCAGCCTTTATAGCGAGCCTGTCTGGTTTTCACTCCTTTGGGCTGCCTCCAGAGTCATCGAACAGTCGCGATAACTTCTTCCCGTTTTCCAGGTATGCATCGTCCAACAACGGCGGGCATTGCGACAAGTCGGCCTCGCCTTCTCTCAGGCGTGCGGCGTAAGCCATGCACGACGGGTAGCCGCATTGCTTGCAGTTCGTCCGCGGGAGCAGTTTGTAGATGTCCATCGGGCTTGGAAGATGTCTTCGCCCGAGGGTCGGCTCAATCGCATCCCGGCGCCGCCAGGTCGCGTTGACCATGTCGATCACCTGATCGATCAGCCGATGCGCTTCTTTCCGGTCCCCAACGGGCGCAACGGAAATCTCACGATCGCGAAACGCATGTTTTCGCCCACTGTCTTTCCATATCAGAATGCGCGAATCATGGTGGTAATCGGCGCCTCGCAGTGCAGCGTTCAGATAGGGCAGCACGGCCACAATGCTCTCTTGCAGCATTGCCTTTGCGTTCCACATGTCCGCGCCGGGAACGCACATGGGCTCCTTCATCTCCAACTGGTAACCGTGGATCAAGTCGTCCGATTCTTTCGGTCTATCGCTCATGGCACGTTGGACATCTCGTGTTTGTCGGAAAGGTTCTGTTCCCGAGTTGGGTACACTCACTATCGTAGCCACCTTGTGATAGAGCGTCAATACGCGCGGGTGCGGGCTTGCGTTGTTTCTGATTATCACGCAGAGGCGCGGAGACGCGGAGAGATAGTCATTAAACTGCTCGCCTCCCTGGACACGTACACAAAACAGAATTCTTCGTGCTCTTCCGGCATCAACAAAACAAATAAAGCGGAGCACATAAAGGGGTCGGGAATCTTTGTTCTTGACGGAACCGGTGGGAGGTGGTGGTTTTTCGGCCATGCCACGGCGATTGGGAGTTGCCAGCGGGGGATAACAAACAAACACCCCTTTATTCTTCTTATTCTTCTGCTGGCTGAATGGCCCAAGATGACGTGTCGGGAACGTGGGGAATCGTTCCGTAGACTGTTCCGGTTCGTCGC
>CAZWWC010000260.1:0-6658 GCA_964637625.1 uncultured Planctomycetaceae bacterium
ACCCTACGATTGCCTGAAACATGAAGACAAAAACCCTGCTGAGTTGGAGTAGCGGCAAGGATAGCGCTTGGGCACTGCACCTTCTGCGAGACGACCCGACGGTCGAGCTGCTTGGACTCTTCAGCACGGTCAACGAGAAACACAACCGGGTGTCGATGCACGCCACGCGCGTCGATCTGCTGCGTCGGCAAGCGCGCGCGGCAGGCCTGCCGCTGGAGATCATTCTACTGCCCGAGGTGTGCACCGACGAGCAATATGGCGACGTGATGCGGCGGTTTGTCAGGGAGTCGGCTGCCCGGGGGATTCGGCGCATCGCGTTCGGCGACCTGTTTCTGGAAGACATACGACGGTATCGGGAGCGGCAGCTACGCGGCACCGGCATCGAGCCGGTCTTTCCCGTCTGGGGCACCGCGACGCGGGAATTGGCCGAGGAGATGCTCGCCGCCGGACTCGAAGCCTACGTCAGTAGTGTCGACCTGAAGAGACTGTCGGCCGAGATGGTCGGGCGAGAGTGGTCGCGGGAGTTGATCAACGAGTTGCCGGCGGATTGCGACCCTTGCGGCGAGAACGGCGAGCTGCACACGATCGTCACCGGCGGCCCCATGTTCCGGGAGTCGATTCCGGTGCGCGTCGGCCGGATCGTCCGGCGCGACGGGTTTGCCTACGCGGATATTCTGCCGGTGGATTAGGCGATGCTTAGACGAGCACATTCATTCCTTGAGTTCCGAAGAGTGCGCTGGCTGATAGTTTTGTTTGGTTTGTGGAGCGTTTGGGCCCTTGGGCAAGTCTTTCGCGACCGCAACGGGATCACGGAGCTGGCGTTCTATTTCCCGTCGCCGGTGCTCCTCGTGTTGCTGTTGGTTTTGGCCTTTTGGGCATGGCGCCGCAGGCGTCGCACGGCTGCCGTGTGTGCGTTGGTGTTGGCCTTGGGGCCCGCCGTGTTTGTGCTGCGCGTGGAAAACCATTTCCGGGCGGGCCATTTGAACGAACCGGCGGGACCCACCTTTCGACTCGTCCACTGGAACGTCTGTCGCGGTTACCTTGGATGGAGCGGCGTCGGGCGCGAACTCCGCGAAGAAGAGGCCGATATCTACGTCGTCTCGGAGCCCCGCAACCGTGACGTCCATGCGCTGGCCAAATCCTTCGGCAAGGAATATTCGTCGCTGCAATTGGGTGTTTTCGCCGTGATCGCTCGCGGTCCGTTGCGAGACGGTCACTGGCTCGAGTGCCACAAGGGACTGAATGTCTACTGCGTCTTGTGGAAACCCTTGGATCGACCGTGCAAGGTCTTCATTGTCGATCTGGATTCCACCTTGTTTGTGCCGCGCGATCCGCGACTCCGGCGACTCCTCCGGCTCGTCGAAGAGCACCAGCCCGACATCGTTGTCGGAGACTTCAACGCGCCTCGTCGCTCCCGGGCACTTTGCTCCTTGCCGCCGGGATACGCGCATGCCTACGACGCGGCGGGCAGCGGCTGGTCCTACACGTGGCCCGTGCCGATTCCGGTCTATGCGATAGATCAGTGCATCCTGGGACGCCGAATAGACCCGGTGCGCTACCGCCTGGACACGTCGGTCCACAGCGATCATCGGCGGCAAGTGCTCGATTTTTCGATCGCCGAAGCGAACGGGGAAAGGTAGGGTGGGGCGAACTTGTTCGCCCCACCATGATGTCTGAATGGAGCACGTTGCCTCCCATTCACCACTTGCGACATGCTGGTGGGGCGAGCCAAGCTCGCTCCACCCTACGGTCCGGATGCCCGCCTACGGCGCCGCGTCGTAGAAGAACGCCGCGCTGCGGTAATTAGCGTTGATGTTGTTGGTCGGGCCGTGTTCGATCTTGGCCTCGATGCTCTTTTCGTAGGGGACCGGGTCGGGGACTTGCCAGCGGAAAGCCGCGGCGAGGTTGCGCTCGCCCTGTTTGCGATAGACGCTGAATCCGTGCAGTGGGAACGCGCACGGACCGTTGAGCCGGCCGGGCACGGCATACCAACCGCAATTGAAATGGTCTTCCGTGCCGGTCCCGTGGATCCACAATTCGCCGTCGCAGGTGAACCACTCGTCGCCTTCGAGCCAACCGGGCATCTTGCTCTTATGCTGTCCGTCGGTGACCAGATACGTGCCCACATAGTGCCCCCGGCCTTCGCGTTTGAGCCACGGATGGAACTTGCCATTCCGGGTCGGCAACGACTCGTGGTAGACCGCGTGGAAATAGCCGAGATCACCGCGCCAATGGGGTAGTGCGGTGGTGTGGATCACCAGCTGCCCGTTCAGCGGCTTGTCGGCCTTCAGTGTGATCTTCGCCGACCGCCCGTAGGGCATGGGCATATAGTTGTACCAACCTTGCTCGGTGCTTCCGACCAACAGCGAGCGGAACCTTTTTGGCTGCATCGCCTGGCAGAAAAGATAATCGAGCGGCAGATCGACGGCCGGCTTCTGGCCGCCGTCCCAACGGATTTCGAGCCGGACGCCGCCGGCATCCTTCAGCGCTTCGGGTTTGCCGCTGAGATACACAGCGCGGACCATCCGCGGCCCCGGCGGCAGAGAGACCTCCAACGACTGGCCGGCCTTCAGGGCAATGCGATTCTCGGTCAGCTCCGCGCCGGTTACTCCAAGCGCGCCGAGTTCACCGCACGAGCTCCACGTCTTCGCGGCCGCCGCCAAGGCTTCGCGCTGCTTCTGGGTCGGTGGATTGCGGAATGTCACGATCCCCTGGTCGCTCGGATAGGTGCGATAGGCGACCGCATAGAACCGAACGTCCGTCCCGTCGACCTCGACCTTGCAGCCGTTGCGGTACGGAATCGGCACGTAGCAGTAGTGCCCGCCGAATCCCTCGCCCACCAAGGGCTTTGGAAACCCGTCGATCTTGCCGCGGAAGATATCCTCCAAGGGCACGTCGAGCGCCGGCGCCGCTTCGCCGTCGAGGAAGATGCGAATATGCTCGCCTTTGCGGCCCAGGAGTCCCGGCTTGTGGTAGATGGAATGCGGAAGGTGGATTCGTTGAATACAGCCGGCGCCGGTCATGTCGGCCAAGACGCTGTTGCCGTTTTCCACGCGAAGCTTCGAATACGTCCCCGCGAAACCGTCGTCATTGCCGCCGGTGCGGTCGTAGCTGCTGAACATCTTGGAGCCGGCGCCGGACAACAACCGGGGCAGCAGTTCCACGCGGTGAAGCTCCTCGATGAGCGCTGTCTCGCCGTCGGCCGGCGCCGACGGCGTATCGGCATTGATCGGGCCGAGCACCAAGAGTCCAACGACTATGGTACATGTGGAAACCAATCCCGCGAAGCGGCCGTTCATCATATGTCTCCCATTCGTTCAGTACAAGACTTTTCGGAATACGAACGACTATTGACGGCTGCATCCTGACGAAGCAGTCGAAACGGGCCCTGAGAGCGTGTTTTGAAAAGGGTGCCACTGCTGGCTTGCCCAGCAGTGCGAAGCGAATTCCCCGGGAAAAACACTGCTGGACAAGCCAACAGTGGCACCCTTGGAAGCGCTACGACCATTTTCACAACACGGTCTGAGGGTGACCCATGAGTATATCGTGAGCAAGTGGCGCGGTCAAATCGCCCCGGTGGCTCTCGGCGCGCGAAAAAGCCCGTCGGCTTGGAGAAGAGCCGACGGGTCCGTGGGAACCTGGTACGTTCCTGTTGTGGTCGTTTGGCGCGTCCAAGGGGGACAGTCCCATTTTTGCTTCGCAAAAATCGGGACCGTCCCCAGAGAATCAATACATGTCCTCGGGGCTTGGGCCGGCCGGGGCTTTTTCTTCCTTGGGAATCTCGGCGACCAGGGCGTTGCTGGTCAACATCAGCGTGGCCACGCTGGAGGCGTTCTGCAGCGCGGTCCGGGCGACTTTGGTCGGATCGATCACGCCCGCCTCGACCAGATCCTCATAGACGTTGGTGGCCGCGTTGTAGCCGAGGTTGCCGTTGCCTTCGGCGACCTTCTCGCAGACGATGCCGCCGTCCTGGCCGGCGTTGGCCGCGATCTGCGTCAGCGGAGAGCGGCAGGCACGCAGGACGATCTTGTAGCCGACTTCCTCGTCTTGGCCGAGGCCTTCCGGCTTGACCGCGGCCGAGGCTCGCAGCAGGGCGACCCCGCCGCCGGGCAGGATGCCTTCCTCGACGGCCGCGCGGGTCGCGTGCAGGGCGTCCTCGACCCGGGCCTTCTTCTCCTTCATTTCGCTTTCGGTCGCCGCGCCGACGTTGATCTTGGCCACGCCGCCGGCCAGCTTGGCCAGGCGCTCTTCGAGCTTCTCGCGGTCGTAGTCGCTGGTGGAATCTTCGATTTCGCGGCGCAACTGCTCGATGCGGCCCTTGATCTCGGCACTCTTGCCGGCGCCCTCGATGATGGTCGTGTTCTCTTTCTCGGCGATGATCTTCTTGGCCCGGCCGAGATCGGCCAGCGTGGTGTTTTCGAGCTTCTTGCCGAGGCTTTCGAACAGGGCCGTTCCGCCGGTCAGAATGGCGATGTCTTCGAGCATGGCCTTGCGGCGGTCGCCGTAGCCGGGCGCTTTGATCGCGCAGCACTTGAACGTGCCTCGCAGCTTGTTGATCACCAACGTGGCCAGCGCCTCGCCGTCGACGTCCTCGGCAACGAGCAGCAGCGGCTTGCCGGCGTTAACCACGGCCTCCAGGAGCGGCACGAGGTCCTTGACGTTCGAGATCTTCTTCTCGCAGATCAGGACGTAGGCGTCTTCGAGAATGCACTCCATTTTCTGCGGATCGGTGACGAAGTAGGGGGAGAGGTAGCCGCGATCGAACTGCATGCCCTCGACCCATTCGACCTCGGTCGCCAGGCTCTTGCCTTCGTCGACGGTGATGACGCCGTCTTTGCCGACGCGCTCCATCGCCTCGGCCAACAGGTCGCCGATCTCCTGGTCGTTGTTGGCGGCGACGGCACCGACCTGGGCCGTTTTCTCCCTGCTGTCTTTGACGGGAATGGACATTTCTTTGAGTTTCTCGGAGATGTCGGCGACGGCTTTTTCCATGCCCTGCTTGAGTTGGATGGGATTGACGCCGGCCACGACCGCGCGAAGCCCCTCGTTGAAGATGGCCTCGGCCAGGATGGTGGCCGTGGTCGTGCCGTCGCCGGCCACGTCGCTGGTTTTCGACGCGACTTCGCGGACCATCCGCGCGCCCATGTTTTCATAGACGTCCTCCAGATCGACTTCCTTGGCCACGGTGACGCCGTCCTTGGTCACGGTGGGCGAGCCGAAGCTTTTCTGAAGGATGACATTTCGCCCGCGAGGCCCCAAGGTCACCTTGACAGCCCTGGACAGTTTGGCAACGCCCCGCCTCAAGGCGTCTCGGGCTTCCTGATCGAAAGCAATCATCTTAGCCATGAGTCAATTTCTCCTTATGATTTCGAGGGTGGGTCGTTTCCACCGGTTTCTGGTTCATTTCATCAATATCACCACGCAGAACACGAAGACTTCAATGCCCACCGATCAACCATCGTTTTCGTGCTTTCATTCTTTCGTGTTTTCGTGATTAGCTCCTTTTCATCACGAAAGCACGAAAAGGCGAAAACACGAAAGAGCTTGCGGAAGCCGCGACTTTTACATACTCAGTAGTTCCAAGTTTGGCTGGCTGACACCTCAGCAGGTCATCCTGAGCGCAGCGAAGGATCTCGATTGTTCAAGGAGATTCTTCGCTGCGCTCAGAATGACAATGCCGGGTTTCAACAAAATTTGGAACTACCGATGCCACTTATCCATTCTCGCCTTTTCTTGATTCCTTCTTTTCACCTCTTCGTGTCCTTCGTGGTGAGTCGTGGATAGTCGATTCGCTTCGCGCGGAATGGAAACGCGGGGCTACTCGATCACCGCGAGGATGTCTTCCTCGCGCATGAGCAAGAGTTCGCGATCACCCAACTTGAAGTCTTCGCCGGCATAGGAGCTGAACAAGACGCGGTCTCCCTTCTTGACCTGCATCGCGCTGCGCGAGCCGTCGTCCAGCAGCCGCCCGTTGCCCACGCTGACGATCTTTCCCCGCGAGGGCTTGTCCTGGGCCGAATCGGGCAGGACGATTCCCCCGGCCGTGACGGCTTCGGAGTCCTCGCGCTGGAGGACCACGCGGTCGCCCAGCGGCTCGATCTTGACCGCGGGGGCCGACTTGGAGCTTTTTTTTCCGACCTTCTTTTTTGCCATTGCTTTTCTCGCCTCCGAAACTCGAAATGACCAATTCGCTCTAGGAGACAGCGCCGAGTAAGTGAATCGGGGCTGTCGAAGAAAACGGGCTGCCAAAGGTGCGTACTCCCGGCGCCGTGGAGCCAGTCATTTGCAACTGGCGCGCCAAAGCCGCTCCGAAGTGATAAGTGTTTGCCGGGAATGGACTTACCCCATGGCACGCTTGACCGCCCGGGCGATCCGGCCCGCCAAGCCTGGCAAAAAGCCCAGCCGGCGGCTCCCTGGGCTGCCATTTTGACAGATCCTGGCGAGCACGTGCAGACCGCATGGGCGAACATGGCTTCCCGGCACTTGGCCATGGGTTGCCCCGTGAGGTAGTATTCACCGATTCGACCCGTAGCCTGCAAGCGAGAACCGGCCGACGGCGACGGACCGCGAGATTTGAGAACGTGTTTTGAAAATGGCTGTAGCCCATCCACGGGTGCCATGGGCGGCTCGTCCGCCCTTGTATTTGAGCCTATTTGGT
>CAZWWC010000261.1:0-6605 GCA_964637625.1 uncultured Planctomycetaceae bacterium
CGCCCTTGTTTTTGTGAGGATTCGGTGGCCCGCACTGCTGGACAAGCCAGCAGTGACACCCTTTTCAAACACGTTCTAAGTGCAGTAGTTCCAAATTCTATTGAGACCTGGCATTGTCACTGCTGAGCGTAGCGAAGAATCTCCTTGGACAATCGAGATCCTTCGCTACGCTCAGGATGACCTGCTGAGGTGTCAGCCAGTCAACCTTGAGACTACTGAAGTTCTCCAAGCCGGGTGTGTCTTTCGATCGACGCTCGGCACTTTCGGTGCGGGGATGGTGGCTCCAGCGAAATGACAGAGCCCGTTGATGGCTCCAATGGGGGAAATGGTGTTTCGTTCACTTCCGTGGCATAGAGGACGGGATGTCTACTTGACAGCACTAAAGCGTATTAGTAGGCTGAGCATGAGGTGCCGAAAGGGGGATGTCGGGCTGCGGGTCGAGCCAGGCGTATCGGATGAGTAACGCGTGGCCGGTGCGTGCGGTTTTCCGGCCGAGGCTGCCCGGCTCGAATCACGAAGACTGCAGGGCACCAGCGGGATTTCCGACGTGCCTGGCTCGACGCACCGGGGACTTGACCGGCGCGTGGAAGTCGGCTGGAATGCCCGGGGCGGAACGCACAGAGTGAAAACGACGCAGGTGCATTGATGCTGCTAGGTGCCGGCCAGCTCCAAGTACCGGACTACATCGTCCTGGTAGGATACTTCGTCCTGATCCTGGGCGTGGGCGTCTACTTCTACCGCTACATGAAGGGGATGAAGGACTATTTCAGCGGCGGCAACAACATCCCCTGGTGGCTCAGCGGCGTCTCTTTCTACATGAGCAGCTTCAGCGTGGCCGCGTTCGTGCAGTATTCCGCGTTGGCCTACAAGTACGGTTGGGTTTCGGTGACGCTGTTTTGGACGACCGTGCCGGCCACACTGGTCAGCGTGTTGCTGTTTGCGAAGAAGTGGCGTCGTGCCCGGATCGGCAGTCCTGTGGAGTATTTGGAGAACCGATACAGCCCGGCGCTGCGGCAGTTGTTCGCCTGGGAAGGCCTGCCCGTGCGAATCGTTGACGACGCTTTGAAAATGGTGGCGATTGCGATGCTCGTGTCGGCCGGCCTGGGGGTGGGAAGAATGGAGGCGCTGTTTTATTCCGGTGTGATCATCCTGGCCTACACGGTGATGGGTGGGCTATGGGCGGTGGCGGTGACCGATTTCATTCAATTCGTCGTGATGATGGTGGCCGTGGTGATCTTGGTGCCCATCACCGTGGCGAAGGCCGGTGGGATTGGCACGGCCATTTCCAACATGGGCGACGGCTTTCTCAACCCGATTCATCCCGAATTTGACTGGACCTATGTGTTAAGTCTGATGCTGCTTGTGATACTGGCCTACAGCAGCATCAACTGGTCGTTGATCCAGCGGTACTACTGCGTACCCAAGGAAAAGGACGCGATCAAAGTGGGGTGGCTGGTGATCGCGTTGTTCATCGTCGGCCCACCGCTCATCCTGATTCCCGCCATGTTGGCGCCGCAGTTCCTGGTGGTCGGCAAGGGTCAGGAAGTGTACGCGCTGCTCTGCACGCAGCTACTGCCGGCCGGGATGGTCGGGCTGGTGATTGCCGCCATGTTTGCCGCGACGATGTCGATGCTCAGCAGCGACTACAACGTCTGCGCCGCCGTGCTGACCAACGACGTCTATGGTCGACTGTTTCGCCGCGAGGCTTCTCAAAAGCAACTCGTCCTGGTCGGTCGACTGATGACGGCGCTCGTCGGCATGGTGGTTCTGGGTATGGCGTCGTTGATGGTCAGTTTTACGGGCGAAGACCTGTTTCGCAGCATGGTGCAATTGTTCAGCGTCTTTACGCCGCCGGTGGCCATTCCCATGCTGCTCGGGCTCCTCTGGCCGAGGATGAACAACGCGGGTGGACTGGCCGGGTTTCTCGCCGGCGTGACGGTCGGGATTGCACTCTTCTTCCTGCTGGATGATCCGGCGCACCTGTTGGGCCTGACGTCGAAGAAGGAGACCTTCTTGATTATCTATACGATAGCCGTGACTTCCGGCGTGATGGTTTCTGTCAGCCTGGTGTTTCCCGCCGGAGCGTCCGAACGGCAGCGGGCCGAAGAATTCCTGCGTCGGCTGAAGGTTCCCATCGGCCAGCTGCAGGAGGACAAGGCCACGGTCGGCGAGCGCGGAACCGGTGCTATTTCTCCGTTCCGCGTCGTCGGCATCAGCGTCGCGTTGATCGGCGTCTTGATGCTGGCGATTTTGCCCTACACCACCGACAAGTTGGCGTTCGGGCTCGATCTTGGCATCGCGCTGGTGCTCTTGGTAATCGGTGGCCTGACGGCGTGGCGAAGCAAGTCCGGCACGATCCCGGAAAACTCTGAACCCGTGATAGGAGAATCATAATGGATACCGTTGGAGTCGGAATCATCGGGTCAGGCTTCATGGGCCGGACCTATGCGGAGACGATCTCCAAGAACTGTCCGCAAGGCTGCGTCAAGGCCGTGACCGCCGGGTCGCGAGCCGCGGAGCTTGCGAAGGACTACGAAATCGATCTGGAGCCCTCGGTCGATTCACTTGTCAATCGAGACGACGTCTCGGCCGTGTTTATCACCACGCCGCACCACCTCCACGCCGAGGAGTCGCTGGCCGCCGCCGCGGCGGGCAAGCACCTCATGATCGAGAAACCGATGGCCTGTACGGTGGCCGATTGCGACGCCATCATCGAGGCGTGCCAGAAGGCGGGCGTGTGCTGCTCGATCGCCTTTACGCAGCGCAGCCGCAAGTGCAACATCAAGGCCAAGGAAATCATCGACGCCGGTCGGATCGGCCAGGTGCGGCAGATGATGGAGATTGCCTTCATTGCCTCGGGACTCGATCAGTTTCCCAACTGGCAGGCCGACCCGGGCAACCTGGGAATCCTCTTCGGCCACGCCGTCCACTGTTTCGACCGCGTCCGCTGGTTGACCGGGGCGGAGATTGCCACGGTCTACGCCAAATGCACCAGCCTCGAGCCGGGCGTGGAGGTGGAAGGAACCTCCATGCTCGTGATGACGTTGACCAACGCAACGACGGTCACGCTCTGGAGTTCCGGCCAGATGCCCAAGCCGAGTTTCCCGCGAGCGGACTTTTTGTGCTGGGTCGTGGGTGAGAAGGGCTTGATCGACCTGGACGCCTACGGCGAGCTCCGCGTGGCCACCGACGGCCAGTGGCAGGTGGCCGAAACTCAGGAGCCGATCGACTGGAAGGGCAAGGGCTTCCTGGACGCGGTTCGTCTGGAGTCCTACACCAAGCACTGCAGGGATTTTTTCGACGCCATGCTCAACGATCGCCAACCCCCGATCACCGGATGGGACGGCCGACAAGCGGTGGCGGCCATCCTGGCCGCCTATGAGTCTTCCAAGAGCGGAAAAGAGATCGTGCTACAAAGCTAGTGCTGCGTCAAGGCTAAGAATGAGGGTGCCACTGCTGGCTTGTCCAGCAGTGCCAATGAGTTACGTTGCATCAAACCCATAATTTTAGCTTTGACACAGCACTAGTGATCCATCGCACTTTATCTATTGAGTTGATCTTGGGTGCCACTGCTGGCTTGTCCAGCAGTGCCGAAAACACGGTTGGGCAAGCCAACCGTGGCACCCAATACAATGACTGACAGGTATGGGGTTTTTATGAGTCGAGAGAAAACCAAGGTTGGCCAGGGTGTCGGCGACGAAACCCTGGCCATCGACGGCGGCGTGCCCGTCCGCCGCGAGCCCTTGCCCCCGTGTTTGCCCGGCGGCCTGGCGATTGGGGAAGAGGAAAAGGCGGAAGTGCTCGAAGTGATCGAGGCCCAATCGCCTTATCGCTACTACGGAACGAAGCCCTTGGGCAAAGTCAAAGCCTTCGAGCGGGAATTCGCCGAGAAGATCGGCAAGCGGCATGCCTTGGCGGTCAGCTCCGGCACGGCGGCGCTGCGGGTGGCCTTGGCCGCGTTGGGCGTCGGGCCGCGCGACGAGGTGATCATTCCGGCGGTCACTTTTCTCGGCAGTGTCGGCGCCACGGTGATGAGCCGAGCCATTCCCATCTTCGCCGAGATCGACCACTCGTTCAATCTCGATCCCGATGACTTCGAGGCCAAGATCACCGGGCGCACCAAGGTGGTCATGCCCGTGCCCATCCAGGGTGTGCCGTGCAAGATGGACGCCATCATGGAAATCGCCCAGCAGCGCGGGATCAAGGTGCTCGAAGACTGTGCCCAGAGTTGCGGCGCCAGCTTCGAGGGGAAGATGGTCGGCTCACTGGGCGACATCAACGCCTTCAGCCTGCAATACAACAAGGTGATTACCTCGGGCGAAGGCGGTGTCGTGGTCACCGACGATGACGAGCTCTTCGAACGTGCCATCCGCGCACACGACCACGGGGTGATCCGCCCCGAGACGGGCCAGATTCTCAACCTCTACCAGGACGAGGCGTTCATCGGCGAGAACTTCAGGATGAGCGAGCTTGCCGGGGCCATGGCCCGGGCGCAACTCCGAAAGCTCGATCGGATCGTTGCCACGTTGCGTCCCATGAGGCAACGCATCCAAGAGGCCCTCTCCGATCTTGATCGTCTCGAGTTTCGCGAGATCCCCGGCGGGGAGGGTGACGTCGGATTCACGCTGGTCTTCTTCCTGCCGACCAAAGAGCAGGCCGGGTGGTACATCAAAGCCCTGTGCACGGAGAACGTCGATGTGTATCAGATCTACGGCGGCGATCCGGTCTACGCCTATCCCCAGGTCCTCAACCAGGCCGTGGCCACCGACTACGATTCGCCGTTTGACAGTCCGCTCTCCGAAAAGAAGGTTCAATATCACATGGGCATGTGCCCCCGATCGGAGGACCTGTTGACACGCAGCGTCTGGATCCCCATCAGCACGGCGCTTCGATCCGAAGACGTCGACGACATCATCCGGGCCGTCCGCAAGGTCCATCGGGCGTTGAAATGACCAACAGGATTCAGCAACTTCGCCTGTTCGACGCCAACTGCATGCTGGGCCGCGTGATTGCGCCCGCGGAGGGCTTTCCCGAGACCGCCGAGCAGCTCCTGGAGTTGATGGACCGGTTCGAGATTGCCGAGGCCCTGGTCTACGCCTCGCACAGCAAGGAGTATCACCCGGCCTATGGGAACCAGTTGCTGCTGGAGGAGCTTGCCGGGGTCGACCGGCTTCACGCGATGTGGGTCCTGATGCCGTCGCACACGGGAGAATTCCCCGACGAAGAGCAGCTTGTCCAGCAGATGCTTTCTCGGGGCGTGAAGGCCGCAAGGGTCTTTCCCGGCGCCGAGCACCACAATTTCTCGATGCGCCGGTGGTGCTCGGGGAAGCTGCTTGGAGCGCTGGCGAGCAAGCGCATTCCGCTCTTCGTCGACTTGGAGCAGATCGACTCCGATGCGCTCTACGAGCTCTGCGAGGCGTATCCCGCGATGCCGTTGGTTGTGACCAACGTGGGTTATCGGTCCGATCGGTTGCTCTATCCGCTGTGTGCGAAGTTTGACAATCTGTACATCGAGCTTTCTTTCTACTTCGGCCATCGGGCCGTCGAGACGGTGGCCCAGCGGTTCGGCGCCGAGCGACTGCTCTTCGGCACGGGGCTTCCCTATCGTACGCCGCCGTCGGCCATCGGCATGTTGAGCTATGCCAAGATCGCAGAGGCCGACCGGCGGCGCGTTGCCGGAGACAACTTGAGACGTTTGCTCGAGGGGGTCGGCCCAAGATGATATTGGATCAGGTTAAATCCGGCTTGCCGATCGAGGGCGTCTCGGTCATCGACTGCCACGGACACCTGGGCGGTTGGCCGCTGGTGAGCTTGCCCAAGAATGATGTCCGCGAAATGATCGAGACGATGGACTCCTTGGGGATCGATCGATTGTGCTTGAGTCATTTTCTCGGAGTCTTCTGCGACTTCCGGCGCGGCAATGATCTTTTGGCCGAGGCGATCGAGCAGTATCCCGGGCGCCTGATCGGCCAGATCGTGGTCAATCCGCGATACCCGGACCAGATCGTGCCGGAACTCGACCGGTGCGAGCGGCAGTACGGAATGCGAATGGCGAAGATTCATCCCTTTTGCCACGAGTATCCGGCCGACGGGCCGGGGTATCGCGAGTTCTGGCAATACGCCAACGACAAGGAGTTGGTGGTTCTGACGCACACCTGGGGCTCGGACAAGACGTGCGGTCCGGAGATGTTCGGCCCGATCGCCCGAGAGCACCCCCGGGCGAAGATCATCCTGGCCCACGCGGGCGTGACCCGCCGGGGATGTGAAGAGACCATCGGCGTGGCCCGGCGCCACGACAACCTGTATCTCGACGTGGCGAGCTCGCAGCCCCACGTGGGGATGATCGAAAGGTTCGTCAACGAGGTCGGCGCCGAGCGGGTTCTGTTCGGCTCCGACGTGCCTGTATTGGAGCCTGCGGCGCAGCTCGGACGGGTCGCCTATGCCGAGATCTCCGAAGCGAATAAGGAGAAGATCCTCGGCCTGAACATGCAACGACTCCTCGAAGCGAGCAACCCTGCCGCGCCGGGCCGGGACGCTTCATCACATACCCCCGAAGAGAAAAACGCATGAGCCGCAAGCCCAGGGTTGTCGTGACCGACTATATC
>CAZWWC010000262.1:0-6586 GCA_964637625.1 uncultured Planctomycetaceae bacterium
GAAAAACCGGGCCTTCGCTGCGCTCATTCCCGGGCACCCAGTAATATCCACTAGTTTTGAAATGCCCTCTAATGAAAATTGGGTGCCATGGCCACGCGAGCGTCCCGGCGCGCCGGGATGCCGTGTTTCTCCGCGTTTTCCACATGCCCACGGCAAGCGTGGGCATGGCACCCGCCTCTCTGAGAATCAACAACGGGCCCGCTCGCGAAGCCCACGGCGGCCTGCTAGCACTGCATTCGATGCCATCGCCGGGTGGAGCAAAACACAGCATCTTGTGGGATGACCGGCGGACACCCCCAAAATATGCTACCTCCTTGTCAAGGGTACGCGCGATCGCTAAACTCCGCGTAAATTGCATTCTCACCAAAGGTTCACACGCCGCCGAAAACGAAAGGAGTGTCGAGGCCGAACGACAGGCGGTGGCATCCCTCCCTCGAGAACAGCCACGCCCAGCGGAAGGATCCGCATGGCGGACGTTTTGGCTTGACGTCCTGCCGATCTTCTGTGGTGCTTGGCGGTTCTCTTGTCGGCGACTCATGGGTCGTCGATCCTCCCGTTCATGCTGCACGCCTTCGGGTCTCAGTTCGGTGGGTCCCGTGTTCTCCACGAGAGAACACCGGAGGAATCTTCAAAGGAGTGCAAGATGAGCCGTAAACCCCTGATCGGCATGAACGCCGATTACCAGTCTTCCCGGGCAATGAAGCCCGCTTTCTGTTTCCTCAACGCGGGCTATGCCGACGCGATCACCAAGGGTGGCGCCGTCCCGATCATCTTTCCCATCATCGAGGACAAAAACGATCTCGGCCGCCTGGTGGACATGGTCGACGGAATCGTCATGGTCGGTGGAGCCGATCTCGATCCGTGCCGCGACGGGTTCATGCGCCACCCGTCCATCCGCACGCTCGACCGGCGCCGCGAGGATTTCGATCGGGCGCTCATGTCCATGACCGTCCAGCGCCGGTTGCCCATCTTCGGCATCGGCGTCGGCATGCAATTGCTCAACGTCACGCTCGGCGGCAACCTGTTCCTCCATCTGCCCGAGGACTTGCCCCGATCGCTTCCCCACTGCGATCCGACCGATCCCGCTCACCGCCACGCCTTGGAAGTCGAAACCGGCTCCGTCATGGAACGCGTTTACGGCGAAGGCGAGATCCGAGTCAACAGCATGCATCACATGGCCATCGACGAACTCGGCGAGGGTCTGGCCGTCACCGCCCGGTGTCCCGACGGCGTTGTCGAAGCCGTCGAAGGCACCAGCGAAGACTGGTTCGCCATGGGAACCCAATTCCATCCCGAAAGCCAGTCCGCCTCGGCACTGGATCTTCGGGTCTTCGAGGAATTCATCGCCGGCGTCTCGGGCGAACCGCTCGAAGCCCGAATGGTCGCGTAGCGCAATGGCCCAAAGAACGCTTCGCCACGACATGCCGCACCATCGCGGTCCGCCGCGTATGGCGATCGGCCTGTCGGTCGCCTCCTCGTGCCAGGCCGTATGCGCCGCCTTGCTCGATACCGACCAGCGCGGCCTGCAGAGCCGCGCTACGATCCGCGCAACGGTCAGCCTCGCGATCGACGAGTCGCTGGCCGTCCGGCTGCGAAAACTCATTGGCGCCAGCGCAACCGACTTCTCGGCCGAAGCGCTCGGCCAACTCCGGGCCGAACTGGCCGAGGTGGAAGTCGAGGCGATCCAGAAGCTCGGCACCCAGTCGACCGTCCCTTCCCGAACGATCCTGGTCGCGGGCATCGACGATCCCGGGTTGTGGTTCACCGCCGGTGCCACTCCCTGTTACTTCTCCCTGTGCGACGCGGCCCGGGTGGCCGAGGCCACCGGTCTGAGCATTGTCGACGCCTTCCCGGCACGCGACCTGGCCCAAGGGGGACAGGGTGGGCCCATCGGCGCGCTGCCGCAATGGGTCCTCCTGAAACACCTCCGGGAAAATCGCCTCCTGATCGATTTGGGCCGCACCACCCGGATGACGCTCTTGCCGGCCGATTCGTGCCCACGGGCCTCGTCGCGCATCCTCTCGTTCGACGTAGGACCCGGCACCTCGCTGTTGGACGAACTTGCCGCAAAGCTCACCGGCGGCCGCCACCGATTCGATCCCGGCGGGCGACTGGCCGTCCAGGGACGACGCATCGACCCCTTGCTTGAGCACTGGCTCACCGATCACACGTTCAGCCGCCCCCTCCCCCGCTGGCACACGCGAGGCGTCCGCCACGAGCGATTCCTGGCCGACGCGATCCGGATGGCCGTCGACGCCGACTGGTCCATCCAAGATCTCCTTTGCACCGCCACGCACTTGATCGCCGAGACCATTGCGCGCGCCGTCCGAGAACGACTACCCCACGACCTCCATATCGACCAGATGGTCGTCACCGGCGGCGGACAGCACAATGGGATGCTCTTGCGCGAGATCACCGCCGGAGTACCCCAGGTCTCGGTGCTGCGCCTCAGTGAGTTGGGCATTCCCGACGACGCCCTCCAGCCGGCCTGCGCGGCCCTGCTGGCTTTGTTCCATCTCGATCAGGTGCCCGGCAACGCCAGTTCGGTCACCGGGGCCGAGGTTCCGCGCGTCTTGGGGCGCCTGACGCCCGGCTCGCCCCAGAGCTGGCAACGCCTGCTCTACCACATGGCCGGCGCCGAGCCGACCGTCCGGCCGTTGCGAAGCGCCCTGTAGCCCAGTCGCCCTCGGCTGGGTCGGATTGTAACGGGTGCCATGCCCACGCTCGCGTGGGCATGTTTCCTGGTACTTCAGCATGGCCACGCTCTGCGGGTTTTGAAACGGGGTTTTGAAACGGGGACGCAGCTAAATTCTATTTCATAGATTGCCAATACTAGCTGCGTCCCCGTTTCCAATTCCCAGACTTCCAGAATTAACTGCGTCCCCGTTTAAAATCACGTTTAAATTCCCTGTTTCAAATTCCCGGAGAATACCGAAATATGATTGAGATTACGGGACAGCGGCTATTTCCCACTTTGCATATAGGATGAGAGTTCGAAGTAGCCCGCGTGTTCTATGCCCGGTGCTTTGCCTGTCGCGATGCGCGGGCCAACAGACTGACGAGACCGATGCCGAGGAGAACCAAATTGGAAGGTTCGGGGACCATTGCAAAGAAAAGGCGCGTATAGCCACCGCCGACATAAAGAGTGCCGTCATTTCCAATCACCGGCGCGCTCGGACCGATAAACCCACTCTTATCAGGAGCAAGGTCAAAGTTCCATCGCAATTGTCCATCACTTGTCAAGGACATTAACAGGCCATCCGTGTTGCAGAGATAGAGGTTTCCATCCGCATCAACGGTGACCCCTTCCCTGTCATATTGGCCCGTTGTGCCGGTCGCATAGGTCCATTGCATGGAGCCGTCGCTTGGATCTAGTGCGTAAAGAATACCAGACTCCGTCACTACATAAACGTCGCCATTGAGGCCAACAGTGGGTGCGCCATTGAGATCGGATCGCGACCAGAGGAGATTCCCGTCGGGATCGAAGGCCACAAGCATCGAGTTGTTGACTTTTCCCGCAAAGATGGTTCCATCATCTCCGATTGCCGGTGAAACAACTGTGTGTCCGGATGCATAGGACCATTTCACGGTGCCGTCCGGATTCAAGGCTGTAAGTGCATTACCCCCAACGTAGATCGTGCCGTCTGTTGCCACGGCTGGGTTGACGTAATACCCTGATGCGGCGGGAGATGCCCAACTCTTTTCGCCGCTTGGTGTAATACCGTATAGCGTCGAGTAATCTGCTGCAGCATAGATGGTTCCATCCCTACCGATCGCCGGCCCATTCTGAGCGTTGTTAAAATCCTGTCCCACCCCCACCTGCCAAAGGACATTGCCATCGAAATCCAAGGCTTTCAGGTGCTCCGTGTAATCTCCCCATGTACTGCTCCTGTCGCCGCGTATCAAATAAACGTGGCCCTGTTGATCAGCAGCAAGCCAAGGTCCGAGGATGGTATCATAATATTGCCGATACCATCGAAACGTGCCATCGGAGGTCAGAGACAACGTCCCGCAGTTGCCGTACGTAGCCCCCACATTGAAGACCAAACTGCCATCGGGCAACAAGCTGGGTTGACGAAACGCGCTGACACTTATTGGCAGGGTTGTAAGATCGTAGGACCAGGAGATATACGGTGTCGTACTCGGGCCTCGATTAGGGCTGCGATGCTGATTGGCATATCCACCACCATAGTCGGGCCATGGCGATTCCGCCAGTTGCGCGAAAGCCGATGTCGCACCAGAGCATACCAAACAAAGAACAGCCAGAGTTGTTGCTGAGCGAAGTAACATGGAAACCCTCCTTCAGAAGATGAACTTCTGCTATCCAGGATCACTGAGAATGCTTTGATCTCCAACGACTGCCGTCACCTTAGCAACGTGCTTGTTTCCTGCAACCTACTGAAAAAGCCCAATATACTAAAATCCCCACCCAGAAGCAACTTTCCAACTATCGAGACTCTGGAGCAGCCACTTTGAAGGGGCAGCCATCCAAATCGCGGTCGAAAAGGTTCGATTGCCGACGCTGAACTTCCCCCAGCTACTACCAACGATAACTTCAGCCTGGCGCGTCCCCAATTGCCGTCTCGGCAATCAAAGGACCGACAATCCGTGACGCCTCCCGCCCCACGCCTCCCACCCCACGCCTCCCACCCCTCGCCCCTCGCCCCTCGCCTCCTTCATCCTTCTAACTTCTGACTTCTGACTTCAAAAATGCCCGTCCTCCACCAGCGGGGCGGCCAGAAACAAACATGGCCATGCGTACACGTGCCTGCTATACTCAGTAAGACTGATTTCCAAGCGGGCAGCAGCCAACCGCCCCCAGGCAGCACAGAGGCCTGTGCCGAGCGGTCGCCGATCGCGCGATCCACAATCGATCGCACACTCCCATCGCTCACGGCCCGCTAATCCTTAATCCCCAATCCCTAAATCCCTAGAAATCCCATGCGCCCACATCGCCCCCCAGTACTGGACGAAAAAAAACGAAACCAAATCA
Organism: uncultured Planctomycetaceae bacterium; assembly: GCA_964637625.1. Taxonomy (GTDB): domain Bacteria; phylum Planctomycetota; class Planctomycetia; order Pirellulales; family Thermoguttaceae; genus UBA11386. Next base: position 4,994 of record CAZWWC010000262.1, read on the forward strand.
TCGCGCTACTTACCTACGGATGCAGTCGCCGCGTGGCGGCCCGATACGTCGGATGCGCACCGAGCACCATCACCCGCACCGCAATGCGCGATCCTGAATTCAACCAACAGGTCGCCCAGGCCGAGGCCAATTGCCAAATGCGGGCGCTGCGAACCATTTGGGCTGCGGCCAGCACCGGCCGATACTGGCGCGCCGCCGCGTGGCTCCTCGAACGGGTCAATTCCGAGGATTTTGCCGATCCCACCCCCAGGTTCATCACCGAAAAGAACGTCAAGCAAGCGATGACCTACCTCATGGAGATGGTCCTTAAGGATCAATCCAGGGAGACTTATCTCAAGGTCATCCGCCAAATGGACGCCTTGCTGGGCATCGCCCCGATCGCCTCCCCCTACAGCGAATTCGAGCCCCTGACCCACGAAGCCCCCATCGTCAACCCCGACCCCCAATGCCCTAATCCCTAATCCCTAACCCGAGGTGCTTTCGCAACACCCATCGATAAACTGTCACTTTCACTTACGAAAATCGCTCCGACCGCAAGCCAATGATGATCAAACCATTCCGACAACCGACCAAGCCGCAACATCAACGCAACACAAGCAGGTGCGTTGCACAAACCCAGGCTCTCTCGCATAGCCTGAACGGCCCGTTGAAGAAGACATGGAAACACCTGCTCAAAATCAGAGTGCCACCGTACAACGTAAACAAGATAATCTAAGGAGCTTGGGGTCCGTCTGCCGATACGGTAAGATGTGACGAATACGGTGTCTTTCACCACCAGGCCCATACGAGAGCGTTACATTTTATCCAGATTTTCTGATTTTCCAGGATGAGTTATATTGACGCCAGTTCCTTAAGAAGAGTCCCGATCATGGTTTCATCGCCCCAATACCAGTTGTTTTCGGAGGCCGCCGTTGGCGAAGAGCCCGGCCGGTGGCGATTCATCCTTCGGCCAACCGACGGCGCACCCCCACTGGAGGCGGGCGGCGTCGAGCCGGACGCCCGGGGCGAGCGACTCGAACTGCTCGTTGTGGTTCGCGGGCTCGAGGCCCTCGACCAGCCTTCCCGGGTCGTGCTCATGACGCCGAGCATTTACGTCCGGGAAGGAATCCGCTACGGGCTGGCCGAGTGGCGCGAGAACGACTGGCAATGGGAATCGTTCGGACAGATGGTCCCGGTGAAGAATCGGGATCTTTGGCAGCGGGTTGACCGGGCACTGCAATTCCACCAAGTGGAGTGCCGCACCTGGCGGATCGACTCGGCGCATCCGGGAGTGCCTTCGCCGCACGGGGACGTCGCTCGTGGCCGGGGGAAGCCGCCCGCAAGGATCAAGCCGCGGCTGCGACGGTTGATCGACCGATCGTGCCGCCGGGCAACGGCCGGCTTGCAGGAACTGGAGCGAGTCGCTTGCCTATAGACGCCCTGGCCGACGAAGACGACCGGTGGTAGGTTATAGGTTTTGGCACGAGTTTGAGGCACAAGGAGGTTTGAGTGCGTACTACGGTTTCGTTGGACAAAATCAGTCAACTTGTTGAAGGCAGATACGAAAACCCGTTTGAGCTTCTTGGGCCGCACGAAGTCATCGATTCGGGGCGC
>CAZWWC010000263.1:0-6569 GCA_964637625.1 uncultured Planctomycetaceae bacterium
AACCCAGCGCTGCAAAATTCGGCCGCCCCGCGCCGCAGTTTTGAACCGCCGTCAACACTTTGGGATGCTTGGCAGCCAGCCGGTCAATAATTGCCTTGGCCTCCTTATTCGGGTAGATCACGCGGTTATAGCGTTTTCCTTTGCTGTTAACCTTGGGATAGATCACAACCCCATCATGAATATGCTGGGCTTCCATTTGGCGGATTTCGCCGGGTCGAGCCCCGGTATTCTTCAAGACAAGAAGGAAATCTTTGAACGCTTGATCTTTCACGGTAGCAAAGATCCTCTTCCACTGGTCGGGGGAGATGACGACTTCGCGCGGGGTCGTTGTCGGGGTTCTCAGTGTCGCCAGCGGGTTGTTATCAATGAGCCCTTCGGCCAATGCCCAATTGAAGCACCGTTTAATTGAGCGAATCGCAATCGCCCGCGTAGTCCGATTCCAAGAATCATGTTCGTCAAGCCAAGTGGTGACGTGACGGGGTTTCAAGGCATTGGTCTTAATACCGGGGAATCGGTCATTGAACGACCGCAAGAAGTCCCTGTAGGACTGATAGGTTCTTTCGGAAAGATTGCGTTGCGTCCATCCGAGGAATTCGCTGAGAATCACGTCGACCCGACTCACGTGGGTTTCCGCCTTTCCGCTGCGAGCCATCAGGGCGTTGTATTTCTCCCACGCGATGTCTTCATCCTCCCCAAGGCAGACCTGCTTGCCGTTGACTTGGACGTACCATTTTGGGTGGACTTTCGGAACCAGGGGCGAGCTAATCGAGGCATGACACGTTTCTCCTATAGTAGCGTAGATTACCAGGAACGTGCCGTGCGAAGCGTGCATTTGGGCCTCTCGGAAAGCAGGCAGAAAGAGCAAAAAAGCCTTGACGCAACTCATTGCTACGTCAAGGCTTAGGTCTCAAGTGCCCCCTGGAGGACTCGAACCTCCAACCCTCTGATTAAGAGTCAGATGCTCTGCCAGTTGAGCTAAGGGGGCCTGCGGCCAAAACGTCCTATCTTACCGCGATTGGCAGGAAGCTCAAGGGCCCTTGTCCGGATTTCCGGTGGAGACCCGATTCCCGCGTTTATTGACCCTCACGCAAGTCGTCTCGGGAGGCCGATCAACGAGAGGCCGGTTTCACAGGAGAAAGAGCTAAACCACCACGACATCGCTTTTCGGACAATCAAGGGTCCTTCGTCGGCTCCGGCCACGTTTGCTCGTCGGCGCCGGCCCGGGCGTTGGCCGCCCGGGCCAATACGAACAACAGATCGGACAGCCGATTCAGGTAGGCCAGCGCGACAGGGCGGACCGCCTCCGATTCCTTTTCGAGCAGGCTGACCAGCCGGCGTTCGGCGCGGCGCGAGACGGCCCGGGCCAGATGTAACACGGCCGCTGCACGAGTGCCGCCGGGCAGAATGAATGCAGCCAGCGGCCGAAGGTCGGCATCGAAGCGGTCGATGTCGGCTTCCAGTCGCAGGACGTTCTCGTCGCTAAGTGCGCTTGCGTCTCGACGTTTGTGATCCGCGCCGGATAGCTCTGCTCCGAGTGTAAACAGCTCCGATTGGACCCGGTGCAGCACGGCATCAATCGCATCGGGGAGCGTCTCGGCGCGAGTGACGCCCAGGAGCGAATTCAATTCGTCGAGCGTGCCGCAGACCTCCATTTGCAGGGCATCTTTGGCAACGCGCCGACCGCTGTGAAGATCGGTCTGGCCCTGATCGCCGGTTCGGGTATAGATTTTCATTGGATTTCGAGCACCTCGAGTTTGATGCGCCCCCTGACGTTCATGACCGGAACAAAACTACCCATCGCGTTGGCATCTTTCATGCTGCTATGGGCCAATTTGATATGGGCCGCTCCGATACCGCCGCGGCCCAGAGTGGCATCCATCGGAATCCACCGGTCGTCGACATAGATCTCGGTCCACATGTGATGGCCGAAGGCGTGCCTCGGTTCTTGTTCCTGCTCGACGTACACCAGGCCAACGGCCACGCGGGCCGGCAGGCCCACCGCGCGAGCCATCGCCGCCAACAACACGGCGTGCTCGGTGCAGTCCCCTTCGCCGGTGCGGGCCACTTCGGCGGCCGAGGCCAGGGCGTGCGAGAAGGTCTTCTCACGGACCGTCTCGTGGACGTAGCGTTCCAGGGCCACGGCCTTCGACCAGGCGTCGGCTTTGCCCCGGGTCGCTTTTTCGGCCATGGCGATTACCCGCTTGTCGTCACTCTGCACCAGGCTGTTGGGCAGCAGATCGTCGCTTGTGGGTTCGTCGGCCTTAAATGCCTTGATTTTCCTTGGCTGGCCCGGCCGAACGGCCAAGACGGTCAACTCAGCCAGGCCGGGACCGACCGACGTGACGCGTTGTGATGTACCGGCCGCGAACGTGGCGGCCGGGTCGCCGTCCTTCAAGCTTACCCGATAACGAACACGCTTCGTGCTGTGAGGATTGCGAATCCTGCGATTGACCAGTATCATGCTTCGGAGCCCGACGTCCACGTTGCCCAGGTCGGTCTCGTCGAGTGCTTTTTCGCGGCTTGCTCGAAACATCTCGATTTGCATCGCTTGGCCTTTGAGCATTTCGCCCTTCTCGTCGATCCAGATGGTTCCCTCGGTCACGTGACCATCTTCAAACCAGGTCGTCGTGTCGATCCGCAGCAGCCGATGAGTGCCGTGGAGTAATTGCGTCGGCTCGAAGCCGCTGGCGACCAGTCGCACCGTAGCGACCTGATTGAGGTTGGATATCAAGGTGCGGAGGTTTCGGGTTTCGCCGGGCTTCATGGGGTTGGCCAGCAAGGAGAATTCCATTGCCTGATGGCCCCCATCCGACTCGGACCAGGGTAAGAATACTGCCCGCGTCTTTCCGCCACTGGTCCTCTTGATGACCAAGCGTTCGTTCTCGGTACGTCCCTCAATGCGGGTCGGGGTCGGCCCGAGTTGCTGAATCTCGACGAAGTCGACCAGCCTGCCGGCCGGTGTTTCGCGACTGGTCAGTTGGGTGAGCATTTCCACCGTTTGCCCGAACCGCGTTGCGGTCAATCGGTTACGTGATTGCAGCCTCACCAAGGTCCGGCCTTTGACCTTCACGCGGTCGATCCGCGCGTAAGCGTATCCGATTTTGTTCCCATCGAGATAACATGCGTACCAGACCTCGCGGGTGCCTTCAAAAGGACAGCCCACCGGTGGTGCAATGTCGGCCGGAGCAGGCTGGCGCTGCGGGCCATGGTTCGGCGAGGAAGACAACGTGGAGCGCCCGGTGGCCGTCTCGGCCGCGCTACCCGACGGCGCCGAGCGGTTGGACGGTCCGGGTGAGCAGCCGACGAGCATTGCCAGCAACAAGCCGAGTAGGGTGCGTGCTCGCACGCACCAACTGCCGCGAGCGAACTTGGCGCGTGTAAACACGCACCCTACCACGAGGCCAAGGGCATATGGTTTCATGTCAACGTCGGGTTGTCAGGAGGAAACATCTACCGGCTGTCAGTGTACCACCGGTCGGGAGTTCTGGGGAGGTCTGGTCGAAATTGTCGGCCGAAAGCAGCGCAGATCGACCGCGTCCACCGCCGGCGTCGAGCAGGCTCGACGGCTCACGAAACCGCGCGACAGCTCGACAAACTCTCCCCCATCTGAAGAGGCCGACCCGCCTTGTGACTTTGCTGGGCGGAAAGCCGATCGCGCGGGCCGCCTTGGTCGGTTCCAGGTGCTAGACTACTAACGTGGATCGGATCCCTTGCGGAGACTCTCTACCCTTGTCCGTGGTCGCATGTCGGCGGAAGAGCCGTTTCGGGACAACCGACCGTTGCGTGTTTGGCCGACGGGCCGCAGCGGCCGGGCGTCGACGCTGCAAGTGCTTGCCGGAGTGGCCTTTGGGTATGGGGCCCGATTAGTGGAACGCCGACGGTCGTGGCGAGGGCAACGATTGTTCCTCCGACTCCCGTTCGGCTGCCCTCGATGGAGGGAGAACGGGTCAAAAGCATCGCGGAATCGCCCAGATGTAACCTACGGTTAGATAGTAAGGTTCCCAGCTTGCGGCGCATCGCTGCCCGATCCCTTGAATGATATTGGCCCGATGACAGATTAGAGAGCGCCGATGGGCTTTCTGAAGAAGTTTTTTCGAAATGTATTCCGCGACGGCTCGATGCCGATGGGCACCAGCAGCTTCGAGCACCTCTCCGAGGAGGAGTTGGAAGCGCATCTGGGCGTTGCCCGATACGGCGACTTTGCCTTGACCGACGCCGTCCGGCCTTCTTATGACCTTCAGGTCGTTCCGTGCCAAGGCTATCGTCACGATTCCTATCGCGACGAGGAGAACAACTCGACCGTTCCCGTCCTGATGGGAGCCGTCAGCCGAGAGGACCTTTTCGACGTCTTCATGGATCTTCTCGATCCGCTGGGCTGCGTCGTCGACGTCGTGCTCGAGACGAGCCATAGCCGGCAAGAGACCGGACACACCGATCTCTATCGCGAGCACATCGACATGCCCGTGCTGAAAAGCATCCTCTGGGAATACGAGGATCTGTTGCTCAACGATGGGTGCATCGGACTGGCGGTGCTCAACCCGGGCATCCCGCAAGAAGTCCAACTCGATGAGCACAAGCTGTTGATCGTCTACGGCGACAATCAGGCGTCGTTCGAAGAGGCGTTCCGCGGGAGGACCGTCAAGCTCGACGAGCAGATCCGATTCATCACCGAAGCCGAGCATGTCCACTCTTCCAGCGACCAGTATGCGCAGCAGTTCGAAGAGCTCAAGACGCGGCTGGGAATGGACTGCGGGTACATGTAGACGGCCCGTCCCGTTGGGTCGTGAAAGGTAACGTCGGGCTTCCGCCCGAGGTGATCAGGAGTTTTCTGTCTACTGCTTACTGCTTACTGTGGGCTGTCGCAGCCACTCTTGTAGCCAGACGGCGTCCTCGCGGAGTTCCCCGAGCGTTTGTTCCAGCCCGAGGAAGCGACGGCGGAAGCGACGCCACCCGAGCAGTCCGATGATGGGCGCGGTAAGAACGAGAATCGCGCCGAACAGCAGCAGCCAGCCGGCCCATGGCATGCCCCAATACCCGTCGAGCCACCAGGCCAGGGCGACCAGCAGAACGGGCAAGGCCGCCAGACCCAGCGCGCCGGCGGTGGCCAGCACGATCGCCAATCGCCGGGTGCGGCGGAGATCGGCCTTGATTTCCAGCAGTGCAAGCCGGCAGCGCAAGATGGCCGACTCGTGCAGCTCCGCGCCGAGCATGCCCAGTTCGTCGCACAGCCTTGTCAGCAGTGGGCGCTGGGGATCGTCAGCCACGGCGGTCCTCCTCGGGCGGTTTGCTCGATCTGGCCCGGCTCGACTCGGCCCAAATGTTGTGCAGTTCATCGGCCAGCGACCGGCCGATGCCTCGGGCGCCATGTCGTATCGATTGCAGAGCCACGCGACGCAGCAGGCGGGGTCCGGAGAGCCCCGCGGCCAGAGCCAACCCGGCGCCGAACGCCACGGCGAGCGAGCTGCCCGTGTATCGGGCGACATAGGTCCGCCAAGAGGTCAACCGCCGGCCTTCGTCGGCCACGGCCCGGAGCCGGCCGTCGATCCGGCGCCGCAAGCGGCCGATTCTCAGCCGCAGCCGCCGGGCGGTTTGTTCGTCGTTCTGGTTGGTGCAGGAGTCAGTCATCATGGAAGGATCGATGAAACCACGAAGAACACGAAGAAGTCTGAATGTGAAAGACTCTCTCTCCTAATCCTTCGCGTTCTTGGCGTCTTCGCGGTGAAGAAATCATCGGCGAAACAGTCGCCCGAGGAAGAAGCCCACCAGCGCCGCGATGCTCAGGCCGAGGGCGGGCCGCTTGCGGACCGCTTCGAGCGTTCCGTCGATCACGTCGCCCACGGTCGTCTGCCGGACCTTCTCGAGCCGCTCGACGGCCTCCTGGCGGACTTCCTTGTAGAGCTGCTGCGCCTTCTCCAATTCGATCTTCGCTCGACGCACGGCGTCGGCCGCCGAGCGGACCTCGGGCCCCTCGGGTTCGGCGGGCTTCGCGTCGGCCTTGCGGGCCTTTTTCGTCTTCTTCCGCGATGAGGTGGTGGTCTTGTGCGTCTTGGCCATGGGTCGTGCTTTCGTTGTCTTGCTCGCGCCCGGCCTGCGGCGAACCGGGAGCCGCGGTCCAAGCCGGCCGCGCGGGGTCTTCTTCAAGAACGTACCTTACGGGCAGGGTGGAAGAAAGCCGATTTTCCGACCCCGCTGCCCGGCGGGGTGGCCCAAGTCTCGGACCGGAGCGTCCGGAGGACGCAGGAGGTTCTTGCTGCCCCGGCAGTCTTTCCGAGGCCTCTTGTCGCGGTCGCGACACGGGTTCAAAAATCGGTGTCATCCGTGACAAGGAGGAAGGAGGTGGACAGGCTTATAGGAGTGGAGTGAAGGTGGCTATTGCCTTACTACCGGCGTACGTCAATCCTGTGGCAATATGACCAGGGCTCGTCACTGTATTATTCCGAGTATGAGCCTAAAAAAAGTTTATTCAAGGATTCCCATTTGATAGAATCAGTAGTTGCAAGTTCTATTGAGATCCGGCATTGTCACTGCTGAGCGTAGCGAAGAATCTCCTTCCCGGCGCGCCGGGATCG
>CAZWWC010000264.1:0-6543 GCA_964637625.1 uncultured Planctomycetaceae bacterium
TATAGCCCTCGTTCTGTAACCGCTCGAACAAGCTGCGCTGTTCATCTTCGTCGTGGCACTCGACGACGACCTGGAACGCCTCGGGGATCTCGACTTCGGCCGCCGGAGGGTCATCCAGCTCGGGCTGGCCCTGGCTGGCGAGCATCTGGTCAAGCATCTCCCGCACGGCGTCGCTTTCGGTTTCGACACGCCCGAGCAAGTCGCTCAGAGCATCATGATTCGTTTCAGCCAGGCCGGCCAACGGATCGAGCACGGCCAGCAATTTGGCCGTTTCTTCGTCGGTCAGGTCGACCACCAGCACGGGCACTTCGGCCTCGGGCGTCGTTTCGGCCCGAAGATGGCCGTCGACCAGTTCAAGCGTTCCGTCGGGTAGCTCTCGCGCCAACAGCGCGTCGGCGTAACCGATCTCGGCCAACACGCCGCGCAGGACGTCGCGCTGTCGCTGTGGGTGCGTTCGCCAGTTTCGGGGATTCGGTCGAAGCGAATCCGCTCGAACGCGGCGAAGCTCCTTGATGCGGTCACGGATATGCACGTTTACCACTTCCTAATCCAAAAGGTCACGCAGCCGCTGGCTGATCTGGCCGATTTGTACGTCGTGGGTCTCGAGCTTGGTTGCGTGTCGCGTGTGGACCGACCAGAGTTTTTCTTGAGTCTCGCTGGCCTGGTCCATTTTTCGGCAGAGCGTGGCGACCTGGCTGGCCAGCACGGCCAACTTGGCGTGGACCATGAACATCCACGGACCTATCGCCAAGACGCCGGAGACGACCACGCCGATAATGATTCCCCATTGCTGTGTCGTCACTTGACTATCCTGTCATTGCTCGCGGCGTTGCCGAGGATCTTTCGAAGCTCGTCGGCCTTGCTCTGATCGCTGGTGGCGACGTAGGTGGCTACCTTGGTGGCAACTTCCCATAGCTTGGCGACCATGGCCTCGTCGCTGCGCACCGCCGAGATGACCTCCTTGACTTTCCATGCCAGGCCGCTGTAGTCGCCTACGGCGTAGCACTCATACGCTTCAGCAAACCAGCCCAGGCCCCACTGATTCATCAGCCGGGCCAATTCCAGGGCGTGCTTGCGCCGGCGCTCGCGGCGGTTGTAGCACCAAAGGACAATGACGGTGACCGCCAGCGCGGCACCGCCGTAGAGCACGTATTGAACGAGAGAGGGTAGGTTTTCCATGAGACTCAGTCTCCCTTTTGGCTAGCGAAATAGATGACGAAACCCAGGACGACAGCACCGCCGATGACCAGGAACATGATGGCCGGGTGTGTTCCTTGTACTTTTGGCGCTTCCGCCTCCGCCTGTTTCTGCTGGAGCAGCAAATCCGTGTTGCGCCGAATCCCCTGAAGTTCACCCTGGATCGGTTGCAAATCCACGACGATGTTCGGCGCCGGCTCGGGCGGCTTACGTCGGCTCGGGCAAAGGTTCGGCAGAATACCTTGCCGATTCGGATTCAATAGGGGTTCGCGATTGCCGCTGAAAAGGCCCGCCTGATGAATCGGCGTCATCTTTCGTTCTTGGACCACGACCGTCTTGGTCCGGGCTCGCAATCCCGGCGCGCCGGGAACGGCCTGGCGTAGGAACACATGTAGCCGTCCGCATTGCGTCGCGACAACTTCGCCGTTGGCACTCCCCCAGAGGACGCCGACCAATTCGCCGCGGCTGTTAAATACGGGGCCACCGGAGTCGCCCTGTCGGGCATGGCCGGAGAGGACAAGCCAGTCGGCCTGCCGCCGGTTGCGCATCGTTGTTCGATAGCCGAGAAACCGTCCGCCGTTGACGGCCAGACGGTTGTTGGCGCCGAAGCCGCACGATTCCAGCCGGTCGCCCGCTTTGGGGTGGCCCGTCTCCCGGTAGGCGATCTTCGCCGCGTCGAAGTCGCTTCCGTTGACTGGTTCCAGTGCCGCCACGTCCCATGTCGGATCCGTGCTGAGTAGCCTGGCTTCATGGTAGCCTTTGCGGCCTCGCACCCAGACCTTTCGCGCGTCCTTGACGACGTGGCGAGCCGTGAGAATCACGACCCGACCCGCCCAGCGCACGGCCACGCCGGAGCCCAGTGAGCGGGAACCGCGGCGGTCGAACGTCTGGATGCGTACGACGCTGCGGTAGTGGCCGCGTGGGATCTCGTAGCGCCAGGCCGGCTTGGGGGATTTGGGGATTTGGGGATTTGGGGATTTGGGGGCCGCCGAGTGCCAACCACCGAAATCATACGGGTTCTGGTAGCATCCCGGCGCGCCGGGACCCGGGCAACAGCCGGCCGGGCCACACTGTCCAAAACAGAGGCTGGTCACCCGGGTCAGCATCCAGCCGATCAACAAGATCAAAAGCAGTCGTCTCATCGGTTCGTTCTCCTCTCTTCGTTGTTGAGGGATTGGGGATTAGGGATTAGGGATTAGCAGCTTTCAACCCAACCTCTAATCCCCAATCCCTAATCCCTTCACTCCGGCACGAGCGTGAATCGATAACGGTAAAACGGCGACCGGGCCAAGTCGGCCGGCTCCGTCAGGCGGTCGGCCAGCAGCGGCACCGGATCCACCCCGCCGCCGATCCGGTCTGCCATGGCCACGGCTTGGGAACAGAACGGCGGCCGGGCGCTGACGTGGTCGTCCTCGGTCCCGGGCGACAGAAGGCACCGGACCACGGGCGTATGAAGCAGCGCAACCAGAAGGAGGTTGACCCAGCCGTAATCCTGGCCGGTCAGCCGCCGCATGAAACGGGCTGCTGCCGCTGGGGCGTAATGCGGCCAGCGGCCCTCCGGGTTGGCCTCGAAGACGTCGATCCGGCCCGGATAGCGATTCACTTGGCTTGAGAGCGTCACGGCGCGGCCGCCTCTGATGGCGCGAAACTCCAGGCAGAACAGGTCGTCGTCCCACCAGGCGGCTTTGGCGGCGTGGCTGTGCTGGCCCCGTCCGAGCACGGAAATCACTCCCCGACGCCGAAACAGCAGCAGGTCGCCGTCAGCGATCCGCTTTCGCGCTTGGCCATAGGGAAGGAAGGCTCTCCAGTCGGGTCGTTTTCTCGCGGCCAGTCCTCGTCGTTGTCGTCATTCCAGGCTGATGGATCGTATTGCGGGTCGGCCTCGTCCTGCTCGCACAACTCGCCCTGTTGCATCCGCCGCAGGTGGACGGCCTCGTAACGCGCACGCGCCTCGCCGCGAAGGTCCAAACCGAGCGACTCTGTCGGTCGTGGGTCAGGCGAACGTCGTGGCGAGTCGGCTTCCGGCGCGCCGCTGCGCAACTGGCACAAGCGGCAGGGCATGTAGACCATGCCGCCGCACTCGGGACAACGCGCCAGAGGACCCAGCGGAAGCGGCTCTTGCTCCTGCCGGCGCTTGTGACGGATCTGTTCGTAGTCGGGCCGCCGGCCGCCGGCCACGCCGGCCACGGTTCCTCGGCTGACGCCGACCTTCTTGGCGATCTTCCGCTGGCTGAGCTTGCCTTCGGCCAGAAGCTTCTGAATGCAATCGATGATGGGAGGCGCAATCATGAAGACCTCACACGCGGCCGGGAAGCATCGAATAGGAAAAAAAGAGAGCCCGGCGGCGAAGAACAAGTCTTCACCGACGGGCTCTCTGAAATACCCAAGCGAACTCAGGCTTCGCGGATACCCTCTTGGATCAGTTCCACGATAGCGATGCGCGACGGTAAGCAACGACGCGGATCACGTTCCCGAGGATAGCAGAACCGGTGGCCCAATTTCAAGTTTTCTTTGGGCCGTCCAAACAAGGCCCACTGAATATCCGCGCCGATCGGACTTCGGTCGGCCGCCCAGCCGGATCTTGCCTGTTTCCTCCAGGGCACTTATCTAACGAATCTATCACAACTTGTGACACAATGGCACAAAATGCTTGGGGTGATTTTGGCCGCTGATTACAATAGAGATTGGTGGGTGAGCGCAGTTTTCGCCGGATGGATTGCTATTGTAGGGAATTGAAGGGCATGGCTGCGCGAGATCGAATTCGTCTGCGTCAGATCCAATCCGAGGCCGAAGGCTATCTGGAACTCGGAATGCCGCGGCATGCGCTCGACGTCCTGGCTCGGTTGGGTGAGCCGGCCAACTTCAACAGCCATACCTTTTACCTTCAGGGCGAGGCGCTCAAGCAGCTCGGACACTATCGAGAAGCGATCAAGCAGCTCAGGCGCGCCTCGGACATCGCCCCGAGCAACCTCCACGTCTGGCTCGCGCTGGGTTGGTGCCACAAGCGGCTGGGGCGAATCGACAAGGCCGTCGAGGCGCTGGAAGAGGCCGTTGTGGTGGAGCCGAAGCAAGCGATCACCCACTACAATCTCGCCTGCTATCTGAGTCTGGCGGGCGAGAAGACCCGCACGTTGGCCCATCTGATCGAGGCGCTCTTGCTGGATCCCGGATATCGTGAGCTGGTCGACGACGAACCCGATTTCGACCCGATCCGCTCCGACGCCCAGTTCCAGGCGATCACGAGCATCATCGTGTAGTGCTCTGTCACAGAAGTATCTCAGGGTGCCACGGGCATCTTGCCCGTGCCTTTACCCAAGAACACTGGCGAGACGCCAGTGGCACCCACTCAGAAAAACTAATGTGACAGAGCACCAGTTTGCGCTCAGTAATTGTACGCCACGCCGACGTAGGCTCCGTGCAACAGCAAATCGCCGTTGGTGTCGAGGTGTTCGATTTCGGGGATGTCGACGATATAGTGCGGAATCTGATGGTCGGCCAGTCCCATGTTGGTCGCCGCCACCAGACGATAACCGACTTTGGCCGACCAGTTGTCGGTAACGTGCCAGTAAAGTCCCAAATCGACTTCCGTGAGGAAGGAAAACACATCTCTGGACGAATGGACCGGATAACTGCCGGTCACACCGCTGCCGGAGGTCGGCTCGGCGTTGACGCCGTCGCCCCGGGAGAGCGAGAACGTGGTCTCGATGTAGTTATTGTAGATCCCGAGCTTGGGTGAGAGGTACAGCTGGAGTTTGTGCCAGCGGTTGCTCCGCGCGTCGAAGCCCACCTGGAAGCCGACCAGATTGTTCTTGATGTGCTCGTCGAGATAGGCTTCATAGATGCCACCGCTTCCACCCCAGGTGCCTTGTCTGAGCGAACCGAATCGCAGGTCTTCATCGAAGCGGAAAAAGCGGACACCCACCGCCCATTGTACGTTCCAGTCGCTCTCGCCACCGTTCATCAGATCGTAGCGAATCAGGTTGAGTTCGACGTTGTGGAACTCGTTGCGGCGCCACAGCCGGTGTTCCAAGGCGTTGTCGAAGTAGTAAGCGCCGTTGATGGGGTCGGGGGTGTCGGGGAATTCGACCTCGCTGAACCGAAGCGGCGTGCTGACCGTGAAAGGGTCTTCGGGATTGGTCGTGCTCAGAAAGCCGTGGACCGGGTCCAGGCCCCAGTAGACGACCTCCATCGCCCAAGATCGGCAGCCGCAGCAGAAGCGTCTGCCAAAACGGATCTCGCCGCCGTTGGCCCACTCCATGCCGATGTCGTCCGTGTTGGTCATCTGGTCCTCCAGATGATCCGTTGCGTAGGTGGTCCAGACCCGATCCGCCTGGTCGCGTCCCATCACGAGCCAACCGGCCGTGGCAAACCAAGGGCTGCCGCAGGCCGGCGCGCATTCGGCCGGTTCACACGTGTCGCCGCAATCGGCCTCCGCACAGGCCGCGTCGGTGGCCGGGCGCTTATTATCCGACTCGGCCAGCAGCCTGGAAATCACGTTGGGTCGCGTGATCGCCGACATGCCTGGTTCCGATCGGGGTATGGGACCGGTCGGCGGAACCAGCATCGGCTTCGTGACCGGCACGGCGGCGCCCCCGTAGGCCGGATAGCTCGGAGACAGGGCCGGCCCGGAGGGTGGCGCCGGGTACGTCGGTTGCACCAAGGAGTTGCTCTGGACCTGAGGTAGCCGCAGGACTTCCGGGGCCCCGTAGAGGGTGTATTGAGCCCAGGCCGTGGCGGCCCAGAACGAAGCGAGTAAGAACAGCGTCAAGGGACGAACGCCTTTCATTGCGCAGACTCCTTTCCAAAATTCGCCCGGAGGGTTTCCTGCTAGTAACCATCGTCCTGCAATCTAGGCAGGCTGTTGGTGAAACTGCCCCCGAAGAGGAACTTTTGTGCCGTTTGCCACTTTGGCCGTTGGTTCCGCCCACCCGATCATCCGGAAAAAACATGAGGCCCGAGCAAGAGCAACCGAAAAAGGCGGCAAGGTTTAACGGCAAAACGCCCCAAAAGATCCTTATAATCGGCACAGCCGTTAAGGTCGCCGCCGATTGCCGAAGATCTCACGCGTCAAGTGCCTGATAGTCCAGACCGCCGTGAGACGAAGGAACATACTGGAAGATCGACTGTCCGAGGCGGGGCGCCTCGGGCCGCTCGGCCCGGGCCGGCCCAACGGCCGGCGCCAGCCTCGATCGCCACGAAGTGACCGCACCCGATCGGCCCCCGAAGAAGAGGTTGCCATGACTACCGTGCCTCGCCTCGATTTTCAACGGACGCCCGTCACGCTGATTCTCCTGGCGGTGGCCGTGGCGCTCGAAGTGCTCTTCACGCTCGAACCGGATGCGAGAC
>CAZWWC010000265.1:0-6506 GCA_964637625.1 uncultured Planctomycetaceae bacterium
ATGACCTGCTGAGGTGTCAGCCAGCCAAACTTGGAACTACTGAGGGTGGCATGGCCTCGAAACGCGTGGCCATCCGCCGTTTTTGAAGATCTCCTATCTCCATATAAAAGGTAAGTCCCATGTTTAGCGCGGTTTTTTGCGTGGCGACTGCCGTCCTGGGTGTCGACGTCGGTTGGGAACCCGGCGCAAAAGGGGAGGTCGAGTACATCATTCAAATCTCGCCGGAGATGATCGAGGGGATGCTTCGCGGCCGACCGATTCGATTCGATCTTCGGCCGGAGCATCGGGGTGTGCGACACTTTCGGTTTCAGGTGGGCAAGCAGGAGCTTCCGCGAATTGGAGACCCCGCGCCGGCGCCGCCAGAGAATCGTATCGAGACGGCGGCCAAGGAGCCGGGACCCGGCGCTGCGGAACTCTCCGGACCAGAATTGGCCAGGGAACCGCCGGTGGAATTGCCGCCTCTTAAGCTTCCCGATCTGTCCATTGGTGTACGGGCCGAAAGTCCGTCGGATACGTCGACCGGCTTGGCTCCCCAGGGCTTACCGGCCAACCTCAAAGCGCGGCCGATCCAAGAGCGGCAGGCCGGATTCAACGAGCCGGCGCGGAGCAAGGCGCCACAATCGCCGGGCGGTGCGAAGCCAGCGGCGACCGAGGCGCTGTTGATGCCGCTGGTCATCGCCTCGAGCACGGCCGCCGGGCTGCTGGCGGCACTGCTCTACCTAGGCTGGATTCACCTCGGCACCCGCCGGCGCTACCATGCCCTGCTCGCCGACTACTGCTCGGCCGTCGGCCGCCTGCCGGGTTGCAAGCCGGCAGAGGCCGCCGAGCTGTCCTCGGCCGACTGATCCGGGCTAGGCGGCCTCGTCGATCTTCTCGTCGTCATCCTCTTCCCGGTCGTCATCCTCGTCGACCTGCTCGTCGTCCGGCTGCTTTGCGTCTTCTTCATCCCACAGGTCGTCCTCGTCCTCGACCGTTTCGTCGTCGACGCGCTGGTCTTCAACTTCGACGGGCTCGTCCTCTGCATCCCAGGAGAGGGTTTCCTCTTCGAGGTAGATCTCGGCCGGTTTGGGCGATCGCGCTGGCTTGCGGCGTTTTCGCTTGATGGTCTTTTTCGACGTGCTCGACTTCTTCGACTTCGTCGCCGACGAGCGGCCCGAGGCCGTGTCGCGGTGGCCCGGCAATGGGCGGACGTCGACCTTGAGCGACTTGAACAGACTGACGATGTGATCGTGACAGGTGAACACGAGGAGTTGGTGTCCGGCGCGGGCAAAATCGCGCAATAGGCCCACGGCCGCCTTGGCCCGGGGCGTATCGAAGTTGACCAGGACGTCATCGAGAATCAACGGCAACCGGGCGCCGCGCTTGGCATAGCACGCCACCAGCGCCAGTCGCAGGGCGAGGAAGAGCTGCTCGCGCGTGCCCTGGCTGAGCACTTCGACCGGCAGGACGTTGCCGCGGGCATCGTCGACGCGGAGCACGTCCTCGCCCAACGGGGTCCAGACCCGCTTGTAGCGACCGCCGGTCAGGCGCCGCAGGTATTCGGAGGCTTCCTGGAGCGTTTCGGGCTGCCGCTCTTTTTCGTAGGAGTCCTTGATTGCGGCCAGGATTCGGCCGCACAGCGCCAGGACCTGCCAGCGCCGGACAGCCCCGTCGAGGCGGCGCTGAAGGCAGCCCAGTTCGAGCCGCTTTTGGGCCGGCCGCCGGTCTTCAGCCAACTCGGCCAGTTGGGCGTTGAGCTGTCCGCGCCGCTCCAGGCACTCGTTGCGTTGTGCTTGGAGCGCTTGAAGTTGCTTGTCGATGGTTTCCCATCGGGTCTCCAGGTCGTCCTCGGAAGCGCCGGCCAAACAGGCGGCGAGCTCCGCTTCGGAGCATTGTCCGGCCAGGGCGGCTTCCATCTCGGATTGGAGCAACCGCCGTTGGCGGCGCAGCTCGGCGGCCTGGTCGAAGACCTCGCGCCGCTGGCGCAACTCGTCGGCGTTGCGGACCCCGAGTTGTTCGAGGTACTCGCGCCGCCGGCGCCGCAACGGACGGATCGCCGCCTCAAGCTTGGCACGCTTGCGGCGGAGCCGGCGTGCTTTGAGCCTGAGTTGGCGGCGCTGGTGGATGCGGGACTCTTCTTCCCGGAGCGACTGGCTCAACTGCTGGAGCAATTCGATGGGATTGCCGCTGGTGACACTCATGCCGGCGTCGGTGGCCAGTTGGGTGACCCGGTCGGTGATCGCGTCCAACTCCTGCTGGCGAAGACGGAGCTCCGATTGGGCCTGTTCGGACCGGCGGACCAACGTGGCCCAGCCGTCGCGATGGAGCAACAGGTCGCGGACCTGCTTGGGTGAGAGACCCTCGGGCAAGTCGGCGCCGCGGAGGACCTCGCGCCACCCGCCGCGCGAGGCTTTGTACTGTTCTTCGGCCTGGCGCACCTGGAGCTGGGTGGTTGCCGCTTCCTGCTCGGCGGCTTGACGGCGAGCATCGAGCGGCATCAGTTCCTCGAGCTGGGCAAGATTGTTTTCCGCGTTTTCGAGCTGCGTGGCGCGCGATTGGCCGGACGCCGGCAGTGACCGGTCGAGGCTCTCGCGTTCCTCTTTGGCTTGGCGCATCTGGAGTTGGAGCATGTTGGTCTGTTTCTGGCAGGCATCGAGCTTTCGGGCGTTGGACCTTTCGAGCATGATCTTCATGCCCAGGGTAACCAGCACGCCGCCGATGCCGAGAATGGCCAGTGGCCAGCGGAGCGAGCCGATCACCGAATCGGGTGTGAACAGACCGGCGATGACCATCACGACGCTGAAGACAAAGACCGCTCCGAGCCCGACGACGAGGCCCAGCGGGAGGATCTGTCGCGCGAGCAGATCGCGGCTTTGGGTTTGCAGTTCGGTCTGGGAACGATCCATTTGATCGATCCGCTCGTCGAGCTGGACCCGACGACGGAGCCCGGCGGCGAGATTGCCGGCCGAGTCGATCGCCTCGCCGAGTTCTCCAATGCCCCGGGAGGCCAGCGCGGTCTGTAGCTCGGCGGCTCCTGCCCGGGCCGCCTCGGACTGTTGCTCCGCACGGGACTTGAATTCCGCAAGAGTCGCTCGCCGGCGTCGCAACTGGCCGGCGGCCCGACGGAGTGCTGCGGAGTCTCGTTGGCCGATCGCCGCCGGCAACGTATGATCCTCGTCCTTGTCCAACCCGAGGCTCCGACGTTGTTCGGCCAATTGCTCATCGAGCCGGCGAGTCTCATTTTCGAGCTCGGTTACCTTGGCCCGAAGCGTGGTGATCCAGCCTTCCTGCTCGCGAAACGCCTCGATGCGAGCCGCCTGGCGGTGGAGCGGCTCGTTGACCTTGATTTCTACGGCGCGGCGACGGATTTGCCGGCGGCGGTGCTCGAGGCGCTGCGCCCGGCCGCGAAGTTGTTTCAGCCGGGCGTCGCAATGCTCGAATCGCTCCAGCGCGTCCTCGGAGGCCGCACCCGGCATGTGTAAGGCCGCCAATTGCGAGTCGATCGTGGCGCGCCGGTTCCAAGGCTGGCGAACTGAAATGGCCGTTTCGAGCACTCGGGCGTCTTGTTCCAATTGCCTGTGCTGGGCTTCGAGTTGCTCGACCTCACGGTCCAGCGCGCTGCGCTGGCCGGTGAGTTGAGCATACTGCGAGGTCAACGAGTCGAGTTCGGCCAGTTCGCGGCGGAGCCGATCACGCTCGGCCAACAACTCGCGGATCCGCCCCGCCCCGGCGTCGGTTTGCAGCAGCCGTCGGCGCGAGGCCTCGAGTTCCTCGGTGACGTCGACCAGCGAGACCCGATCGAGCCCGGCGGTGAGTCGGAACAAGAGCGAAGCGGCCTCGGTGTCGCCGAGCGTGCCGAGCTGCTGGATTTCGCGCAAGCCGACCGAGAAGACGTTGTTGAAGGTCGGCTCGTCGATGTTCGACAGAAGCGTCTGGAGGTAGGGCTCACCCTGTCGGGTGCCGTCGGGGGCCGACAGGACGGCCGTGGCCCGTGGGCCCGGGGCTTGCTGGTCGTCGTGGCGAGACAGGCGAAAGCGCCCTTCGGAGCTGACCAGATCGATCGCGCCGCCGGGCCGCCCGCCGTAGACCGGCGGCAGATAACGCCGCCGATCGGGCGCGAAACCGAAGAGCATCGACCGGATGAATTGCATCAAGGTGGTCTTGCCGGCCTCGTTGGGGCCATGGAGCACGCTGAGCCCTTCGCCCAATCGGTCCAGCTTCAGCTTGCTCCACACGCCGTAACCGTCAACCTTCAGGGATTTGATTCTCACGACTCGGACTCCTCCCCTTCTAACAGATCGACTCCCAGCATGGCCGCTTCGCGCAATAACTGGTCGCGAGCGGCCTCCGGTGGATTCAGGACCAGCCGGCCGACCGGCCCATCGGCGGCCCCCTTCGGCAGAAACGTCTCCAGGCCGAGTGATTGGTCGACGTCCTGCTCGTGTTGCTGCACTTGGCGCAGGAATTCGCCGCGGATCGAGTCTTCCTCGTACCATTCCGACGGGTACTGGGCCGGCGGTTCCACCGAGATCGCGACGCTCCAGGCGGCCGGCGGGCCCTGGCCGAATCGATCGCGCAGCTGTCGGAGCAACTCGGCCGAGAGCGTGCCGTGGCGGAGTTGATCGACAAGTGCTCCGGTGCCGACGATCTGCCAGGAAACTAGCAGATCGGTTTGGGGCGTGTTCTGCCGAAGTGATTCGATCCGCTGGGCCATCTCCTGCTCCAACGCTTCGCGACGACTCTCCCCGTCGAGCACGACGCGCTGGGTTTCCCAGCGAATCACGTCGGTGGGCACGAGTGTCATTTGAACGTCTCGCTGCAGATCGACCTGGACGAGCGTGCAACCGTGAGGGCCGGTTCGCTCGGGGTCTCGCCCCTGGGGGCTGCCGGGATCGTGGACGACCGGCATCGACTCGCAGAGCGTCCGCCGGGCTTGACGTCCGCCGAGGGCCCAATAATCGATCCGGCTTGCCTTCAGTGATTCGAGCTCGGCGCGGCCGTGGGCCACCGCGATACTGAACAGACCGGGGTGCTCGGGATCGAATTGCTTCGGCCGGATGGGACCGGCGCCCGGCCGGCTCACTCCGACGAGCCGGGCCACGGGCGTGTCGTCGCGGCGGTGGACGTATTGCTCGGGCGCGTCGGCGGGGAAGACGTGGACGTTCTCCGGCAGCAGAATCGAAGGGGGCCATGCCTCGGGCGGATCGATACGCCCACCGGCCCAATAAACCGCGATGTTCCGCTCGCCGAGCCGCTCGAATTGCTCGAGCAGGAAGAGTGGGCCGCGCGGCCCGGTGTGCCGGCTCTCGAGCAAGTCCCCGGAAAGGACCAGGAAATCGACCTGCTCGGCCAGTGCGGTCTCGAAGACGCGCTGGGCCGACCAATAGGCCGCTTCGAGGAAGAGCTCCATCAGGTGCTCGGGTACTTCCTCAACGCCGAAGGGGGGCGTTTCGAGATGGAAGTCGGCCGCGTGAACGAAGCGAAAAGGCCAGTTCGACATGCAAAGCCTCCTTGCCGAAGGGCATGGACCTCAAGATAGGCTTCCTGGAGCAATATCTTGACATAGATAAACATAGTCTATCCGCGATGCAAGAAATGCCCTATGTCAATTCCGACCAAAACCGGGACAGGTCCGATATTGACAAAATAGGCAAACCGGCTTAGCCTCCTATCATGCCTCGTAGTGCTCGAATCGCGCCCGGCGGGATGGTGTTTCATGTCTTGAACCGCGCCATTGCGAACACGACACTCTTCGAGACGCAGGGCGACTACGAGGCGTTTTGTCGCGTGCTGAGCGACACGCTGGACCGAACACTCATGCGGGTGTGTGCCTACTGCGTGATGCCCAACCACTGGCATCTTTTGGTGTGGCCAGAGAACGATGGGGATCTGGGACGCTTCATGCAGCGGCTCACGCTGACCCACGTGCGGCGTTGGCAGGAATACCGCCGCTGGGTTGGGCTTGGACACATCTATCAAGGCCGATACAGATCATTTCCGGTTGAAGAGGACTCGCATTTTTTGGCAGTAGCCAGGTACGTCGAGCGAAATGCCCTGCGCGCGGGCTTGGTTTGCCGGGCCGAGGAGTGGCGATGGTCCAGCTTGTGGCATCGGTGTCATGGGACGACCGGCGAGAGCTTCCCCTTGACGTTGTGGCCGGTCGAAATGCCCTGGAACTGGGTGGAGCGGGTCAATCAGGCCGAGAGTCGCAAGGAGTTGGAAGCCCTGCAACGTAGCGTGCAGCGGGGCCGGCCGTACGGGACCCCCGAGTGGCAACGACGGACTGCCAAGCGTTTGGGACTGGAATCAGCGTATCGGCGCGCTGGCAGGCCGCGAAAACTTGGCAGTCGGAGCGGTCTTCTGTGAGGCGACAAAACGGGACAGGTCCGGTTTTGGCAGAATAGAAAAGCTGAACCTCAGCGCTTAATTGAGGTGGTGCAAGCCGACGTTGTTCAGCTAATGGGTGCTGGCTGTTGGGGCTGTTCCTACCTATCTTCCCAATATCGGACCTGTCCCGTTTTTCTCTC
>CAZWWC010000266.1:0-6499 GCA_964637625.1 uncultured Planctomycetaceae bacterium
CTAGCGTGTAATGCCGAACGCGACACTGAGGCCCTGCATGGTCATATCGTCGGTGACATTGGTCGGCGATCCGCTGTCGATCCACAGTTGACCTTCCCAGGAACAACGGACGATGGCGTCGACGCCTCCGCTCAGGCTGCGGTTGTATTGCAGACCGATCGAGCCTTCGATCACGCCCGTGGTGCGGTTTCCTCGCTCGAGTATGACGTGGGTTTCGTCATTCGGATTGTCCCAATCCTCCAGCCAGCGCCGACGACCGAAGAGAACCGTTCCTCGAGCACCACCGACCAGCGAGAGGCGCGTTTCGCCAATCGGGCGTTGCAGGTCCAGGGAGACCGTGGGTCCGATTCCTTCGAACGTGTTTTCGACGTCAACCGTCTGGTACGTGCCCTCATCGACCGTGGCCCAACTGGTAAACATGAGCTTGGCATAGCGGAGACCGCCACCCACGATGACATTGGCATAGCCCCAGTTGACGCTCTGCGTGATGTCGCAGTCGAGTACGTGCATCTCCATGCTGTGCAGGTAGTCGAGCGTGGATCCCACGCCGGCATCGATTCGGTGGGTATCGCCGGTATGGTTTCCGTAAATGATATATATCTGGTCCGGACCCGTGCCCGGCGGTATACGATGTCCCGACGCAATCTGCTGGTCGAACTGCCAGTAGGTCACGCACATTCCCAAGCCACTGCACCCCCGGTAACCTAGCCAGAACCTTGGAGCAAACTCGTAATCGCCCGACAACGGATAAATGATGTCCTTTGCATCCGCCGTCGCCCAATAGTCATCCGCATTGGACATCGCATCGGAAAAACTCGGCTTGAACCAGACAACGTCGTAGCCACCGATGATGCCCGGGCACGAGCAACAGCTGCGGCAGCAACCGTCACAGCCCTCGGGGGTTTCTTCGCAATTGGCAAGGTTACATTCCAGATTGGCGACTTTCTGTTCGAGATAGGCGACTCGTTCCACCGCCGAGTCTTTCACGACGCCCGGTTGCGTGCCGATCGACACCACGAGCTGTGCTTGGGCCGGCGCCACGCTGAGCAACACGATCGGGCCCAGCAACATTAGATACAGAGTCTTTCGCATCGTTCTTTTGCTCCTCTTCCTCAGATCAAAAAGTGAAGTGTGGTCCTCCTGGTCCGCACGGCCTCGATCGCCACCATAGAGATCCCGTTTCAGGCCGCTGGACTACTACAATCCATCGGAACCGCAAAGCCCTAAC
Source organism: uncultured Planctomycetaceae bacterium (assembly GCA_964637625.1). Taxonomy (GTDB): domain Bacteria; phylum Planctomycetota; class Planctomycetia; order Pirellulales; family Thermoguttaceae; genus UBA11386. Next base: position 1,229 of record CAZWWC010000266.1, read on the forward strand.
TTCCATCACTTTCCTAAGCTCCGACAAGGTCAACATCGCTTCCCAAGATTTCCTCGCCCGCAAATCTTACGGATCCGGACTCTAAGGCCTGGAACCGCCAGGAATTGGCCGAAAAACTTGCCCCTTTTCGCCCAGACTGCAACACCGGTCTGCTCGAAAGCTCGATTTGGCCCCTCTCTGGCATGTCGCAAGGACCAAGGTGGAGCAATTGCGACGCGGGTGCCGAATTGAAGGAATGGACCGATACGCACCCACGTCGCCATGGTTCGCGTCCGGCGGCAGAAATGGAAACCAACGCCAAGAGAACTTGGGCCATGTATGAAGCCTTTTTCGGTTTGAATCGTCGACCGTTCGCGCCGGCACCCGAGCCGAGCCGGTATTTTCCCGCCGAGACCATCGAAGCCGCTCGCCAGAACTTACTGCGCTGCGTGCAGCGGGGTGAAGGCCCGGGCCTGGTGACGGGGCCCTCGGGCACCGGGAAAACGCTCCTTTGCCAGGTGCTGGCCGAGCAGTTGCGCCCGGCCTTGGCCGTCATCCACTTATGCAGCGGCCGACTCAGCAGTCGAAGTGCACTCTATCGGACCATTCTCCACGGTCTTGAACGCTCCTATCGCGGGATGGACGAAAGCGAGTTGCGCCTGGCGCTGGTCGACTACTTGACGTCTTCCGAGAATCAGTCCGACGGACTGGCGCTGCTGGTCGACGAAGCCCATACCTTGCCGTTGCGTCTGTTGGATGAGATTCGCATGCTGACGAACCTGGTTTGCTCGGGCGAGTCGCGTGTTCGGATCGTCTTGGCCGGAGGTCCCGTCTTGGAAGAGCGCTTTGCCAGCCCGAGGCTCGAATCGTTCACCCAGCGGCTCGCCGCGCGCTGCTATCTCGAACCGTTTAGCCGCTCCGAGACCGAGCAATACCTCCGCGCCCAGATCGACGCGGCCGGCGGCGACGCGGGCGAGTTCTTCACGGCCGAGGCCGCCGGCGCGGTCCACCAGGCGACCGACGGCGTGCCGCGATTGGTCAATCAGTTGTGCGATCACGCGCTGCTGCTGGCCTGGGCCGACGGCGATTCGACGGTAGACGCCAGCAAGGTCGAAGCGGCTTGGGCCGATCTCCAGCAGTTGCCGGCACCCTGGACCGGGGAGGAGTCAGAGGGCGCGGCCCCGGATATTATCGAATTCGGCGGACTCGAAGACGACTCCTTGCCTTGTGACGAACCCGCTTCGACGGAGTCGGCATCCCTGGAATTGCTGTCGACTGAAGAAGAGCCGGACATAAGAGTCGAACAACTCGAACGTACGCTGTCGCAATTGGAGAATTCACCGACCGCCTGCGACGATGCCCAGCCACTCCGGCCGACGGGAACGGCTCAGCCGGAAGTCGAACCGGTGTTCGAGGAACCCTCCGATCCGTTCATGGAACGATTCGCCGAGGAGGAAGAAATCGTACAGCGTTACCCTGGCATGACCGTGTCGGAAACGACGGATCCGACCATGACGCTGCGCGCCACGGAAACCATACACGTCGCTCCGTCCACGACGGAGCGATCCGACGACGACGGTTCTCGCGCCGCAGAGGAGTTGATCGTCATCGAAGAAGAAGACGAGCCGGACGATCGCGCCGCGCAACCGCAACTTGCGGTTGCGCGGCGCGACAAATATCGCCGCTTGTTCGCCAAGCTGCGCCACGGCTAGGGTGCTACTGCTGGCTTGTCCAGCAGTGCACTGCTGGACAAGCCAGCAGTGGCACCCAAAATCCAACTCGACCAATAAACTGTGACAGATCATCAGGTTGCATCTCAAGACGTAAGGGCGAGGCTCCGGCCGAGCCGCGGTAGGTTCTTTCCAACGTGAAGGAGTCGCCATGGGCCAACTGCTTGAGGCGCTGAAGCAGATTGAAGACCGATCCCCCTTGTCCCGGCCGGCCGAGCCGATTCCCGTCGAGTCGCTTGCCTCGGTCGACCAGGACACCACGTCGCGCCGGGGTGATCGCCGGGCCGCAACCGCGGATCAAGACAGGCACGCGCCGGTCGATCCGCGATATCGTGAGTTGATCGGGGCGATTCTCTGCCAGGTGGCCTTGCACGACCATACCGTCCTGCTCATTGCCGGTTTCGGGGACGACGAGCCGCGCGGGGGGCAATTGGCCGGGCTGTATCCACTCTTGGGTGAGCAGATCGACGGCGGCCTGCTGGTCGTCGACGTCGACTTTCGCAACGCCCCTCTGGCGGAGCGATTTGATCTTCGCCACGGGCACGGTCTCGCCGACGTTCTTACCAAGGGCGCAGCGTGGCAGGACGTTGTCCAGGGTACCCGACACACGGGTCTGTATCTTTTGCCGGGGGGAAAAAGGGGTCAGGAACCTTTTGCCGGCAACGGCCCAGAGGGTACTTCGCACAAAAGGTTCCTGACCCCTTTTTCCCCCCGTCTGGACGATCTGTCGGGGACGTTGGCCGAGCTGCGGCATGCCCATCGCCTTGTGGTCCTCGACACCATTCTGTCGACGCCGCAAGAGATGGCCGCTTGGGCAACGCGCTGCGACGCGGCGGTGCTGGCCGTGCGATTGGGGGTGACTCCCCGCCGTCACGTTCGGCAGACCATCCGCGCGATTCAGGCCCGGGGCGGCGCGGTTCTCGGGTGCGTCTTGCTCCAGCCGTAGCGGCTATTGCACGAGCCGGACCTGAGGGCTGGTGATGATCTCTTCGAAGATCTGCATGAGCCGCCGCTCGTACTCGGCCGGATTGCCGCTGCCGCGAGGGCTCTGGCCGTCGTCGTTGGCGGTGCCGCCCAAGCGTGCCATTCGATCCATGAAACCGTAGTCGGTGCCCAGGCCGATTCCGACCGGATAGACGAACCAGTGCTCGGCCTGCGTTTTGGCGGCTTCGACCAGCGGAGAATTGTAGTAGACGCTGCCGCTGGAATAGTAGTCGCCGCTTGGATTGTCGCGGATGTAGTCGCTGATGTCGCGGCGATTGGCCACGGTCAGATTAGGCACGCCGTCGGTCAACAGGACGACGACCTTGTCGGTTCCGCGACGTCCCTGGCCACCATCCTGCTCGGATCGGATGTGTTTGGCGGCCGTGATCAGCCCGGCGTCGGTGGCCGTCGACGCTGAAGTGTCCGAGACGGCCTGCAACTCGGTGCAAGCCGTCATGGCCTCCTCGTAATCCGACGTGAGACTCTGCCGGATGACCGGCCCACCGCCCGTGAGTCGGTCGTAACTGATGATCGACACCCAGTCGCGCTGGTCAGGGTCCTCGATCAGTTCGTTACGCTCGCGAACCACGTCAATCGCGGCGATGATAGACCGACGCGAGGCATGGGTAGGCTGCTCGCGGGGTGGAAACGAGAACGTACCGCCGACCGTCTCTTCATCGTGCCAAGGGCAATAGGAGCTTTGTCGCGAAAGCGGCACATAGATGCCGCCCACCGGCTGTCCATCGCGTCCATAGTCCATCATGAACTGGACGTAGGTCAGATAGCCGAGCCGATTCTGATAGGCCGCGACCGCACTGGAGCTGGCCGAAGGGAACGTCGAGCGGTTCGGGTTGTTGAAACCGGTAACGCGGTCCCGGTCCTGATTCGGTGGAAGCGTGCCGCGGTTGTTCGGGGGCGTGCCCGGGCTCCCGTCGTTGCCTCTGCCTGAGCCTGTGCCTCTGCCGCCACCCCGGCCGCCACCCCAGCCGCCGCCCCAGCCGCCTCCTCCGCCGCTGATCGTCACGCTCTGGATCATGTAGTCGAGATACTTCTCCCAATAGGCGTAGTTGGTCCGGCTGTCGGGCGCCGGCAACGCCCGAGGCATGATCTTGGCGATCTGCTGATCGATGATGATCGAATAGGCTTTCTTTTTCCGCGTGGTTTCGCTGTCGCTCGATTTGATGCGATATTGAGATGGAATGTTGTTCTTCGTGAGCGGGCCACCGTTTTTGGTCAACTCGGCATACGCGTACTCATTCTTGGGCACTCCCCAACCTTGGCCTACGTAATCGAGCTTGCCGGGGAACCGCCCGAAATGGAAATCCTCGAAGACCTTCTCCATCAGTTCGTTGCCGACGGTCGAATAGCCCTCCGAGGCGAACTCGTCGTTGACCGCTTCGGTCGCCCAGCAGGATTCGGTATCGTCGTTCATCGAGCCGGACAGGTCGACCACAAACGCGATGTCGCGCGGCGAGGCCATCGCCACGGCCGAAGCGGACATCTTGTAGGAGAGGAGCTTGAAGATGCGGGCGAAGAACAGCGGGACCTCTCCGCCGTGCGCCGCGTCCCGGTAGGTCGTGACGCGAACGGCGTTGCCCACGTTATCCTTGCTCGAAGTGAAAGTCCGCGTCCTGGCGTCCCAGATTCCGATCTCGACGTCCTCTTGGGGCAGTCCGACTTTCTTGCTGGCCACCTGGTGTTGTTCGGCGACCTTCTTCGCAATGTCATATACGTCTTCATAGGGACCGCCCAGCTTGGATGCAGCCCCAATCGCGGCCGCGTCGGCCGCTACTTGAAGCTGGGTCCGCACCAGAACGATGTGGCCGATGTCCAGGGCGAACGCCATCATGCCAATGATGACCACGAGCATGGTAGCAAAGTAGACAAGAACCACGCCTGAGTGTTTCAGTTTGTTTTTCTTTCGAGATTTCATCATTGATCACCTCGCCAGCCACCCAAACAGGGTTCGGCATGTTTTGTTTCGTCCAAACGGCAAGCCGCCCTCGTCGCTACGGCCTGCTCACGTCAATTTTACGTCACGATCGGTCGATTCTTGCCTTCGATGAAATGTCGAGAATAACGATTATGCGGCCGAATCTGGGCCGCCGCCGCGCGCGGCGCGCCGGGGTGAGGCACCTCTCGGGCTATTGACCATGCAGGTATCAATAGTTGGATCCTCTTTTCCAAGTACGAACAAACCAGGACTTCCAGCGTCGACCAATCAAGAAATCCGTCACGCGATCTTCCGGGATGCCCGAGGCCTCCGGCCGGTCACGAACAACTTCGGGGAAATCGCCCCGTGCATCCTCCGAACCAGGAGGCAACGCGCCTGCCCGAGATGATGCTCCCGCCGCCGTCAACAAGACCATCAACCGGCGGAGACTGGGCGTTGCCATGATAGCCGGCGTGGCCCGGCATAGCCGGCACAGGCCAAGCGTCGTCGGGTCAAGGAAGTGTGGAACGAGAGACCACGCAAGAGAACGGCAAACCGACATGGCAACCTCCTCGGGGCAAGGTTGCAAACTTCGGCAGCCTGGCAGACTCCCCGAGGAGTCCCATGGCTTTGCGTCCCGACCTT
>CAZWWC010000267.1:0-6495 GCA_964637625.1 uncultured Planctomycetaceae bacterium
TAGAGGACCGTTGAGCCGCCTACCCTCTTGTGCCTTTGGCACACCGACGATTTTCCGAAAGCGCGAAAGAGGTCGGCAATGTCTCTTGCGGAAAATCATCGGTGCCACCCTGGGAGTAAGCATGCTCACGCAAGCGAGAGGATCCCGGCGCGCCAGCACCGAACCCAACCACCGGGCGTTCCCGATCATTTCTTGACGGGCGTCAGCGTGACGCCGAACAGGTCGATAATCGGCGGGCCGGTGCGTTTTGCGTCCATGAGTCTGACCAACAGCTCTTGGTCTCCGGCCGGGATATCCAGCGTGCCTTCGACCGCTACGCCGTCCTTGGTGATCTTGGCGATGAGTCGTCTCTTGCCGACGCGAATCGCGACGCGCTGCCCGATCGCCGCTTCAGCAGCCACTCGGGCATCGAGCTTGACACGATAGGTTCCGGCCTCGGGCATGGTGAAACACCACACGACACGGTCTTGCGGATTCGACCAGTTGCCCACGTAGGTCCGGCCCCGCTCCGAGCGGGGTCGGGCGCGCTGGCCGTGCTTGGCGCGGATTTCGGCGTAGGCGGCCGACAGCTCGAGCTTGCCGCGCTTATCCGGCCGAATCACCAGCGGCTTGACGACCGGCGGCGCGTCGAAGTCCAGCGCGATCACGCTGTCGATCGGGTCGGAGGCCTTTCGGGGAACGGTGAGGACGACCGCGTCGTTCCCGTCGCGGCTGAGTCGCCGGACGCCCACCCTTTTGACGCGACGGCCCAACAGCCGGGCCCGCGTGGGCAAATCCTCAAGACCCGGCAGAACAAGCTTCCGATCCGCCGGCCAGTCGAAAACGTGGACGTAGAACCGATTGCCCTTCTGCGTGACCCGGCCGAAGAAGGGCAGCATCCGGAAGGGGCTGGCGGTGGTGCCGTAGATCGACTCGCCGTACTGGCTCATCCAGCGGCCGACGGCCTCGAGCCGCTCGGCTTCCTCGGGCCGAATCCTTCCGCTCGGCTCGGGACCGACGTTCAGCAGGAAGTTCCCGCCCTTGCTGGTGATGTCGACGAGCTTGTGGATCAGCTCGTCGGTGGGCTTGAAAACCTTTTCGTTCTTGTCGTAACCCCACCAGGCCGTCGGGGCGAACGAGCCGTGGCCCGTGGTCATCGTCATGCAGGCTTCCCACATGGCCGGCCGCCCATCCTTATCCAAGACACCGGTGGCCGGAATCTGCTGCTCGGGCGTTTTGTAGTCGCCGCCGATGGCCGCCCGATCGTTGACCAGGATGTTCGGCTGCAGTTGCCTGGCCATGTCGATGATCGTCTTGAAGGCTTTCTTATCGGCCGGCTTCTTGTGCTCCCAGCCGCCGTCGAACCAGAGCGCGACGATCGGCCCATAGTTGGTCATCAACTCGCGGATCTGGCCTTCCATGTACTTCACGTAGCGGTCGAACTTGGCGCCTTCGGTCGATCGCTTGCCTCGTTCCCACCTTCGTATCGGGAGGTAGTCGGGATGGTGCCAGTCCATGATCGAATAGTAGAAGCCGAGCTTGATGCCCTGTTTCCGGCACTCGTCGGCCAGCTCCTTGCAGATGTCGCGTCCAAAGGGTGTGTTCATGATCGAGTAGTCGGTCAGCTTCGAGTCGAACATGCAAAAGCCGTCGTGGTGCTTGGTCGTAATCACGATGTACTTCTGGCCGGCGCGCTTGGCCAGGGCAACCCACTCGGCGGCGTTGAACTGGTCGGGATTGAACTTCGGACGAAGCTTGACATATTCTTCCAGCGGAATCTTGCCCGTCAGCTGAACCCATTCACCCTTGCCGATCTGCGCGTAGAGACCCCAGTGGATGAACATGCCGAAACGGTCGTGGCGGAACCACTTGGCACGCTGCTCCAGCGGCGGAACGTCGGCGGCCTGGGCCGAGGAGACATGCGCCAAAGGAAAAACGGAGAATACGAGAGCTAGAACGCAAGGAGTCGTCAAACGCGATTTCATCGGTGGGCTCCAAAGGGGGTGAACGTGTGGCATGTGGCAGTGCTGGAGAGTCATAATTAGAGCCTATCCGAGAACCCGGCGGAGCACGTCATGCTGAGCGAAGCGAAGCATCTCAAGTCGTTCTGTGCCAACGAGATCCTTCGCTTCGCTCAGGATGACCATCAGAGGTTCAAGAGGTTCTCGGATAGGTTCTTAGTCTTCGGATAGGTTCTTAGTCTAAGGTCGGGACGTCGGGTCCGTCAACACACCTGTCAAACAACACGGGCCGGCGGCACCCGAGGTCTGAGTCCTCCCGATGGATCGGGACCGGGGAGGGCCCGGTTTTTCAGATACTGGGCCACCGCTGCGCTATCCCGGCGCGCCGGGACCCCCGACTTGAGGTTTCCGACAAACCTAAGGCGGAAGGATCAATTTGGACCAAAATATGTTGATTTTGGACCAGAGCCACTTATGGCGGCGCTGTGGGGTGGGTACGATAGGGGAGGAACCCCAGTTCGAGACGCACGGCAGCCGGGATCTTGCCGATGGCCCGACGAAAAACCGCCCAATCCGACAACCGGCCCCACGTGGCACTGATCGTCGAGACGTCTTTGGCCTCCGGCCGGCGGATTCTGAGCGGGATCGCCCGGTACGCACGCGAGTTCGGGCCGTGGGCCATCTACCACGAACCTCGCGATCTGGGGGCATCGCCACCTGGATGGCTGAGACAATGGCGCGGCGACGGCATCATCGCCCGGCTGCAAAACCAGCGGATCGCCGAGGCCGTGGCCAAGACCGGCTTGCCGGCCGTGGACGTGCTGGGTGTGGTCCGCGTGGCGGGCGTGCCGCTGGTTCACGTCGACGACGCGGCCGTCGCCCGTCTGGCCGCCGAGCACCTGATCGAGCGCGGTTTCAGGCAATACGGCTGCCTGGCGGTCAAGGGGCTCGGCTGGTCGCAAAAGCGGCGCGACACGTTCGTGCGGACCGTCGCCGTGATGGGATACCCGTGCAGTGTCCACCACGTTGGCGAGCGCAGCTCGAGCGACGCCTCCTGGGAGCAACAGCAGGATCGGCTGAGCCGGTGGATCAAGAGTCTGCCCAAGCCGACCGGGGTTCTGGTCGTCAGCGACCCACAAGGCCAACGAATGCTCGAGGCCTGTCGGCGAGTGGGCGTGCTGGTACCGGAGGAGCTGGCCGTGATCGGCGTGGACAACGACGAGACCATCTGCGAAATCTGCGACCCGCCGCTTAGCAGCGTGATTGCCGACCACGCCCGGGTCGGCTACGAAGCGGCGCGGCTGCTCGATCGGCTCATGCGGGGCCGCCGGGCGCCGAAGGAACCCGTCTTGACCAAGCCGACCGGCGTCGCGATGCGACGATCGACCGACATGTTGGCCATCGAGGACGACGACGTCGCCCGGGCGCTCCGCTTCATCCGGCAGCGTGCGTGCCGTGGCATCGGTGTCGACGACGTGGTCGGGCACGTGCTGGTGTCGCGGACTTCGCTGAAGCGGCGGTTCCGCGTCGTGCTGGACCGGTCGATTCACGACGAGATCGTCGCCCAGCGGATTAAGCGATCGCAGCAACTATTGGCCGAGTCCTTCCTGCCGCTTAAGGAAGTCGCGCGAAAAAGCGGCTTCGCAACGCAGAATTACATGGGCGTGGTCTTCAAGGCGAAGACGGGCAAGAGCCCCGGCCAGTATCGAAAAGAAGTAAGAAGTGAGAAGTAAGAAGTACGAAGTAAGAAGTGTGGGGGGTGGCTGGGGCATAGCGCAGCGGTGCCCCAGAGGGCCAGAAACTGGGGCTTCGCTTCGCTCCAGCCCCAGCCACCCGACGAAAAGAAGTAAGAAGTGAGAAGTAAGAAGTAAGAAGGAGTTTGGGTAGGTCGATAGGAGTTGAATATGTCGACGGGCCTGGAACTGTCTGCTTGGGACATCGTCGTTTTCCTTGCTTTCCTTGCGGCGGTGATCGGCGTTTCGCTCTATGCCTCGCGGAGGGAGCGGACCTCGGCGGACTACTTCCTCGCCGGCAGAAAACTGACCTGGCCGCTGATTGGCATCTCACTGATCGCCTCGAACATCTCGACCGAGCACTTCGTCGGCATGGCCGGTTCGGCGTTCGGTCGGGTGGGGCTGGCCATCGCCAGCTATGAGTGGATGGCGGCGATCTGTCTGGTCTTCGTCGCCTGGTGGCTGTTGCCGAAGTTTCTGCGAGCCGGCATCTATACCATGCCCCAGTTCCTCGAATATCGCTACGACGGCGGGGCCAGGGCGATCATGGCCACGTATCTGATGGTGGCCTACGTTATCGTCCTGCTAGGCGGAGTGCTCTACAGCGGCGCGATCGCCCTGAATGCCATCTTCGATATCCCCGGAGTGTTTGTCGAGCGGTTCGGCATGACTCAAAGGAGTGCCGAGTACTGGGCGACAATCGCGGGAATTTGGAGCATTGGAACCATTGCCGGGGTCTACACCGTTTACGGCGGGCTCAAAGCGGTCGTCTGGTCCGACTTGCTGCAGGGCGGAGCGCTGCTGCTGGGTGGAGCCATCGTGACCGTGTTGGGTTTGCAGCTTCTGGGCGACGGGAACCTGATCGGGGGATGGCGAAACTTCGCCGCCACCAATGAGGAAAAGCTCCACGTCATGCTTCCCTGGAACGACGCCGACGTTCCGTGGTTGGCCGTGTTTATCGGCGGGCTGTGGATCCCCAACATCTTCTATTGGGGACTGAACCAGTTCATCACCCAGCGGACGCTCGGCGCCAAGAACCTCGCCGAAGGCCAGAAGGGCATCATGCTGGCCGCTTGCCTCAAGCTGCTGATTCCCTTCATCATCGTGATTCCCGGCATCATGGCCTTCCAGCTTTATGGAACGGAAATCTCCCAGTTGGGTGGCAACGTGGCCGACAAGGCCTACCCGTACATGATCAGCCGGATTCTCCCACCACAGTTGCGCGGCGTCATGTTCGCGGCGTTGTGCGGCGCCGTGATGAGTACGTTCAACTCCGGCTTGAACTCCGCCTCGACCATCTTCACGATTGACATCTATCAGAAGTATTTGGACAAGAATGTGTCGGAACGCCGTCAGGTGACCGTCGGCCGGATCACGACCGCGGTAATCGTCGTGATCTCTTGTCTGTGGGCGCCCATGATCATGGGCTTCGAAGGCGTGTTCCACTACATCCAGGAGTTTTGGGGATTCATCACGCCGGGCATCGTGGCCGCGTTTCTCGTCGGGCTCCTCGTCAAGAGGACGCCCCCGATCGCCGCCAAGGTCGCGATGCTCTTGGGTCCGGTGCTCTACGGGCTGTGCCGCGCGCCGAAGTGGATCTGGGACAGCCACTACGGCTCGCTGCATTCGGGTGTCAAGTCCGCCGACGTGGTGCCGCCGGAGGGAGTCGGGGGAGTCGTCTACCAGTTCAGTTCCTGGGCGTTCCTCCACCACATGGGCCTGGTGTTCGTCGTATTGGCCGCTCTCATGGTCATTATCACCGCGCTGCGTCCTTTGATCAGGCCGGCCGAGTTTCCGACCTCCGAGATCGACACGACGGTTCACCCGCGGGTTTATCTGCTCGGCAGCCTCGTCATCGCGGCAACCGTGGCGCTCTACGTGGTCTTCTGGTAGTCCGCTCCGACTCACCACGGTGTGCCACTGCTTGCCGGAAGAGAGAGGGTGTCCGGGAATTGCAGCCATGAAAAGTCGTTTCGTGCCAGACACAAACCGAGCCCCGACCGTTAGGGAGGGGTCTTGTGACTTTCGACAAGAGACAGGGCTCCCGTTGGTGTGTTGTCCCTTGTTCGCATCCAATAAACGGTGAAACTCGCTCCGGGACCCCTCCCTAACGGTCGGGGCTCGGTTTTGAATTCCCGGACGGGCTCTGCCGGAAGGCAAGCAGTGCCCAGAAGTTGCGACGGCACTACTTTCCCGGCGTGCCGGGATGGCACACTGTCAATGACCGTCCCCGGCTGGCGACACATGCAGGCTAGAGCGCGTCAGAGATAAGTCTAGCGGGTGCCATGGCCACGCTTGCGTGGCCATGCCGCGTATTCCTCTAGGAATCATGCCCACGGCAAGCGTGGGCATGCCACCCAAGACGCTACACTTAAACTTGACGCGCTCTAACCGCTTTTCATCAGAGCGGCATCGTGCAAAGAGAAGTGAGGTCGGAGAGGTTCTGAAGATTCTCGAGGTCCTCGACGGCCGCGATGATCCGCTCCGCCTTATCCTCCGGGCAGATGCCGGAAAACTGGACGCACTCGTGGAACTTCGCCACCGTCTCGGCCATCGGCATCCGCTCAGGGCTGAGAATGTAACGAATGGTGTGCATCTTGCGCAACTCGCGGCCGTCGGAGGTCTTCACGATGAGCACGTGCGGCTTGTCGACGTGCGGCGGAAAATCGTCCTCGATCCGCTCGACCTGCGGGCAGTCGTCGATTTCAGTGAGGATCTTCACCTGCTCGGCCAACTCGGCGACTTCGGTGTCCTCGCGAATCCGCTGGTTGGTGAACTCGGCCAGCCCGGCCTTGCCTCGCAACAGCCCGACCGCAACACCG
>CAZWWC010000268.1:0-6468 GCA_964637625.1 uncultured Planctomycetaceae bacterium
GAGCGCTTCCGGCCGATTGGCCGGAAATCTTTCGTCAACCGAGACAATCGTCTGCAGCTTCGTGAGAACACACTGCGTCGAAGGCATCTCGACGAGTGATTCGGGCTTGTCTGCCATGAACTCCGCGAACGCCTGTTTCACGCCGGCCACGCCGGTTATGGTTTTCGGTCTAATATCGCCAGGTCATCTGGCCGAAGACGGTCCGGCGGACTTCGGTTACACCCAGCCCGTATGCCTCGCCCGAGAATTCGTAGTGGTAGTTGTCCAGTAGGTTCTGGCCGACGACGGCGGCCTCGAAGGTCTCGCTGGGCCGCCAGGCAAGCCTTAGATCCATCGTTAGATAGCTGGGCACGGATACTCCCGGCAGCTCGTCGACGTAACGCAAGACGGCATCGAAATCCCAGTCGCCAGGGAGATTCCAGGACGATTGCAGACGCAGCTGATTGAGCGGAATGACTCCGTCTTCCCAAATCATTCTCTGTTCATCTGGTACGGCCCAGTGGACGTGCTGGTAGCAATAGAAACCCCAGAGTCGCCACGTGTCGGTGACGTCCCAACTCGCGGACAGCTCGACGCCGTAGGCCGCACCGCCCGCGCTGTTGTCCCAATCGGCTTCTCTGACCAGGTATGTGCTCTCGGGCTGCGGAGCCCCTAGCGTGTAGCCGTGCAGGTCATCGTAGACGTTGTAGTAGGTCGTCACGTCCCACGAGAATCGCTCGGTCGCCTGGGTTCGGTAACCGACCTCGTAGGCGAGCATTTTCTCCGACTTGAAGCTGGACGTGCCGTTGATCCGCGCGAAAATCGGCACGCCCGGAATATAGGGACTGTAGAACGGCCCGAAATTCAGCGTGCCCGTCTCCTGGTAGAGGCACGGCGTGGAAATGGGTCGCGAAATGGCGCCCCAGATCGAGTGGCGCTCGTCGGGCCTCCAGAGGAGCCGGATGCTCGGCTGTACCTCGAATCCCGTGAAGTTGTTTCGCCCCAGCTTCGTGCCCGCCGTCAAATACCACCGGTCTTCGGCCAACTCGATCTCATCCTGGATAAAGCCACTGAAGTTGGTGTACGTGAGTTGCTCGGGCGAGAAGCTCAAGAAGAAACTGCCATTGGGCTCGTAGTTGTGAATCTCGCGATAGTCCACGCCCCAGATCACGTTGTGCCGCTGGCCGAGCGGAAATCGATGTTGGAAATCGAAGTCCATCGTCGTCCACATTTCATTGCCTATCAACTGGTTCCGATAGCATCGATCGTAATAGGTCTGGAAAGACCAATCCGAATCGTCGTCGGTGGTGTGTTCCCAGCGGAGCAGGATGCTCTGGCCGGTGAAATCCATGTCTTCGGCGAAGACTTGATAATAGGGGTCGTACGGAACCGGCCAGATACTCCTTTGGCCCTCGTTTCCGCCGAAGAAGTTGCCCAGGGCGGTGAACCTGTTGCACTTGCACGGGTCGACGTCCCAGTCGACCCGAAAGCCGCCGTGTCCGGCACGCCAATCGTCCCAAGCCAGACCGGTGCCGGGGATATAGCCGGGTCCTCGCTCAAAGTGTTTTCCCCACAACCGCCAGGAGAGCCCCCGGCCGTTGCTGCCGCCGACGCGTACGCCGTCGACCAGCATGTCGTAGTTGCCACCGCCCGCGGTGACGTACACGCCCTGGGTATCCGGCGCTCTCTTGGTGATGATGTTGATCACGCCGTCGCAGGCGTTGGCGCCCCAGATCGTTCCGCCGGGGCCGCGGATCACCTCGATGCGATCGATGTCATCCAGCAACAGGTCCTGCATGTCCCAGAAGACGCCGCCGAAGATCGGGTTGTACACACTGCGACCGTCGATCATCACCAAGAGCAGCTTGTCAAAACGGCTCTGCTCGCCGCGGATGCCAATGGCCCAGGAGTGGGAAGAAATCTTGGCGACGCTCACGCCGGGCGCCATGCGCAACAGCTCGGGAACGCAGGTCGCCCCGCTGCGGCGGATCATCTCCTGGGTGATCACGAAGACGGCCGTCGGCGAACGCCCAATCGTGCTCTGCTGACGGGAGACGCTGCTCACCTCGACGTCCATCGACGGAACCTTGACCCGGGTCTGCGACAGCTCCCGAATGTCTTTCTCCAGGAAGTCGAGTTCATCGTCTTCCCGTCCATTTTGCGATTTGCCTTGTTGGTAACCGGTCGATTGCCCTGCGCCGTCCGGCGATGCAACAGGCGCCGCCGGCTGCGGTGCCGGGGTGATCTGTTGGGCATGGCCGACAGGGGAAAACACCGGGCCGAAGAACGCCACCCAGAGAATCGAAACGCAGCCGACTCTCTTGAACATCTGTCTCTCCTTCCAGCCCCATCTGAAGGGTCAGCCCACTCGCCTATCGCCGTAGGGTGACCGTTCCGTACATACCGCGCTCGACTTCTGTCGCGGCGGCGTAGGGCCCCGCGGAACGAACGAATTCGAAATGCCGCGGGTCGAGCAAGTTGCGTCCAACCAGGGCCGCTTCGAAGTGCTTCGTCGGCCGCCAGGCCAATTGGAAATCCATCGTCACATAGGCGGGAACGTCCAGCGTCTCCAAGTTGTCGACGTAGCGGAGCATCATGTCGAACTCAATAGCACGACGCAGGTCCCAGGAAGACTGGAAATAAACCTGGTTGATCGGCGTCCAACCTTCCTCCTGCTCCTCCTCCGTGTCATAAGCGTCGTCCGTATGCAGGAACATACGCAAGTAGGTGTAAGCCGCCCGGACCTTCCATTGCGGATTGACCTGGTACGTGGCCGACAGTTCGACACCATAGGTCTCACCATCCATGCAATTCATCCACTGCCGATACCACGTCGGTGGTGTCGGCCACGGCGGGGTAAACTGGGTAGCGATCAGGTTCTCATACTGGTTGTAGAACGTGGCCACGTCCCAGGAGAAGCGATCCGTCGGCTGGGCACGGTACCCCATCTCCCAGGCCAGCAACTCCTCCGACTGGACGTCCTCGTTGCCGATCACAACGACCCGAGTACCGAGGGGCGGAATATACGTATTGCGGAACTGCCCGTCGCGTTCCACCCGGCTCGGAACCCTGATCGCCCGAGAAACCGCCCCCCAAAACGCACGACGCTCGTCCGGGCTGTAGAGCACACGTACCGTCGGCTGATACTCGAAATGCGTGTAGTCGTTGTGCTCGAACTTCGATCCGGCCGTCACAAAAAGACGATCCTCGACCAGCGTGATCTCATCTTGAATGAAGCAGCTATAGACGTTCAGGCCGCGGGTGTCGGGATACATAGCATCGGTATAGGTATTGTTTACGAGGTCACGATGGTGGTGGTATTCGACTCCCCAAACGATCTGATGACGCTCACCCCACGGAACCTGTCGCTGAAAATCCACGTCGATGACGTCGGTGTCTCCAGCAGTCACGGGCCAGGCTCGCTTGAAATGGTCGTAGTAAAACTGCAAGGCCCAGCCGTCCCCGTCGTCGAAATCCCGGCACCAACGTGCCACGACGTTGCCGCCGCTCATGTGCGCGTCACCCACGACGTTCCGCATGAAGGGAAACACGGGCAATTGCTCAACGTACTCCCCACCCGCGTACCCGTTGTACACGTCGCCCTGCCACGTGATGGTGTCCAGGCGGTTCGGCTTCCAGTCCATGCGAAGGCCACCCTGCGCCGAACGCCAGTCGTCGCACGCCTCCGTACCGGGAAGGAACCCCTGATCCTGGTCCTGGAACATCCCGTAAGCCCGCCAGGTCAGGTCCCGCCCGACCCGACCGCCGTAGCGAACGTTGGTCATACCTCGCAACTCGTTCCCCGACGCACCGTAGAACAACAACCCCTGAGTATCCTTCGATGACTTCGTGATGATGTTGATCACGCCGTTGACCGCATTCGCACCCCAAATGCTCGCACCCGGACCGCGAATCACCTCGATCCGGTCGATGTCCTGCAACATCACCAGGTTCGCTTCCCAATAAACCCCGGAAAACAACCAATTGTAAATCAACCGACCGTCAATCTGCACCAACAGCTTGTTCACGGAACGGCCGCTGAATCCCCGCGCGGTGACGGACCACTGACTGGCATTGATACGGGCCACCTCCAGCCCCGGAACCATCCGCAACAGCTCCGGGATGTCCGTCGCGCCGCTACGGCGAATCATCTCTTGGGTGATGACGAAAATCGCTGTCGGCGAACGGCCAACCGTCGTCGGCGTTCG
Source organism: uncultured Planctomycetaceae bacterium (assembly GCA_964637625.1). Taxonomy (GTDB): domain Bacteria; phylum Planctomycetota; class Planctomycetia; order Pirellulales; family Thermoguttaceae; genus UBA11386. The sequence continues at coordinate 4,188 of CAZWWC010000268.1, forward strand.
CATTACCGACGTCACTTCCGTGTTCATCGCGGAAACGTCGACCTGAGTCTTCGACAACGCCTGCAAGTCCCGCTTCAGGAAGCCAAGCTCGTCATCTCCCTTCTCTGCCTGCTGCGCTTCCGGTTCCTCCGCCCGCTGGTCCGTCGATTGCCCGACACCGGCCAGCGATACGTCGTGAATCGGCGGCCAGCGCACCAGGGCATCCTGCTGCGCGCGGGCCATGACTGGTACGAAAAGGAACATCAGCACAATGGACCCCGACAGACAGTAACCTACTCTCGAAGACATGGGAACGGACTCCTGCTCAAGAGACGGCCACAACACACCGCCTCACCCTCAAGAGGGTTTTCGCCACAACACAAATGCACTGCCTTCTATCGAAGGGCCCCGAAGACAGACGCACTATCCATACGTTATCTTCGATCGGATAATAGGACTCGGGCACTCGACGAAAAGCTACCCTCGTACTTTATGTTGTGTGCCCCTCGACACCGCATCGCCACGGGCAGCGTTAAGCCTTGACGGTTGGGTATCCTTTAGCGAACGATGGTCCTCGCCTAAAGATTCGACACCGTCCGACAGTGGGCACGCGACTCCCCGCGCGACGCGATGCTGCGCGACAGGAAAAACTCAGGTCGCCGGCAGGTCCGTTCCCTCAAGGCGACCTGCGGCGTTGTTCTCCCAAAGAGCACTCGAGTGTCGTCACAGCTTCACGCAACAACAAGCGTCAGAAACGCCCCGGTTGTTTCGACCGCCCGATGGGCATCGTTCACCGGCGCGAAACCAGGCCCAGGTGGCGTCACGCCACCCGTGCGGTCTCCTCCGGCGGGCCGAGATTGCACGGAGCGCCACTTCGGCTACATTAGAAGATTATGAGATCCTCCCTGCCCGCCCTTATCATTCCCGGCGTCTTTCTCATGGTTTCCTTGTCGGCTTTGCTGGCTTGGCTCAAAGCGGTCGACGTGCATGATCTACCGATGAGAATACCCCACGCCGATCGACCGAGGATCACCGCGGACGGTCCGCGCCGCCCATTGGTCGGAACGTTCACGCCCGGCACGGGCCAAGCAGCCGACCTGGCCGGCCGCTGGCCGCGATTTCGCGGCGAGCGTTTCGACGCTATCGCGCACGAAACCGTTCCGCTGGCCAGATCGTGGCCCGCGGACGGCCCGCCCGTCCTCTGGTCGACCGAGCTGGGTGAAGGCTACGCCGGCGCGGCGGTCCGCGACGGTCGCGTCTACTTGCTCGACTACGATCGACAGCTCCAGACCGACACGCTGCGTTGTCTCTCGCTGGCCGACGGCCGAGAGATCTGGCGCTACTCCTATTCTGTCCGCCTCAAGCGGAACCACGGGATGTCGCGAACCGTGCCCGCCGTGAGCGAAAAGTACGTCGTCACGCTCGGGCCCAAGTGTCACGTCATGTGTCTCGACGCCAAGACGGGTAAGTGCCGCTGGCTCAAGGACCTGGTGCGTGAATTCGGGGCGACCGTTCCGCAGTGGTATGCGGGCCAGTGTCCGTTGATCGACAGCGCCCGGGCCGTCTTCGCGCCCGGTGGCGATTCGTTGCTTGTAGCCTTGGACTGCGAGTCGGGCGAGGTGGTTTGGAAATGCCCCAATCCCCGCGGCTGGAAAATGACCCATGCGTCGATCATGCCGATGGAGTTCGCCGGGCGGAAGATGTACATTTATTGCGGAAAGGGGGGCGTGGCGGGCGCCGCGGCCGACGACGGCACACTGCTCTGGGACACGACGGCCTGGAAAATCAGCATCGCCACCTGCCCTTCCCCGGTCATTCTGCCCGAGGGACGCATCTTCTGCTGTGGCGGATACAACTCGGGCGCGGTGATGCTGCAACTCACCGAAGAAGACGGCCGTCTTGCGGCCAAAGAGCTGTTTCGCCTGGGGCCAAAACAGTTCGGCTCGACCCACCACACGCCCGTGTTCTACAAGGACCATCTGTTCGGGGTCCACGATCGTGACCGTCACGAGTATCTGAAGTGCCTCGACCTGGATGGAAACGAGGTCTACAACAGCGGTCCCACCGACACGTTCGGCCTGGGACCCTATCTCGTGGCCGACGGGCTCATCTTCCTGTTGGACGATTCCGGATGGCTCACCATGGCCGAGGCCACGCCCGACGGCTACAAGCCGCTGGCCCGCTCCCGCGTGCTCGACGGTCACGACGCTTGGGCGCCGATGGCCTTGGCCGCGGGCCGACTGCTGGTGCGCGACCTGACCCGCATGGTTTGCCTCGACGTGGCCGAGTCGCTGCCGCAGCC
>CAZWWC010000269.1:0-6449 GCA_964637625.1 uncultured Planctomycetaceae bacterium
CCGGTCGACGCCCACCATGTCGGGCCGCGGCAGCTCGACGGCCAGCGGAAGATCGGCCGCCGAGAGCAGTGTGAGCGGGTCTTCGGGCCGGTTTCGACGAACCCAGTCGACCAGCCGCGTGGCGGCCGACCGGTTCACACTGCCGATCCACCAAGACGCGCGCGTCGCGGCAAAAGGCGCAAGCCACGCCGCCAGGGAGTCGAGCTCTTCGGCCTGGTTGTCGATTCCCAGCGGCTCTTCCGCCTCGGGCAGCCGGTCGGCCCAGTCGGCGCGGACGGCACCCAGCTTGGTCCGTGCGTTGCCGACGTCGACGGCGATCAGAGGAAACAGGGAAAGTTGATTCATGGTTTGGTCATTAGGAACCACAGATGGACACAGATGGAGAGAAAAGGAACGTACTGCAAAACATGGGTGGCTGGGAACAAGCGAAGCGAGGGCCCAGTTTTTCGGCCATCTGGGGCAGCGCTTCGCTATGCCCCAGCCACCCTGCCGGTTCTATCGACGGTTTTCTTCGACATCTGTGTTCATCTGTGTTCATCTGTGGTTCCTTGGTCAAGTGTGTTGACAATCGCTGCCACCAGTTGGTTTAGTCCTTCGCCGGTGACGGCCGAGATGAGCAGCACCGGGTGGCCGATCGCCGTGGTCAACTCGTCGCGAACCGTCGCAGCGCCCGGCAGATCGGCTTTCGTGACGGCGACGATCTCGGGCCGCCGGCCGAGCTCGGCGTCGTATTGCTCCAGTTCGTCGCGGATGGCCCGATAGTTGCCCGGCGGATCGCTTTGGTCCATGGGCTCGGGCTCGACCAGATGGATCAGGATGCCCGCCCGCTGGATGTGTCGCAGGAAGTCGTGGCCGAGTCCCATGCCGGCATGGGCACCTTCGATCAGGCCCGGGATGTCGGCCATGATGAACGAGCGGTCGAAGTCGATTTGAACGCGGCCGAGGTTAGGGTATTTAGTCGTAAACGGATAAGGAGCGATTTCGGGCCGGGCACGCGAGAGCCGACTGAGCAGGGTGCTTTTACCGGCGTTGGGTTTACCCACCAGGCCCACTTCGGCGATGATTTTCAGCTCCAGCCGCAGCGTGCGGGCTTCGCCCGGGCCACCGGGCGTCGACTCGCGCGGGGCGCGGTTGGTCGACGACTTGAACCGCAGGTTACCCTTCCCACCGCGACCGCCCCCGGCCACGACGACCCGATCGCCGACTGCGGCCAAATCCTTGAGGACGAAACCCCGTCGGGCGTCGTGGACGACGGTGCCGGGCGGGACCCGGATCACCAGATCGTCGGCCGACGCGCCGTGGCACTGGGACCCACCGCCGGGCTGGCCGTTTTTGGCCTTCCAGTGTTTGCGATGGGCCAGGGCGGCCAGGCTGTCGACGTGCTCTTCGGCCCGGACGACGATGCTGCCACCGCCGCCACCGTCGCCGCCGTCGGGGCCACCGCGAGGGACGTATTTCTCGCGTCGGAAGCTCACGCAGCCGTCGCCCCCGCGGCCCGCCGCCACCTGGATTTCGATCTCGTCGACAAACATGGTCTTGATTTTGGAACCACAGATCCCGGCGCGCCGGGATCTGTGGTTTCTCTCCTGGATCTGCAGCGTCAGTAGTTCCAAGTCTGGCCGGCTGACACCTCAACACGTCATCCTGAGCGTAGCGAAGGATCTCAATGGTCCAAGGAGATTCTTCGCTGCGCTCAGAATGACCATCCTGGGTCGCAATAGAATCTGGAAGTCCTGAGCGTGGGTTAAAAAAACGAGGGATGGCCCGACGTCGGGCCATCCCCTGATTGTACGCATTTATTGGTCGCGGTGGGATCAGTTGGTTTCGGCCACGTTGACCCGGCGGCCACTGCGGTCGAATTGGACGTAGCCGTCGACCAGGGCGTAGAGGGTGTAGTCGTTGCCTTGGCCGACCCCTCTGCCCGGGTGGAATTTCGTGCCGACCTGCCGAACGAGGATGTTGCCGGCACGGACGAACTGTCCGCCGAATCTTTTGACGCCTCGACGCTGGGCGTTGGAGTCGCGACCGTTTCGGCTGGAGCCTTGTCCCTTTTTGTGTGCCATGATGTTTCCTCGCGTCGAGTGCCGGCTCGACGGCAAGCTATTCCTGGATAGTCAGTTACGATATTCGCCGCCCCGCAGGCGAAGACGTCTGCGCAACAGCGAAACCAACTTTTTACCGGGAATTGGCCGCCTCGTCAAGCCCCGGGCTGGGGGAATGTAAGGGAAAACCCTGGGTGCGGACGGGCCGCCTACTGCGGCTGGCTCAAGCTGGGCAAGTAGAGCCACTCGTAATCCGGCTTGCCCCGCTGCCCTCGACGAATCTCCGATTCCTCCGGATAGAACTCGTCGCCCGGGCGCCAGAAGTTCAGCTTGAGTGTCTTCAGAAACATCTTTCGATAGGTCGACCGCTTAGCGCCGGGTCGATATTTCTCCGGCAGATCCTTCCACCGATAGGCATTCGTCAGGCCCTGGATGTAGATGGCGAATCGGTCGATCTTCAGGTCGACTTCTTCCCACATGGCCACTCCCCAGAGGGTCTTGCCGACCGGGATGGTGGTCGCCATTTCGACCGCGCTGTGGAGCCGCGGGCGCTGGATCGTCTTGTCCTTGGCGGCCCAAGCCGGTGGACGACGGTCTTCACGCGCACGGATCGCCAAGAGCGCCAAGGGAATGACGCGATCGGAATACGCCTTGCGATACTCGGGACTCTCCAGGAGAAAGTCGGGCACGAAGCGGATGGGCCGATCTTGATACTCGACTTTGTAGTTGCCTTCTTGGTCGCGGACCGGGTGCATCCAGCCGTAACGGGGCGGTTTGGACTTCTGGTCCGCAAGCGGCACGTTCGTCACGCCGTAGACGAGATAATGAATCGCTTTTCGCTGGAGCTTGCCGCTCTTCTGCGGCAAATCGACCCAAACCATCCGCAAGGGCTTGAACTCGAATTTCAAGTTCCAGATGTCACGGCGGAACGTGGCGCCTTTGGCCCAATCGAAGCCGGGGTCGACCGCCAACAGTTCAATGACGTCGTGCCGGCTGTACGATTCGTTGACTTGGCGCTGGGGCGCCACGCTTTTCATCACGCCTTGGACCGGCGCGCGAAACGACTTCGATTTCGCCGACGCTTCCTGCTGGCCCGACGCGAGCGCGACGATCGAGAACAGAAGCACCGATGCCAGCAGCCAGCGGAATCCTTGCACGAAACGGTTCATCGACGCGACTCTCTCTGTTTGCACGGGGCCAGGGCCCAGCTCCGGCCGGCTACGGGAGAAACACCAGCCGTAATGTCCCAGAATACTATCAAAGTCACCTGTTGCCTGTAGCGGACGTCTTGCGCGCTGGTCTTCCCGCGCCGGGCTCCCGATGATCGCGCCCCCGCTACCGTTAAGTAAAACGCTCTGGGGTATTTAGATAGTATAGTCGCATGGCTACGCCGTCGTCAACGGGCGCATTCCCCTCAATGGAGCTATTCCGCGTGTCGGTCTCCTCGGGATTGGGACACGTCGGGCGCTGGCTGGCCCAGGGGCGCTGCTGACGAGAGACTTGCGTCCGCCCCATTTTGCGCCCGCGGCGCGAACTTGGCTATCGCTACTGTTGCGTGAGTTTGCCTGGTTGGTGCATTTCCACCGACCATGGATTTCAAGCCGCTACAAGCCGTGCGATCGTGTCAACCTGAGCTGTCTCGGTCGTCAATTCCGTTTTCGTCGGTGCTAGTGTCATGGTTGTTACCAGCACTTTACGATGAATAGGATGCGAGCGGGGAATGGGTGAGATTCCCCTCTCGGGATATCTGCCGTCGCGGCTGCTCGGTCGCTGGGGTGACCGGGCCAATCTCGTGAGTGCCCATACGAGGCGACGGAAAACGATTGCCAGGCCACGGAACTGTCGGAACAATGCGGGACGCGCTTCGCCCGTCGACTGCTGGGTCGCCAATTCGACCGGCAGTTTCGTAGCCCAGGCATTCTCCTATTCTGGTCGCCTAGGTCTTGGACGAGGCCAAGGCCAGTTGCTTCAAGGCACTGAGCACCGCCAGCACGTCGTCGCGGCGAACGTCTTGCCAGCCGGCACGCTTGTGATGGAGGATGGCCGACTTCATGGCTTCGACGGCTTCGCGCAGGTCGCCGGGCAACTCGGGCAGGTCTTCGAGCGGACCGGTCGGGTCATGCAGTGCCGGGGGCACGTCGGGTGCCTGTCCCGGCGGTGGCGTCTGGCGGGCTTCCAAACGATCGACGGCGCGCTCGTGTGGATCGTCATCCACCGGCTGAACCACGATATTCTCCTGGGCGGCAATCGCAGCCGGAGCGTCGTCTGCCTGATGGACGTCTTCGTCCAGCTCGGCGAGGATGATGTCCGCGTCGCGGGGTTTCGCCTCGGCCGCGCCGCCGATGGCTTCCCAGCGGTTCTGTCGCATGGCCGAGACGGACCAACTGCTCTGGACGGCGCCTTCGAGCCACATTTCGGCGTCGTCCCAGTCCAGGGCGGCGTGAAAATGGCTCCAGTAGAGCCCGTCGTATTGCTTATGCGTTTTGTGAAACCGCTCGTAGATGCGGCGCAGCCGGCCGACGTGTTGCGGCGAGACGTTGCCCACCCGGCGGCTCCAGGCCTCGTCGGAGTAGCTCGACACAGGAGCGTTGACCAAGCGTAGTGCTTCGCGCCACTCGTTGATGATCCCTCCTTTCTCCCAGTTCGTCGTGCTGACCAAATGGTTCCACGAGGCGAGATACTTCGACGAAGCTTCCTCGACCCGGCCATCAGTCGGCTCGGCCGAGGTCGTGTCGGGTTGATGCTTTCGATCAACCGCTTCTAGTTTCTCGTCCATCCTGTGCTTTCTCATGAATTCTTGTTGACCAACGGGAGTAGCATCTTGCCAGCGACACCGCCGAGCCGGCGGGCCTGGTATTCCATGATGAGAAAGGTCCCTATTCTAGCACGATCGTTCAGAGGGCTTCCACCGTGCTGGTGCGACGAAGCCTGTGGAAGCGAGCATGCCCGAGGTTTCTCGGGCCGTTTGGTCGCGCGAGTGCGATCGGAAGAAAGAAGAGGTGCCGGGAGGCTGGGGAAAACCTGTCGATTTGTGCGGGCCTACTCCGCGCGTCGACTTGGCTAGTCGGGTTTCTCGGTCGACTTGGCAGCTTCCTGTTTCTGCTTGACCTCGGCCTCCACGGGCGCCGCGACTGCAGCAGCCAACGGGCGATCAGGAACCGTCTGGATCACGAAGAGGACTTGGCGCAGCGGTTGTCCCGCTTCATGGTCTGCCGGTTTGAGAGCCCTTTGGAATCGGTCGAGTAGCTTCCGGACGAGTTCCTTCTGTTTTTTCGACTCGTCGGCTTTCAATGCGCCGGGTGGGGCCTCGGCGGGTGTTGCCGCCTTCTTATCGAGCCCGTGCAAGGACCCGCTCTCGTAACCAAAGCGTGTATCTGTCTGCTTGGCGTCGACGCCCGTGCCGCCCATGCCCGCGCCACCCTTTTGTCCGGCGCTGGAGCCCATAGCGCCCATGCCCCCGATGCCCTTGCTGGGCGTGCTTTGTTTCTCTTTTTTGGCCGGGCGATCCGCAGCAAGCGAACCCGGCGCCGCAATCGCGGGCGAAGCCGGCGCGCCCGCCTTGGTCGCGACCGGTTGATCGGCCCGCTTCGGGGCCGATGATTGGAGGAACGACAAAGACGACCCTGTTGTCAAAGCCTGATCATCCAGCCGGACAATGCCCAGCACCTGCGCCGTGCCACGTTGCTGACCACGCCCGCGCCCGTTGAGGACAAGGAGCTGTTGTGTGGGTGTCGTCTGTTGCGCCAAACCGGGCAGCGCCTCTTGGGTCGGCTTTGACTCGCCTGATTTCCTGCTGTAAAGACTGGAAGGGGCGGCCTTGGAAGTCTCTTGTGCTCTACGCTGGCCATCGACCACTTCTTGGAACCATCGTCCGCCGGCGGTGGTGAGCACGCCTCTTGGTTGAGGCGGGATGGATACGTTCATGTCCTTGCGCTGGGTGAGTTGCGCCAGTGTCGCTGCAATTTGTCTTTCGCTGCCTTCCACCAGCACCACCTTGGCCGCGCCGCCCTCCTGCAAAGTCAAGAACGCATCGCGTGACTGGCGCACGTCGGGGGCCAGTTTCCGTTGAAGTCTCTTGGGACGCCCTGCCTGGTCGGCGCTGGCCGGCGGCATCGCAGGGACCTTGCTCCTGAGCTGCGTGTCGCCGGCACGCGTTTGCGTTTCACGGCGAGCCGCGTCGACGTACCAGGCTTGCCGCTGATCGGCACGCGCCGACAGACGCACGGACTCCGCGAGGAGTTGCTGGGCAAGTTGCTCATCGCCCGGCGAAACCTTGATTACGTCGATGGCGTTGGCGACCAGTATCCGAGTGAACGCATCTTTTTTCAGGGCCTTGGTGCTGAGCACGCAGCTGACGATCGGCACGCCCGCCTGATTTCGCACGGCCCGCTGGACGGCCGTACCGGC
>CAZWWC010000270.1:0-3892 GCA_964637625.1 uncultured Planctomycetaceae bacterium
AAGCGACAATACTCAGCGAAAGCGTACCTTTCGCCGGCCCCTACACGGTTTTACGTTGGTTGAACTGCTGGTGGTGATCGCGATCATCGGGATCCTGGTCGCCCTGTTGCTGCCGGCCGTGCAGGCCGCGCGCGAGGCCGCCCGGCGATCACAGTGCTCCAACAATCTGAAGCAGATTGGCATGGCGCTGCTGAATTATGAGAGTTCATTCTCCAGGCTTCCATTTGGCGGATTAGCCAGAGCAGGAGGGTATGGGCATTCGTGGTGGGTTCGGATCTTGCCGTACGTGGAACACAAGGCCATCGAGAAGATGTACGACGAGACCGGCCGGCATACCGGCTGGGTCGGCAACACGGGCAATGCTTTCAATCGAGAACTGTTTCGCGATCGGCATTTTGCGTTCATGTTCTGCCCTTCCAGTACCCTTCCGCCCATTGTGCTTAACGATTCGCTTCATGACGCCTTCTGCATGAGCGCTACCTACACGGGTATCGCCGGCGCCGCCGACCATCCGACAACACGAGACCGCATGAATAATCCCTCACTGGGAAAGATCTCTTGGGGTGGCGTGCTGATCATGGACCAAAGCGTGGCAATTCAGGATATTACCGACGGCACAAGCCACACCATCGTCGTTGGTGAGCAGTCGGACTGGTGCATCGATGCACTCGGGAACATGGATGATTGCCGCTCCGACTGTTGGCATGGCTTTCCGATGGGGCCGGGCAACGATGGCTGGGAGCGAGCGTTCAACACCACGTGTGTTCTACACCGAATCAACGAGCGGTCGGCGACGGCTGTGGGGGTTCCAGGCAACTGCGGCTCCAACACGCCCATCCTATCGGCGCACCCAGGGGGCGCCCAGGTGCTTCTTTGTGACGGGTCCGCGCGTTTTCTCGAAGAGGACCTCGACATTCAAGTGCTCTATAATCTGGCCAACCGGGACGACGGCAATGTCTTGGAGGGGTTCTAAAACATGAGAAAACCGGTTCTATCGCAAACCACCTTGGTATTCTTGATCGTGGTTGCTTGCGTGCTTGGGTGCCGTCGAGATGAGGTGCGTGCGGTTGTCTCGGGCAAGGTCACGTTCCGTGACGAACCTGTTACCGAAGGCGTTGTCATATTCAGCAATGCGGCCAAAGGCATTCATCTCACCGCGAGCCTGGATGACCAAGGGTGTTATGAGGTCATGTCGGCCGAGGGCGCCGGGCTCCCGCCGGGGGAGTATCATGTCGCGGTTAGTCCGCCGATCTTCGATCCTCCGGTCGGCGCCAGTCCCGGTTCAACCAAGATACCGACGTTTCCGAACATCCCGCAGAAGTATCGCGATCAGAAGACCAGCGGACTTTCACTCACCGTGACCGAAGAGGCGAGAACGTTCGACATCGACATGAAGCCCGATTCCCAGAAGCAGTGCCACTGCCTGCCAAAAGGCAGAAGGGCCGGACGATCTCCGAATCACGCTCGTCGACTGATCGGTGCCGGGCGCCGTTTCCCGTCACGCACTGGCCAGGGCATTGGCAAGCGCGAAGATGGCCATCGACACGACTAACAGTACGATGGCCACGTAGATGTGTGTTCGCGGTTTGCCGCGGACGCCTCGCCATTCGCCACTGATAAACCCGAGTGCCTGGCCGCCGAGAATCAATGTGCCTTGGACGATGCCAAAGCCGACCGACGCGCCGAGAACCCCGAGCATCAGCATGCCCTTGCCCAACAACGCGCTGGGGATGAAAAACAGCAGCCCGTAGAGCACGGCAAGCAGCAGATCCCCGGGCTTGCTCGCCAGCACGTTCCACGACCGGTTTTTGGTCATGAGCATCGCGGGGTAAAGCACGTTGACCAACGCCGCGCCGGGCAGGACGATGGCCCAAACGGCGATGCTGGCCGGAAAGTTGCCGGCCCCTCGCGTCTTCACCGCCTCAATCACGGGACCCTGGCTGTAGGTGAAACAAAATCCCCAGCCGGCCGAAAGTACGCCGGCGACCAACACCATGATGAGGCCGACCGCGAATCGACCGGACGGTTTCTTCTGCTCGGGCTGATCGCCGTTCTGCTGTCGTTCCCGACCGAATCCGGCCAGCGAGGCGAGAAAAACGCCCAAGACCATGACCACCACGCCCACCATCACCGTCGCGCCCGCACTGGAGAAGAGGTCGGGTGCCTTGGCAAAAACTCCGGAAGCCTTGAAGACCATCGGTGTGATCACGCCGACCGACGCGCCGAGCGAACAGAGTATCCCATACGTCAGGCTGACACCGATTCGGACGAAGCAGAGCAGCGCGAGCACCTGGGCGATACCCCAGGCCAACGACAAGAGGTTCGCACGGATCAAAACGGCTCGATCGATGTCGGCAAGCGCGCCGAACACGTCGGGACACGTCGCCAGGGTAATCGACCAGGGGATGATCAGAAGCGCGACGAGCATGGAAACCAGTCCGAACTGCTCGTACTGAAACCGGCGCATCAACTTCAGCGGCCAGGGGCTGGTGCCCATGATGAGTCCGGCCACCACGGTAACGGCGATGCCCAACGCGACGGTTTGCGACATGAGGCTATCCTCCAACTCACGAGAGCCGCTTAGGTGCCTGCGTGAGAACCTCGACGCCCTGGCGCCGGACGACCACGTTGTCCTCAAGGCGAATTCCGCCCCAGGCGCGGTTGTAAAGGCCCGGTTCCACCGAACAGACGTGGCCGGTCTTCAGACGCCGGCGGTTGCCGGGCATGAGCATCGGTTCGGGTTCGTGATAGCGAAACCCGACGCCGTGCCCGGTCAGATGAACGACGTCCTCGCCGAATCCCGCCCGGCACAAGATGTCGGTAGCCACCTCGTGAGGACGAAACGCCTGGATGCCGGCCTTCATGCAATCGATGGCAGCCTGTTGAGCGGACGCGACGGCGTGGAATGCGGCCTTCTGGACGGAACTTGGTCGGCCCGCCACTCGCACACGGGTGACGTCGGCCCAAAACCCGTCGACGCAAACCGCCAGTTCAAGCAGAGCAATCTCCCCGTCGCGCAGGCGCCGCTTGCCCGTGCTCACGCAGGGCCGCCAGGCCCGATGGGCGCTGGGTCCGCTGGAAACCTGGGGAAAGACGTTCACGTGGCAAACGTTCTTGAGGCGTGTGCCCCGGGCGAAACACTCGGCATAGACGGCGCCGGCCAGTTCGGCTTCGCTCGCGCCGGGTTGGACCGCCTGGTGAAATCGTCTGAGTCCCAAGTCGGCCACGCGGTGGACAAGTCGAAGCCGCTCGATTTCGCCCTCGGTCTTCAGCGCGCGCTGGGCGTGGAGCAGATCGGTCGCATCGATCCAACGGGCCGACGGCACGATCGACTTCAGCCAGGCGATCGAACGTTCACAGGGCACCAGGACCTCGCCCGCGTTGTGTGCCGGGGCAATCGACTCGAAGGAGCCTTCGTAGCCAATCCGCGCTCGCGTCAATCGATCCTTCTCGGCCGCTTTGCCCAGCGCTCGCCGGATGGCCTCCAGCGGGTCGTCCATGTTGAGCCGGGGCCACGTGAACCACTCGGTGCTCCGTGCCCAAGCGCCGCCCATCTCTTCGTCCTCGCACGACGGGGCGATCAAGAGAACGGGGCCTTCATCGGCCGTGAAAAGGCCGTACGAAAACCCGTTCAGAGGCCAGACGCCCATCGCCATGACCAGGTTCTCGGGCAGACGTAGAATCATGGCGTCGAGCTTGACGGCTCGCATCGCGCTGCAAAGTCGTGTAATCCGCTGTTGGTCCATGCTTCCGTTCCCTTGGGATATTCAGTAGTTCCAAGCTTGGCCGGCTGATACCGAAGCAGGTCATCCTGAGCGTAGCGAAGGATCTCGACTGTCCAAGGAGATCCTTCGCTACGCAGATCCTTCGCTACGCAGATCCTTCGCTACGC
>CAZWWC010000270.1:3992-6430 GCA_964637625.1 uncultured Planctomycetaceae bacterium
AGATCCTTCGCTACGCAGATCCTTCGCTACGCAGATCCTTCGCTACGCTCAGGATGACAATGCCGGGTTTCAATGGAACTTGGAACTACTGATATTGAAGACACACAAGAGGTCACGGGCCAAGAGGGCTATTCCCAATACTTGGCTCCAGGCAGCGAGCCGTCCATGACGTAGCCGCCGTCAATGGTCAGATGCTGTCCCGTCATGTAACATGCCTCATCGCTGGCCAGGAAGACGGCGCCGGCGGCAATCCAGGAGGCCTCGGCGATTTGTTTCAGCGGAACACGTTCAAAGAGCGATTTTACGACGGCATCCGTATACATGGGTATGGTCAACTCGGTGTAGGTGGCACCGGGCCGAATGAAGTTGACCGTGATTCGGTGTGGAGCCAGCTCGGTGGCCAGGGTCCTACAGAAAGCCTCCATTCCGCCCTTGGCGGCCGTATAGTGCCCACAACTGGGTTCGCTTAGGACCGCGTGAATGCTGGAGATCGCGATGATGCGTCCACCTTCTCCTTGGTCGACCATTCGTCGAGCCCCTTCCTTCGAGCAGAGGAAGACGCTCTTGAGGTTGTTGCGCAGGATAAAATCCCAATCCTCCTCGGGCATTTCAAGCACCGGGGCTTGCCGGATGAGGCCGGCGTTGTTGACCAGGATGTCGAGGCGGCCCAGCATGTCGTCCGCCGCTCGGAACGCTTCGGCGACCTGATCGGAGTAGCCCACGTCGCAACGAATGGGAAATGTGTTTCCGGGCCCTTGCTTTGCAATGGCTTCGGCTTCTTGGATCGTTTTGTCCAAATTAAGATCGAGCATGGCAACATCGGCGCCTTCGTTGACAAAAGCGGCGGCAATCGCTTTGCCGATGCCCGACCCGGCACCCGTTACCAGAGCCTTCTTACCTTTGAGCTTCATGAGTTGAGCCTCCGAGAAGACAAGACGAATTTTAGTAGTCGCCAGGCACCACTCCCGGGAGTGGTTCGGCGCCGGTGCCAGGGGGGAACAACTTGACGAACGCAGTATCGGCCATTACCCTGGAATTGTCAAGATCACGCATAGTTTTGATCATTCCTCGCCACCAAGAGCGAGAACCTTTCGTTTGCATCTGAAAAGAAGGAATTCGTGCTTAGCGGATAATGCACCATGCAACAAATAACCGCGCGTTTCGAAGTTGTCGATCCAGAGGCTCTCAAGCGGTTCTGCTCCCAACTGTTCGTCGCGGCAGGGCTGGCCGAGCCGGATGCGCGGCTTGTTTCGGACTCGTTGGTCGCATCGAATCTGCGGGGCATTGACTCGCATGGTGTCGCGCGGATACCCCATTATCTGAAACGCCTTGCCCACGGAAGCATCAAGAGCAAGCCGCAAATCAGCATCGACCAACGGTCGCCGTCGACGGCCATGGTCGACGGGGATCACGGGCTGGGCCAACTGGTCATGCAACGTGCCACGCAAAGTGCCGTGGAATTGGCCCGAGCGACGGGTTCCGCCTGGGTGGCCGTTCGCAACTCTTCGCACTGCGGCGCCCTTGCCTACTACGGCCTGCAAATCGCCGACGCGGGCATGATCGGGCTGGTTTTCACGCACGTCGACCCCATGGTCATCCCGTATGACGCGCAGAACCCCTTCTGCGGGACCAATCCGATTTGCATTACGGCCCCACGGGCAGCGCGGGGCGCCGGCGATTTGGAAACCGGGGCGTTCTGTCTGGACATGGCCACGAGCAAGGTGCCGTGGAACATCATTGTCAATGCGTGCACGGAACGAGTTCCCATCGAACCGGGCTGGGGAGCCGACAAGGACGGAAACAGCACGACCGATCCGCAGAGTGTTGTAGGACTCTACCCCTGCGGCAGCTACAAGGGTTCGGGACTAGGGCTTGCGATCGACGTCTTGTGCTCCCTGTTGAGTGACGCGCCCTACGGTCTCGATATCCCCGCCATGTACGGAGACTACAGCGAGCGTCGCCTGCTGGGCGGGTTGATTGGAGCCATCGACATCCGTCGGTTTCTGCCGCCCAAACAATTTTTCCACCGCCTGGATGACCTGCTCAATCGTTGGAGCGCGCAACCGGCGCGGGAAGCCGACCAGCGCGTGCTTTACCCGGGCGAGCCGGAAATGCTGGAACAGCAGCGACGATTGCGCGAGGGTATCCCGATCGGGTGCCAGGCACTTCAGGAACTGGATGAAATGGCGGCCGCTCATGGGATCGACAAATTGCCCAGACGGTCATAAGAACGTGTTTTGAAATTGGTTTTCGGCACTCCAAGGGTGCCATGGGCGGCTTGTCCGCCCTTGTTTTTGGCCGAGTTTGTGGTCGGCACTGGCTGACGAGCGACTCGACTGAGCTCGTCGAAGTCAGCCAGTGGCACCCATTTCAAAACACGCTCTAAGATCCGACAGCACGGATTTCGACCGCGAAAGCGCATTCGGAACACGGCGCTG
>CAZWWC010000271.1:0-6413 GCA_964637625.1 uncultured Planctomycetaceae bacterium
AGTGGCAAGAGCAGCCGGATTTCTCGGAACCACCCCTAAGCTTGGAGGGGGCCGCGGACCACTGGAATCATCGCGAGGACGACGACTACTACTCCCAGCCTGGGATCCTCTTCCGACTGATGACAGCCGAGCAGCACAAGGCGCTCTTCGGCAACACCGCCCGCGCGATGGGCGATGCTCCCAAGAAGATTAAGATCCGCCATATCGGCAATTGCCTGAAAGCAGATTCAGCTTACGGTAAGGGGGTGGCCGACGCACTTGGCATCCCGCTTAGCGAAGTACCCAAGGAGGCATAAGCCAGGCAGCTAACAATCGGTTCCAGCGGACGGCGCTGCGCGCCGCCGCTGGGGAATTGAAACGGGGACGGGAATTGAAACGGGGACGCAACTGCTCTGTAGCAAACCTTCACGAACGGTGGCTCACGGCATAGCGAAGCGGTGCCCCGGATGGCCGAATACCGGGGCTTCGCTACCCCGGCGCGCCGGGGCCAGCCACCTCCTGTGCGAATCAGGGTTTTCTACAGAGCAGGTCAAAACCCGTTGAAACCCACGACAACGCCATTGGTGGCCGCCACCGTTTCCTCGTCCCTCTTTTCCACGCGCTCATCGACGGCGACGTGTATAGACGATGAGTGAGACCAGCGTCATCAAGCCTCCGGCCAGCGCAATCAACGCGTCCGGCTCGGGCACGACGCCCGCGCCCGTCCCAAAGCCCCAATTGGCCGCCAGAATCGCGGCGTCGGCCTGGCCGACGAACCCATCGCCGTTGAAATCGCCCATCTCCCAGGTCGCGCCCGTTTGGCCCCACCTCTCGGCCAATATCGCGGCATCGTCCGCATCGACCCTGCCCTCGCCGGTGGCATCGCCGGGGATCCGCTCGGGCACCAGGTGGACGATCAGGTCCTTCCTGAACGGACCGAATTCCGACGTCAGCGAGATTTCCAGGTTCGAGTCGAAGAACGTGTAGTACTCCGGTCCGACCTGCGTGTCGTCCAGCCAGATGGTCGTCGGGATGATTCCCCCAGGCAGCGAGATGTGGAAATTCGCGCTGGTGATTTTGTCGTAGGTCGGGAAGTACTTCCCCGTACCCACCGCGTAGAAGAAGATGAACTTGCCCGGCCGCTCGATCAAGTCGTGCTCGTACTCCACGCTGAAAACGGCGCCGCCGCTCGGGAAGGGCCCCTGCCAGCCAATCATCGGCAGGAAAGGCTGTTCCGGCAGAACCGTCGGATACAAATCATCCACCCACGCCCACGGCAGAGGAGCGCCGTCTTGGCCGGCACCGATGTTCGTGCTGTCCTCGGGCACGGGAAACCACATCGCGGTCACCTCCGAAGGAATGTAGTCGAAGGTGAACTCGCCGGCGAAATCGGCGTGAAGGCTCGTTCCGGCCCGGCCGATGTCGATCCACATTTCCTCCAGCGGCATGCTCGCCGGCGGGGGAACTGGGATCGGATTGCCATAGCCCGTGGCGCCGACGATCGCCAGCGCAACAAACACCTGCCCAATACGTCGAATCGTCCTTTCCAGGGTCTTCATGCTCATCTCCCCTGCAAGAATGACAAGATCGCGAGCCATCATGCTTCCGACGCTCATCATTGTCGATCGCTCGTGCGACAAAGTCAAGACATTCCCGTGACAACGTTTAAGGAGAATTTGGAGTTTGAAACGGGGACACAGCTGCTGTGTAGAAAACCCTGATTCGCACAGGAGGTGGCTGGCCCCGGCGCGCCGGGGTAGCGAAGCCCCAGTTTTCGGCCATCTGGGGCACCGCTTCGCTATGCCGTGAGCCACCCTTCTTGAACGTTTTCTACAGAGCAGGACATAGCTAGTTTTGGGACGAGGGGCGAATGCCCACAACAGCAGCGTTGCCCCGGGCTGGCCATCGGTCAGTTGCCTTTGGTTTGAGGCCGTCCGGAGGTCGACAGCGTCGCGTTAATGCAGTCTATCGGGGGGACGGCTTTTCTGAGCGTGGTTATACCTCTTGTTCTCTTATATGGGAGGCAATATACTATAGAGTTCTGAATATCCAGTGGAAGCGACGTCGCTAGGCTCAGACCGGTGGACCGCTCCCTCACGCAGCGCGGCTCGGTTGGTGCAGCACAGCTCGGTTCGCCTTCGCGGCCTAAGCAGGACGATAACTTATGAAAAGCGACATTCATCCCAAGTACGTCGAAACCAAGGTCACTTGCGGTTGCGGCAATGCCTTCACCACGCGAAGCACCCAACCGGAACTAAAGGTCGACATCTGCAACGTCTGCCATCCCTTTTATACGGGAAAGCTCAAGTACGTCGATACGGCGGGCCGGATCGAAAAGTTCCACAAGAAGTTCGGCGAGGGCGGCTACGCCAGCCTGAAGCAGCCCAAGAAAAAGCCGGCCAAGCCGGCGCCGGTCGACGGCGAGGCGTAGGGTGGGGCGAGCGCAGCCGCCCCACCAGAAGCGCAGAATCACTCTTGGCGGGGCTCTCTTCGCTGGCCCCACCCTACCATTGCTTTGAGACGGAAGAAGTATGCTCGCGCAAGCGAGAGCATGCCACCCTGGTTCCCGGATACTATCGAGCGTGAACTATGCGCAATCTGCTTGAGCAGCGACTCCGGCGTTTCGAAGAGTTGGAGAAGCAACTGGTCGATCCCGACGTGCTGGCCGACTCGGCACGCCTGTCGGCCGTTGCGCGCGAGTACGGCTCGCTGGCCAAGCTGGTCACGAAGTATCGCCGGTTCAAGGAGCTCAACGCTCAGATCAACGACGCTCGCGAACTTGCCCAGGGGCCCGACGCCGAGATGCGCCAGTTGGCCGAGGCCGAGTTGTCCAAACTGAAAAACGAGCGGGAGAACTACTGGAACGAGCTGTTGGACATGACCATCGGCGGCGAGGACGCCAATCGTACGCGCTGCGTGATGGAGATCCGCGCCGGCACGGGCGGGGAGGAGGCGGCCCTGTTCGCGCGCGATCTGTACGAGATGTACAAGCGCCACGCCGAGCAAAAAGGCTGGAAGGTCGAAATCCTGGGCGTGAATCCGACCGAGCTGGGTGGGTTCAAGGAAATCTTGCTCGGCCTCGACGGCGACGGGGCCTTTCGTCATCTGCAATATGAAAGCGGCGGCCATCGGGTGCAGCGAGTGCCCGAGACCGAGGCCAAGGGCCGCAAGCACACGTCGCTGGCCACCGTGGCCGTGATGGCCGAGCCCGAGGACGTCGAGATCGACATCAAACCCGACGACTACCGTAAGGATATCTTCCACGCGAGCGGCCCCGGCGGACAGCACGTCAACAAAACCGCCTCGGCCATTCGCTTGACCCACCTCGAGTCGGGCATCGTCGTCTCTTGCCAGGATGAGAAAAGCCAGCACAAGAACCTGGCCAAGGCGCTTCGGGTCTTGAAGAGCCGGTTGTACGAACGCAAGCAGGAAGCGGAAAACGCAAAGCGGTCCACCGAACGCAAAACCAAGATCGGCTCGGGCGATCGGAGCCAGAAGATCCGGACCTACAACTTCCCGGAAAATCGGGTGACCGACCATCGTATCAACCTGACGCTCTACAAGCTCGACAGCATCCTGGGCGGCGACCTCGACCCGGTCATCGAGGGACTGCTGGAGTACGAGCGCCAAGAGCTGCGCGACGCCTTTGGCACGATCGAATGAACGGGTGCTGGCCCTTCGACGGCAACGTCGAGCAAGCTCGACCGCTAAACGGATGACGGATTTCCAATCCCCAATCCCCAATCCCTAATCCCTCACCGTGTCCCAGACCGAAGCGTGGACCGTCGGCCGATTGCTTGCGTGGACGCAGGACTATCTGGCGTCGCGCGGCGCGGAGAGTCCTCGCCTGGACGCCGAGTTGCTGTTGGCCGAGGCACTCGCGTGTCAGCGGATCGAGCTTTACACCCGTTTCGATGACGTGCCCGACGACGCGCCGTTGGCCCGCTTCCGTGAGCTGGTCCGCCGCCGAGCCGAGCACGTGCCGGTGGCGTATCTGGTGGGCCGGCGCGAGTTCTATTCGCTTTCGTTTCGCGTCACACCGGACGTGCTGATTCCCCGGCCCGAGACCGAGCTGTTAGTCGTTGCGCTGTTGGACCTGGCCAGGGCACGTCCGGCCGACGAGCCGGTTGCGATCTGCGAGGTGGGCACCGGCAGCGGGGCGATCGCCGTCGCGGCGGCCAAGCATCTGCCGCGTACCGTGGTGACGGCGGTCGATCTGAGTCCGGCGGCGCTGGCCGTTGCGCGGGAAAACGCGCGGCGACACGGCGTGGGCGACCGGATCGAGCTGTTCGAGAGTGACTTGCTCGCCGCGCTGTCGGCCGAGGCACAGTTTGATTTCCTCCTCAGCAATCCGCCGTATGTGAGCGAGTCGGAGTGGGCCGAGTTAGTGCCGGAAGTCCGCGACCATGAGCCGCGCGGGGCGTTGGTCGCCGGGCCGCGCGGCACCGAGGTGATCGAGCGGCTCGTGGCCGAGGCGGCCGGGCATCTGAAGCCCGGCGGGCATCTGCTCTTGGAGATCAGCCCGATGATCCACCGGGCAGTCTGCGATCTGCTCGAGGCGGACCGGAATTTCGGTCCGGCAGAGACGATTAAGGATCTGGCCCGACTGCCGCGCGTCGTGCAGTGTATCAGGCAGTAGTCAGAGCCGTAGGGTGGGCATCGCCCACCAAAACCCAAGTCCGAGACCATGCACCCGCGACACACCGGGACCGACTTGACCATGCAAGGGAATCTCATGAAGAAACAACACACGACGAGCTCACGTAAAGGGGCCCTGGGTAGCCTTGCCGTTGGGCTGCTGATGGCGGTTGTGGTGACGTCTTGCACGGCTCCTTCCACCGAACCGCCTGCCGAGACGGACTCCGGCGGCCGGCCTCTGATTGGAATCACCTCCACGGTCAAGGAGGAATCGGCCACCGTACCGTTGGCCTATGCCCAAGCCGTACATGAAGCGGGTGGCATACCTCTGATACTCCCCGCGATCGACGACGACGCGCTTCGCGCGGAGTTGGTTCGGCGGCTCGATGGTCTCGTGTTGACGGGCGGTGGGGATGTTCCGCCGTCGGCCTATGGTCAGAAACCGCACGAGACGGTCAAGCTTATGCCCGAGGCCCGGTGGAGTTTTGAACCGAGATTGATCGACGAGTGGCTGAAAACCGGCAAGCCGCTGTTGGGAGTATGTCTTGGGGCGCAGATGACCAACGTTGTCCGAGGTGGTTCGCTGATTCAGGATCTTCCCAGTGAGCTCGGTGGTTCGGTCGTCCATGCGAATCCGCCGGACGAGAAAGACACCGATAAGAAAGAGACCCGCAACGAGAGCGGGGATAAGCATGACGCCGACGAGAGAGAGCCGGCCACCCATCGTGTCACGCTTGCCGCCGACAGCCGGTTGCGCCAGATCCTCGGAGTGGATCAGGTCATGGTCATCTCGGCGCATCACCAGGCGGCAAAGCATCTCGGCCGGGGAATGCGTGCTACCGGCCACAGCGACGACGGAGTGATCGAAGCCCTGGAAATGCCCAAGCATCCCTGGGCCGTCTTCGTCCAATGGCATCCGGAACGGATGTATCGTCCTCACCGCCAGGCCCTATTCGGGTCGCTGATTCGTGCGTGCCAGGAAGCAGCGGGCGGTAGGCAACGGGCAGCGGGCGGTAGGTAGCGGGTAGTAGGCAGTAGGCGGTCTTTAGCGGTCGGGCTTGCCCGACGTTTTCTCCTTGCTCCCGGAATCTTGAGCGTCCGGGGATTTCAGACCGATCCGCTCGTAGTCGTCGGGAATGTCGGGAACGAACTCCTTCGGATCAACGTTCACGCCCCATTGAAGGTCATAGGCCTCCCAGTGGCATCGCAGCTTCATGCCTCCGGTCAGCAGGCCGCGGCCGGTCGTGAAGTCGCATTCGCTGCGAACGGGCAGAGACGTCTCGACGTCGACCCAAAGACGCGAGGTCATTTCCTTGACGGGAAAGATGAAACCGTACTTCTCGTAGTTATAGATGCTCAGCACATCCTTGACCTGCTCCTTGGACATCTCGAAGCCTTCCACCTTACGCCCGTCGAGTTTGGCGGGCTCGAGCTTCGTGTAGCCGTGCCGGGTCAGCAGCTTGACCAGCCCTTTGGGGCTGAAGTCCTCCATCAGGGCCATGGCTTCGTCACCCAACGGCCATTCCAGATACCTCTTCACCTTGGGCATCAGTATGACGAAGTGTTTCTCTTTCTTGAGCAAATAGGCGACGTGCGTGAGATTCCCGTCGGCATCGTATTGCTTCTCGACGATGCCGAGTTGACACAGCGCGCCGCGGTCTCCACGCCGGCACGCCGCGATCAGCCGTCTGTCTCTGAGCATCTGCAAGTCGCTTGGATCTGAAGCTTCGACTACCAGCTATCTATTTCTACTGTTCTAGATTTGTCTTCGTTCGATATTGAGTGGCGGCAAGCGG
>CAZWWC010000272.1:0-1835 GCA_964637625.1 uncultured Planctomycetaceae bacterium
TCTCCAATACCAACCAGGAAATGTGTGTAACAACGAGGGCGTTGCCCTCGGCTACGATGTTCGAGCCCTTCGGGCTAATCACATGAAGAAGCTGCGTCGGTGCTTTACTATGGCGTGAGCTACCAAGCCACTAAACAGTCCTCCTTCTTTCTCGCATCCTGTTCAACCCGAGCGCAGGTCGACCATCATCACGCGCGGGAAGCGGGCCGGGGGCTCGGCCACGTTCGGGTCGATCGCCAGATGATCTTCGAGACGATGGAGCACGTCGGCCAGGCGCTGAATGTCGTGTCGCGGCATTTCCGGGTAGAGTGGCAGAAAGACCATGCCGGCTAGTACCTCTCGGGTGGTTTGTGGATCGAGCTGGGGACGATCCTCCGGCGGATCGATGACCCTGAGGCTGCTGCCCTGCGTGGCGTCGAACCCGGCCTTGGCCAACTCGGCGATGACCGCGGCTGGATCTTGAGTGAGGACGGGAAAGACCCAGTGGGAATGGTCGGGCACGTCGCCGGCCGGGCATATCGCGCCGCGGGGAATGAGTCGAGCCAGGCGCCGGGCGCGGGCGGCCCGGGCCGCGATCCACGCCGGATCAAACGTCCGCAACCGTTGCTCGAGCATCGCCCATAGCGGCGCCGACGGCTGGAAGCGAAGCGGTTCGAGCCATCGCGGTCCGGGGAATGCACGGGCAACACGGTTGATCCAGCGATCGTAGTCCAATCCGGCCCCTCGGCACACGCCAACGATCACGTCACACACAGGCCGGCAAGACAATCCCTTCAGGAACGAGTATTTCATGAAGCGCGTCAGGTAGGTCCAACGGCTCTGCAGCGGATAGAGACGATGCCGCGATTGCATCGTCGCAAGCAGATCCGGCCGACGGACGCAAAACACGGCGCCGCCGAATGCCGTGATCGTCTTGATCGGCCCGAAGCTGAACATCGTCACGTCCGCATCCGGGTGGCCGTCGTAGTCGCAACCGACGAATGCCTGGGCGCAGTCCTCGATGACCAACAGCCCATGCTGCCGGGCGATTTTCAGGATCGGCTCCAGCGGTAGCCGGGTGCCGAAAAGATGCGCCACGACGATCGCCCGAGTCGCCGGCGTGATCGCACGGCGAAGCCGGTCCGCGTCGGGCCCCATGTCGGCCGTGTTCAGATCGACCGGCACGGGCACCAACGCGTGATGCTCGACGATCCGCACCATGTCGGGAATCGTCAGGGCCGACATGAGCACTTCACTCCCGGCGGGCAATTCCAGCGACGCCCAGAGCAGGTCGAAACCGGTGCGGACCGAAAGGCAGGGAAACATCTGCTCCGGCCGGGGCCAGCACTCGCAGACCCGCTGCTCGATCGCCTCGCGATCCAGCCGCGCCAGCATGCCGCGGACGCCGAAGAGCACCTCGGGCCATCCGATGTCGAAACGCATCCGCATCCACATGGTTTGCCGCCTTCGTCAATGTATAGGGATTTGGGGATTTCGGGTATGGGGTGCCACTGGCCGGCCAGTGTAGTTCAAAGGTCCAACCTTTCCGACGCATCATGATCCGGCAAGCGGCCCGCGGCAGCCGGGCGCCGCAACGCCGGCCAATCGGCGAATGCCAGAAAAAAGAGCATTGCCACGTTAACCACCGGCAGCAGCATCAGCAGGGCCAACGCGCCGGGAAACCCGGCCTTCTCAAAAACGAGCCAAAACGGCAACACGGTAAACACGACCGCCCCCACGGCGATAATGCCGATCACCAGCAGTTCGACGAACCCCGGCATGGCAAAAGCAGACAGCTCGGTGAACATCACGATTTCTCCCGTTTTCTCGTATGCGGCGAAGGGATTGGGCCTTTT
>CAZWWC010000272.1:1935-3037 GCA_964637625.1 uncultured Planctomycetaceae bacterium
CGCAACGTCAAGCGGGCAACCCACTCGGGCTGCGGCGCTGGCGACCAATGGCAAGAGAGCACGCCTTTGAGCGGAGAAAGTCCTTCCCCAGTTCCGCTTGTTTATCCGACACGGGTCAGATAGAGCTTTCGTCCTTTCGCGACGTGGCGATTCATGTCGGCCAAGACGCGGAATTCACTGCCTCGCTCCTGCAGAAAACGATCGGTTCCCTCGGTCACGCCCGGCCAATCGGGATGCTTGTAGTCGTCGATGGCGATGATTCCCCGTGGAAGAAGCCTCGATGCCGCCAGACTGATGTCGTGGTAGGCCGTCTCGGCATCGTGTCCTCCGTCTACGTGTGCGAAACGGAACCGTCGGGCGGCGGGAATCCGCAGATCCTTGCTCAGGCAAGAATGGATCTCCAAACGATCGAAATCGAAATCCGGGTTCACCAGACCGGTGTTTCTCTTGAGGTCGTCGATGGTGGGTGTAGAAGCGTACGCGTCCTCGATTTCGGCGTCGAAAGCGTCACAGACCAGGATCTTCTCGTCCCGTTTCAGGCAGAACACGAGCAACGACGTCGATCGTCCGAAGTAGGGGCCGATCTCGAGAAGGTCGCCCGTCACTCCCAGCAACGCTTGCATCTCCAGAATCAGGTAGAAATGCATGCAGTCGTCTACGTTGAAGAAGCCGGGGATTCGGTCGAATCTCGAAACGACCGCGTTGACCAGGGCGCATGGTTCGGCGTCCGCCCTGGGAAATGGTGGAGAGCCGGCTGGAGGCGGCGAAGCGCCGGCGCGTCTCGCAGCCTGCGGGTTGAGAAACGCCTTTGCGGCTGCCCGCATCCGTCGGATCATGTTCACGTTACTCTCCGTTTTTGCTCAAGCAATCAGGACTGCGTTTTTGCATACGCTTCTTTTTCGAAGGGATTGTCGCGATAGGCGTCTTTGCCGGCCAGCCAGAGCCGGGCGGAGTGGAACAAGTAGACGGGCACGAAGGCCGGGCCCCAACGTTCGTACTGGCCGACGTGGACCATCTCGTGCCGCCGCACCGTGTCCAGCCCCGCGGCCGAGACGCCCAGGATCGTGTGACCCAAGGTCATGCCCAACGGCCGGTTCGGCAT
>CAZWWC010000272.1:3137-6396 GCA_964637625.1 uncultured Planctomycetaceae bacterium
GGGCGCTTCGGCCACGGCACGGACGATCGGCTCGGTGTTGCTCGCCCGGACCAGGAGCCAACGGTTGGGCCAGTCCAGGCGCAGTCCGTCGAGCCGGTCGGCACGCGCCGTATCGAAATGCTGCTCCAGGGCGTCGAGCCCCCGGGCGACGCGGTTCGGCGCCAGGTCAATTTTGGTCTTGATGATCGCGTAGCGGGGCAGCTCGTCGGCCAGCTGGCGGATCGAAAGCTCTCGCTCGGCCATCGCGTCGAGCAGCTGCGCCATGCCGACGAAGCTGTCGCGGACCATGCCGACGCGAGGATCGATCGGACCCCCGTTGCCCTCGCCGCCGAAAACGGCGTCCTTGGCCAGCATCATGTCGACGACGTTGGCCTCGCCGACCGCCGAGCGGAAGTGCCGCTGGTCGTACCCTTCGGCGATCGTCTGGGTCATGCGGCTGCTGGAGCAATTCGTCACAACCGGCCCGCGCCGGTTGCGGAGGATATGGTCGGCGATGATCGCCACGGTATACTCTTCGCCCAGGTACCCGCCGGCCGCGTCGATCACGGCCAGGCGATCGGCGTCGGGATCTTGGCAGAAGCCCACCTCGGCCCCGGCCTGGGGCACGGCGGGCAGCACGTCGGCGAGGTTTTCGGCGGTCGGCTCGGCCTTGTGGTCGAACTGTCCGTCGGTCGTCTCGCCGAGGATGGTGACCTTCGAGCCGAGTGCTTCGAGCAGCAGCCGACCCAACGGCCCGCCCGCCCCGTGGTTCGCATCGAGCAGAACCGTGAAGCCACTGTTGCGAATCCGCTCGACGTCGACCGTGGCAAGAATGGCTTCGAGGTGGGCCGAGGTGGTGTCGTCACACACGGAGGTCGAGCCGATCCGGTCGTGACGTGCCCAGGAGGCCTTGCCCGCCCGATAATGCTCGAGCACTTTCTCTCCCAGTGCCGCGGGAATCACGCGTCCGTCGTTGGAGAAGAGCTTCAGCCCGTTGTAGGGCGGCGGGTTGTGACTGGCGGTGATCCCGACGGCGCCGGTCGCCTGGTATGTGCGGACCAACAGGCCGACGGTGGGCGTGGGGCAAATGCCCAGATCGATCGTCCGATGTCCGCCGGCCCGCAGAGCGGCATGGACGGCCTGGGCGAGCATCTCGCCGGAGGGCCGGCTGTCGCGTCCGACCAATATCGTCCCGGCCGGGCCCGTGGCGGCGAACGCGGCCACGTATCGCACGGCCACCTCCGGGGTGAGCGTCTGGCCGACGACACCCCGCAGGCCCGAAACGCTGATGATCGGCTCGGCCACGGTCGGAGCTTCCTTTAGTGTTTCGCACCCCAGAAGACGGGCGCCAGGACGGCAAAAGGCAACGTAGTATCGCAGTATAGAGGGGAAGCGTCGCTCGGAAAAGGAGACCGAGGAGAAGTGGGCCGACGGGGTGGCTGGCGGCTGAGCGAAGCGAAGCCCCAGTTTGTGACCATCTGGGGCACCGCTGTGCTATGCCCCAGCCACCCTTGACTTGAAGCGCCCTTTCGGTGGGCGGCGCGGGCCCTACGACTTCGACCAGCGGCGCAATTCCCCGTTCCGCGTGTTTCGCCCGTGTGCTAGAATTGTTCACGGTTTGCCGCGTTGCTGCCTGCCTGGACCACTGTATTTTGCCTACCTTCACCCGATTCGAGGGATCGATGTCCACTTCACCATCGCCGATCCACCTCAGCGAGACCTTGGAACAAATCGAGGCGGCCGCCGGGCGCGGAGACCTTTCGGACGGGGCGGTCAAGAACCTGCGTGCCTGGCTGACCGAGCCCCGCTATGCCCAGTACGTGCCGGCCGTCCTCGAGCACGTCGAGCAGGGCCGGTGGAAGGAGCTGGACGACGCCTTCTGGACGATCATCCCTTTCGGCACCGGCGGAC
Organism: uncultured Planctomycetaceae bacterium; assembly: GCA_964637625.1. Lineage (GTDB taxonomy): Bacteria > Planctomycetota > Planctomycetia > Pirellulales > Thermoguttaceae > UBA11386. The sequence continues at coordinate 5,028 of CAZWWC010000272.1, forward strand.
GCCGCGGGCGGATGTATCCGATCGGCAGCAACACGATCAACGAGCGGACGATCGGCGAGAGCGCCCAGGGCCTGGCCGACTATGTCAAGAGCCTCTCCGGCGAGCGGCCACTTGCGTTTGCGATCGCCTACGACACGCGTCACCGGAGCCACCGGTTCGCCGAGCTGGCGAGCGAGATCATGGCCGCGGCCGGCTTTCAGGTCTATTTCCTCCACGGCTACCGGAGCACGCCCGAGCTGTCCTTCGCGGTCCGCTACAAGAAGTGCGACTGCGGCATCATGGTCACCGCCAGCCACAACCCGCCCAGCGACAACGCCATCAAGGCCTACTGGTCCAGCGGCGGGCAGCTTCTGCCGCCGCACGATCAAGGGGTGATCGATCGGGTGATGCGCGTGACCGAGATCAAACGTGCCGCGTTCGACGAGGCGTTGGCCTCGGGCCAAATCGTCTATTGCCAGGACGAAGTCGACGAGGCGTTTCTCGCGGCCGTCGCGAGCCAGAGCCGGCCCGGGCCGCGCGATCTGAAGATCATCTACTCGCCGCTGCACGGCGTGGGCGCAGGGGCCGTGTTGCCGGCGCTTGAGGCGGCCGGCTTTGCCCAGGTCGAGGAGTTCGGTCCCCACAGCGACCCGAACGGCGATTTTCCGAACGTGCCCGACCATATTTCGAATCCCGAGAATCCCCGCGTGTTCGACCCGATCATCGAGCAGGCCAAGCAGACCGGTGCCGAGCTGATCCTGGCGACCGATCCCGACTGCGATCGGGTGGGCTGCGCCGCGCCGAAGACGATCCATCCCGACGCGCCCTGGGACGTGCTCACGGGCAACCAGATCGGTGCGCTGTTGGCCGACTATCTGCTGGAGATCGGCCGCCGCGACGGGTCGCTCACCACGGAGCACTACCTGGTCAAGACGCTCGTCACGACCGAGTTGATTCGCCGGATCGGCGACGCCCACGGCGTCGAGACGGTCGGCGATCTGCTGGTCGGGTTCAAGTGGATCGGCGGCGTGATCGAAGAGCGGGACCCGACGAAGTTCATCCTCGGCGCCGAAGAGTCGTACGGCTATCTCATCGGCGCCCACGTCCGCGACAAGGACGCGGCGGTCGCGTCGATGATCCTTGCCGAGCTGGCCGCCCGGGCGAAGGCCGAAGGGCTCACGCTCGACGAGAAGCTCGACACGCTGTTTAGGAAGTATGGCTGTCACGCCGAGCGGACCATCTCGGTGCGGATGCCCGGCGCCGAGGGCATGGACCGGATGAAGGCCGTGATGGCCCGATTCCGCGCGTCGCCGCCGACGAGCCTGGCGGGGATGCAGGTGGTCGCGGCGCGTGATTATCTGAGCCAAACGGTGACCGCACCCGGCCGCGG
>CAZWWC010000273.1:0-6353 GCA_964637625.1 uncultured Planctomycetaceae bacterium
GGAGGGGAGATCCTTCGCTTCGCTCAGGATGACCGTTTTGAAATGCCCTCTAGAAACCGTGTCGTGGTGATCGCGTCTCGACGGGAGCAAGAATAATATGAATGAAAAATGCGTGGGGGACATAATGGTCCCCCTTAAAGAGTATCCTTGCCTACCCCAGACGCTTACGCTCCGCGACGCCATTAAGGAGATGGCCGTACAGATTCTGAGAAAGGAGCAGGCGACTCTGCCTCGGGTGGCCCTGGTCTTCGATGAGCACTTCGGCGAACTCCTTGGGATGCTCAGACGCCGGGACATTATGCGGGGCCTCGAGCCGAGATTCATGGTCAGCGGGTCGCTGGGATACCGGCGAAAGCTCTTCAACTCGGAGATCGATCCAAATCTCTCCGAGCTCTCCTTCGACAAGTTTGTTGCGGGCATTCGCAAACGGGCCGACCGCCTGGTTGAGGAGTTCATGATTCCTATCAAGGCAACCATTGATTATGATGACCATATCATGAAGGCCATATGCGAAATGGTCGACCAGAATACCAGCCTCCTTCCCGTCCTCAAGGACGATAGCATCGTCGGGGTGGTGCGCTCAGTGGACGTACTGAGCGAGATTGCTCTTATCGTAAGTTCTTGAGTGACGAGTTCTCTGCATCTCCGCTCCGGGGAAAAGCCACCACGACGATGACCGACCAGAAACAGAAAGACGGCCACGATAGCACTGGCGCCACTTCCGCCGGTATCCACTTGGCGGGAAAGGCCAGGTGGGTTGATTGGGACAAGCATATTTGGATGTTCGTGGGCGTCGCGCTGTTTTCTATTGTCTACTTCTGCCCCTCCTTCTCAGACGCCGTAGATCCAGCGGGAAGACAATTCGAACTGACTCACAACGGCAAGGCCGCCTTGGCCCTGTTCTGCCTGGCGGCTATCTGGTGGGTCTTCGAGGTGATACCGATCGGCGTTACCGGCGTCACCATCGGCGTGATCCAGGTTCTCTTCCTGATAAGACCGGCAAAAACGGCCTTCGGCGATTTCATGGATCCGTCGGTCTGGTTCATCATCGGTTCGATTACTTTCGGCATGGTCTTCTCGAAGACCGGGCTGACGAAGCGGATGGCCTACCGGATGCTGGTCCTGGTGGGCGAGCGCACCAGCATGATCTATCTCGGCTGTTTTGTCATCACCGCGGGGTTGACCTTAATCATGGCACACACGGCCGTGGCCGCGACGATTTATCCGCTTCTCATGGCAATCTACTCTCTTTACACCGACGATGAAAAACCGACGAAATTCGGCAAGGGGCTTTTCATCGGCATGGCGTTCGTCGCCGGCGCCGGCAGCATCATCACCTTGCTCGGAGCGGCTCGCGGCGCCGTGGCCATCGGATTCTTCAAGGAGATCGCGGGCCGCGAAATAACCTTCTTCGAGCTCACCTACTACATGCTGCCCGTCGGCTGTACCATGACGGTCTTGCTTTGGGTGCTCTCGATGACGCTGTTCAAGCCCGAAAGAAGCACGATCCCCGGACTCCGCCAGCGAGCCAGCACCCTGCATCGAAGGCTCGGCCCCATGACGCGCACGGAGATCCTCGCGTTGGTCATCGTTCTTTCGGCCATCGCGCTGATGAGCATGCGATCGTTTATTGAACCCCTGGCGGAGAACCTGAACAAGAGTGCGGTCATTCTGGTGGCCACGATCCTATTCTTCATCTTCAGAATCTTGACGGTCAAGGATCTTGAGGATATTCCGTGGAACATCGTCCTCCTGTTCGGCGGAGCCATGAGTATCGGCTTCTGTTTATGGGAGACGGGCGCTGCGAAGTGGCTGGCCATCAAATGGTTGGTCCTTTTCCAAGAGGCGCCTGGGTTAGTGTTTATTATGGGAACGGCCCTGTTCGTGCTGGTCATGACCAATTTCATCATGAACGTTGCGGCCATTGCCATCTCGCTGCCCGTGGCCCTGCTCATTGCTCCCTATCTTCACGTGGCGCCGGAGGTCATTTTGTTCTCTTCCCTGGTCGTCGCCGGAATGCCTTTCCTATTGTTGGTCGGCGCGGCCCCGAACGCCATCGCCTACGAGAGCGGGCAGTTCTCTTCCGGAACCTTCTTTCTCGCCGGCATTCCCGCGAGTATTCTGCTGATGATCGTATTGGCGATCTTTGTGTCGTTCGTCTGGCCGCTGATGGGCATGCCGGTGGCGGTTTGACAAGCGGGCGCGGCCGACCATCGCCTTGGGGAAACACTCAGCGTCCCGAACAGAAGACGCCGGCCTGGTGCCCCACAATACGGTCGTTTGATGAGACTCAGACGAAATGGTTGAGGTTACGAGACAGCGAGCCTAACGTCCGCGATAACCGGCGAGCGGACCAAAAAACACGCTGACAAACAAAACCGCGGAAACAGCAAGACCAGCGGTGAATCAAGACGGTGTAAGCTCGTCCGGTTCATCGCATGGTTACATGATATATCCCCTCATCGCCTTGTGCCCACAAAGCGACGGTACACTTCTAGATCGGCTTCACAGTTACTTCGAACTTCCGCCGGTAGATGTTTTTCGAGGAGATCGATGAAGTCAATGATACCGGAAAGCTGCGAATCTATCGAGAGTCGTGTTCCGTCTTCGGAAACCAATCGCACAGTCCCGTCGTTACGAAAACTCACGCGATTGACGTCGCACCAACTAAGCTTCTGTCGCGAACAAAACGGCTTCTTGACGCCGATCGAGTCTCTAGACGCAGTTACGCGTACACATATTGAGAATAGCAGGGCAACGCCCAAAGCGCTCGAGGCACCTCCAAGCAGCCATGGAATCCACCACTCGTCCGGATTGGGTGGATCCGCCAACGTCAAGAGATACAGGCCTGTCGGCACCATCAGAATGAAGAACAGGCTGAAACCCCACGGGACCACAGAGACAACGAGAAGGATTTCGCCAGTGCGAGGGTCTCGTTTGGCCGGTCCATTTCCCCCTCGCATCGCCCAGCTCAGCCAGCTCGCAGCGCGGGTAGGGCGAAACTCTGGGTCAGTGGCAGCACTGTTGTTGCTTGACAACGGGGATGCATACGGGTTCTGATCCATCGTCATCAACATCTCACTGCGCGGTTCCGACGGGGATCATCTATGGATCATGTAACGACCAGCGTAACCGGGCGGCGGCGGTTGATATTGAGTTCATATTCCGCGTGTTCCACCGCTCCGGTTCACGCAATTGTTCGGCAATTCCGAGTCGATCGAGTAACTTGACTATAACTTTCGTCGGAGTGCTGCGTCAATGCCCTTGTGCGCCACGTTCTCGAGGACGACACCGCCGATTCTCGAGCCGTCGGGAATTGCTGCCGACACCGCTGCTTTTGCGGCAATTACTGCGGCGACATCGAGGCCCGCGGGGCTCTTCATGTTTAACAATTCAACGTCATTCTTAGCCGGACGAGTAGATGCGCCGTTTCGTCGTAGGAATTCAAGACTCATTGTGTGATCCTCCATCAAATGATTAGCTTGCTTTTCCGAGCATGAATGCGCCAAACAAAGCGCCACAGATGCCTCCCAAAAAGGCGCCACCCTCGCCACCGAATCCGGCACCGACACCCGCGCCAATTGCGACGGCACCAACAAAAAAGCAGAGTTTGATCATTCGCGATTGGCTCCTTTCGCTTGTTGTTTGACTATACTGCCGAACTACTGTTTATCGAGCAGCCTCGAATTGATAATTGGGCGCGCCACTGCTCAATAACGTTCCCGTCCGATGACGTGATCTTACTAAATAAGTGGTGGGGGTTCAATGGTTTGGGAACCTCTAGCAGTGTCGGCGGCGTCTGTTATCGGGGCGTTGAAGCGCGCAATATCGCCCCAGTACCCCCCGGAAAAGTATCGCCCGAGAGATAACGTGGCGCGGGATGCACAATAACGTTCCTGCCGGGCGTTGCCGCGGATCGGTATAAAGGTTTGCTGAATAACGTGTTACGCTACATCGCGAGGGCGAGGTCGTCCGCATGATCAGGGCAGCGCAATCCGCAGAGACACATCTCGAAAAACAGAATGCCAGAAGGGCGCCGCGCGGGGCGTCTACGGGGCAAAGCCAGTCGTGAGGCACAGAAATCGCGCCCCTGCCGACCTTGCATAGACCGGCCCACCTTGAACGACCACCGGTGCAAAGGACCAAAGGTCGCAGGACCCGTGACATCGAGAGTCTGCTGAGCTCCGCGCCGCACATCGAAGAAAAAAGGGGCCAACGAGGCTGCGCACGCCAATCCCAATGGAGCCCACGTGTCAAGAACCCGTGACACATGAGCCAGCAAAATCGCCGCAAATCCAGTACACCCCAGAGGACTCGAACCTCTAACCTTCGGTTCCGTAGACCGATGCTCTATCCAATTGAGCTAGGGGTGCGTCGTCCTTGCCTTGGCCGCGACGATCTGCCGCCCAGCGTAGAGGCGGCCTCGGCACAGACCGAAACACGACAGCCAGCATGATCAATGCCTATCGACTGCCGGACACCCCGAAATATAGCAAATCGACCGGAAACGGAAAGGGTACGCCGGACCCGCCGTAGGGCGACTGGCTTTCTCAACAATCGGGGGGCTTTCCTGGCAACGCTGTCGACGTCACCGACGGGACGAAGCACCCGCTGCCGATTCCATCGCCAAGAGCTTTTCCTTGAGGGAAACGCCCCCGGGGGCGGAAAAACCACCAAGCCGACCGTCGGCCGCAACCACCCGATGACACGGCACAATGATCGGGGTGCGGTTGGAAGCCAGAAAATTGCCGACCGCCCGAGCCGCCCCCGGACACCCCACCTCCGCAGCCAGTTGGCCGTAGCTACGCGTCTGCCCATGGGGAATCCGGCGGCACCGGGCCAGGACCCGGCGACCCAGCGGCGTCGCGTAGCCCATGTCCACCTTGACGTCGCGGAAGTCCTCGGGCCGGCCCATCGCGTAGGAGCAGATCCTCCGGACCAGCTCGCCGTCGGCCTGGGCCGGCCGGGCGACGGTGGCCAGCTCGGGCCGAACGGCGGCGATCGCTTCGGCCGCACTGCGATGCCCCAACGTGAGCTGGCAGAGGATGTCGCCCTCGACGGCCAACGCGATCCAGCCCAATCGCGTCGTGAAGACAACCAGTCTGTACGTCGAATTCCTGGAAAGCGACATCGGATGCAACGGTGAAAAGACGCGGTTGCCCGGCTAGCCTATTTGGGGGTGGCCCGACGGGCGGCTTTGACACTTGCAGCCCCGTGACTCTATACTACAAATTGGTGTGGTGGAAGTGGACCCTGATGTAGCTTGAAGAGGTCTGCACAGAAAAGCACAGCGCCGCAGGGATGTTTTATTGATGTTTGCATTTTCGTTGCCGGCGCGCCGGGATGGGCAAATGCTTTGAAGCCGGGCTTCCGTTGGTCGCCCTCCGTTGATTGGTTATGCAGGGCTCAATAGCCGGCAGCCGCCACGCCCAACACGGCAACCTTGCTCCTCACTCACGACGCGGAAGGAAACTCGTGGAATGAATCGCTACACTTGTCTATGTGACGATTTTTACATCAACATGAATCTCAGCACGGAGATGGAACTCCCGGCCAACCGCGAGACGGTTCTTCACTTCTTCGAGCGCATCCAGAAGACCTACCCCACCATGCGCAATTTCTACTGTCGCGACCGGGGTGACTTCGTACTGGAGGAAGACAAGGATCGAGGCGACTACCGTTGGGCAACCATCGAATCGCGCCGCGTCTGCTCCGGTCAGGTCAATCCTTCGTCGGTCGAAGAGGCGATCAGCCAGCACAATTTGATTCTCCAGTTGGCCCCTTACATGCTCTCGGTCAGCCCGTTGGACTGCGAGGCGCTGGACCTGCTGTTCGGCTTCGACTTCACGTACCGCGGCAACCATAATCAACTGGTTGCCGACGCACTGGGTGTCAACCCGGCCATGGAACGGCTGGCGGAGGTCCCCGGTGCTTCGGTCATCAACTACGAGCCCTCGCTGACGGTCGCGCTGGACGAAGACTGCCGGACGCAGTGCCGGCTGAGCGTCGAGACCCGTACCAGCGCCTACCAGGTCCGCACCGGTGACTATTCCGAGGATCAACTGAGCGTCTACGTGACCGCAAGGCAATACGGGAGCCTCGCGCCTGAAAAGTCGTTCGAAGAGGTGCTCGTGAATCTCGCCCGGGTGTGCGACGAGATGCTCGACGCTTGGGTCATTGAGCAGGTGCTCGATCCGCTCAAGCGCACGATCGTGCTGAAGCAGAGTCTCTGAGGCATTTCCTTTCTCGACGGGTGCCTGGATTTCTCGGCCGGGTGCGTGCGCCGTGTTTCTCGAATGGGTGCCTGGGCCATAGCGAAGCGGTGGCCCAGCCAGGCCCTGTTTGGGCTTTTC
>CAZWWC010000274.1:0-6343 GCA_964637625.1 uncultured Planctomycetaceae bacterium
GAGGAATAGGGTAGGGTGGATACGGCCCCAACAGAATCGAACCATTCTCGTTTCCGTGGTGTGAATAGTCTCTGCTGCGAATTGGTGGGGCAGGCCGAACTCGTTCCACCGTGCTCGCACCATTGGCAGAACGGCCCGGCGATGCTAGGATAGCTGCCAGCATACTCTCAGGGAGGCAGAACGGATGAAGTACGATGCTTGGTTTGACACGCATGAGAACAAGACACTGCTGGCGATTTGCGCACGCAAGCTCATCGCCAATATTGGAGCCGGCGCCGTTGCGTGGGGTGTGATCAACATCGTTCTTGGGGTCATGGCCATTCGCATTACTCGTCTCAACGCGGGCATCCTGATTCTGGGTGTGCTTATGTTCGTAACCGGAATCCAGGCGATGAGAAGGCCGTCCCTCGGGATCCTCCTGGCAGAGACTACTGTCACCGGCTTGTTACTTCTCTGGAATATTGGAATCGCCGTTCTCAATTTCATGCTTTTTGGCTTCTTCAACCCACTGGGAATAATACTGCCCCTGATCGTTCTTGGCGTGTTTGCCAATCAGTATCGCAAACTGCAGCATATCCGCGGACTGATCGAATCCGTCGATCCAGGGGAGATTCGCGCCACAAAACGAATCTGCAAGGCCTTATTGAAAAAGAAGCTGAAGAATGAGCCGGGTGTCGTCGAGACGGCAAACCGCAGATGCAGGGCCCAACTGATGCACGGCCGGGCCTTCTTCATCCAACGCGATCTCATGCGAGCCTTCGTCGTCTCGAAAGACGATCTTCACAATGCCGTCGTCAAACCCGACGCCAGGAAGCTCGCGCTGACGTTCCTCCACCCCCTGGGCAGCCTGCGGTACAGGTTCGACAAGAGGAATTCCGAGAAACTGAAAGTCTGGTTTTCCTCGCAGCTCGATCCGGGCGGTGAACCCCTCGCCGAACCGGACGTGAACGCGAGCTAGACTTACCCAAGGCGGGGTGCGTCGTGCTCGACCCACCAGATTGTCCACCGATTTTCCACAAGAGGAAGACTCATGACTTGCCCGCGTGTTTCGCTTTCGCTGGTTCTCCTTTCTGCGATCCTCAACGTCGTGCTTCTGCCCGATGGCTCGACCATGGCCGACGAGGCCCGCAGGAAAACCAATCACTTCACCTATCCCAAAACACGCCGCGGCGAGGTGGTCGACACCTACCACGGCACCCGGGTCGCCGATCCCTATCGCTGGCTCGAGGCGGATGTCCGCCAGTCGAAAGACGTGGCCGACTGGGTGGCCGCCCAGAACCGCCTGACGTTCGACTACCTCGAATCGATACCCCAGCGCCAAGCGATACGCCGCCGCCTGGCCGAGCTGTGGGACTATCCAAAATACTCCTCGCCGATGAAGGTGGGCCCACGCTACTACTATCTGAAGAACGATGGCCTGCAGAACCAGAGCGTCTTGTACACGGTGGACTCGCTCGACGGGGAGCCCCGGGTCCTGCTCGATCCGAACACCTGGTCGAAAGACGGAACCGTGGCCCTGGTCGGGCTGGTGCCCAGCGACGACGGCCGGTACCTGGCCTATGGCGTGGCCGAAGCCGGCTCCGACTGGGACACCTGGCGCGTCATGGAGCCGGCCACCGGCAAAATCCTGCCCGACGTGCTCAGATGGATCAAGTACGGCGAGCCGAGCTGGACGGCCGACGGCCGCGGTTTCTTCTATGGCCGCTTCGACGAGCCGAAACCGGGCGCCGCCTTCCAGCAACTCAACCTGAATCACAAGCTCTTCTATCATCGAGTGGGCACGAGCCAGTCGGACGATGTGTTGGCCTACCGCCGGCCGGACCATCCCAACTGGAACTTCGTTGCGACGGTGACCGAGGACGGCCGCTACCTGATCATCACCGTCGGCCGCGGGACCGACAAGCACTACCGCATCCTGGTCCGCGATCTCGACGAACCCTACGCCGTGCCGATCGACCTGGTCGACAACTTCGAGCATGAATACACCTTCGTCGGCAACGACGGACCGGTGCTCTTGTTCAAGAACGATCTCGACGCGCCGCGCGGCCGGGTGATCGCCATCGACCTGCGCAGGCCCGAGCCAGAACACTGGCGAATCATCATCCCCCAGAGCAAGGCAACGCTCACCAGTGTCAGTCTCGTCGGCAACGTGCTGTTGGCCAACTATCTCGACGACGTGAAGACCCGGGTCAAGCTGTTTACGACCGGTGGCGAGTTCATCCGCGAGATCGACTTTCCGGCGATCGGCTCGGCCTTGGGCTTCGGCGGCCGGCGGACCGACACGGAAACGTTCTACTCGTTTTCGAGTTTCACCACTGCGCCGAGCATCTACCGCTACGACCTGATCACGGGCCGCAGCACGCCGTGGCGCCGCGCCGAGGTGAAGTTCGACCCCGACGACTACGTCGTCAAGCAGGTGTTTTTCAAGAGCAAAGACGGCACGCGCGTGCCGATGTTTATCGCCCATCGTAAGGGCGTCAAGCTCGACGGCAACAACCCCACGCTGCTCTACGGCTACGGCGGCTTTTCCATGTCGATGGTCCCTGAGTTTCGCGTCTCCCGGCTGCTCTGGATGGAGATGGGCGGCGTGCTGGCCCTGGCGAATCTTCGCGGCGGGGGCGAATACGGCGAGCCTTGGCACAAGGCCGGCACGAAGCTCAATAAGCAGAACGTCTTCGACGACTTCATCGCGGCCGCCGAGTGGCTCATCCAAAATGGCTATACCGCGCCGAAGAAGCTGGCCATCCAGGGCGGCAGCAACGGCGGGTTGTTGGTCGGCGCCGTCATGACCCAGCGGCCCGAGCTCTTTGCCGCCTGTCTGCCGGCGGTCGGCGTGATGGACATGCTCCGGTTTCAGAAGTTCACCGCCGGGCGCTATTGGGTCGACGACTACGGCAGCTCGGACGATCCCGGCGAGTTCGAGGCGCTTTTGGCCTATTCGCCCTATCACAATCTGCAACCCGGCACGGACTATCCGGCCACGCTGGCCACCGCGGCCGACACCGACGATCGGGTCGTGCCTGGCCACAGCTTCAAGTTCATCGCAGCCCTGCAGAGGGCCCAGGCGGCCGCCGACGTGCCCGTGCTGATCCGCATTGAGACCCGCGCAGGCCACGGCGCCGGCACACCGACCTCGAAGAGGATCGACTCGATCGCCGACGTCTACGCGTTTCTGGGCGAAGTGCTGGACATGAAGCTGCCGAAATGGGCTCGTTGAGCCTGTGGCGGACATCGATGTGACAAGATCCATTGTGCTGGCCAGTCCGGTCCGCCTTTTCAGTCGACGTGCAACCGGCCCAGAAGCGGGGGTGCGTCAATTGACGCCAAAATTATGGGGATTCCCCCTTGATTCAAAGTAAAAATAGAATTAAAATATCCCGATATTGAGAATCAGTCTCAATTCATGTTATAATACTAATGGGGTTCAAGAGACCACTGACAACAGTTCAAGGCTGCGGCCGAAGCGTTAGAATCCGCACGACTTGGCCGCCTGAGAAACAGCGACCTTCCTTTCGCAGCGCAGCAATCCCATGGTTGACGCGGTGATTTCCCTGAAGAACCTTACTCCCGGCCAGGTGGCCGAGGTCTTCCGTATCGACGGCGAGCCCGATTACGTCCATCGGCTCGAAGAGTTCGGGATTGGCCGAGGTACGCGGATCGAAATGTTTCGCCCGGGTAATCCGTGCATCCTGCGCACCGCGGGCAACAAGGTGTGCCTGCGTTTCGGGCGCTGTTTCGATGTCTTGGTCAGGCCCTTGGGGACTGTCCCGATTCTTTCGGAGCGGGTGGCTGGGGCATAGCGCAGCGGTGCCCCAGATAACCATAAGGTGACCACGAACTGGGGCATCCCGGCGCGCCGGGACCCCAGTCACCCAACCATAATGCACTCCTCTGATCAGTCACCCGTCGTCACCGTCGCGCTGGTGGGCAACCCGAACACGGGCAAATCGACGCTCTTTGGTGCCCTGGTAGGCGCTCAGCAACGGATCGGCAACTATCCGGGCGTGACGGTTGAGAAGAAAACCGGATCGTTTGCCGGCAACGGTCGTCGGTACAGCGTCGTCGATTTGCCGGGTCTCTACAGTCTGGCTCCACGCGGTCGCGACGAGATGGTCGTGGTCGACGTGCTCACCGGACGCATGGCCGAGGTGCCGCCGATCGACATGGTCGTCTGCATCGTCGACGGGAGCAACCTCCAGCGGAATCTGTATCTGGTGAGCCAGATTCTCGAATTGGGGCTGCCGACCGTCATCGCGCTGAACAAGCTCGATCTGGCCGAAAGCCAGGGGGTGGCGGTCGACGTTGACCGGTTGCGTACCAGGCTGCCGGCTCCGGTGGTGGCCACCCAGGCCCATCGTGGTCGTGGCATCGACGAGTTGAAAAGGATGCTCGACCGCCTCGAAGTCGGTTCCACGGTCGAGCCGGAGGCCGTGTTGCCCGAGCCGTTGGAGGAGGAAGTCTCCGCGTTGGCACCGTTGGTCGAGGACGCATGCGGCAGCCAGTGTCGCGGGATTTCGTCGCGTTGGCTTTCCCGGCGACTGCTGTTGGACGTCAGCGGCTATCTTGAAACGGCGTTGTTGGGCGGCGGGCGCAGGCGTCGCCGCTGGCGTGGCGGGCGAGGCGGTCGTGGAGAAGGACGCGGGCAAGGCCCCGGCCAGGGTCTTGGGCAAGGTCAAGGCAGGAGTGCTCGGGGTGACGAGTTGCGCGAGCGGCTCGACCTGGCCCGAGAACGGTTGGCCATGAACGGATGTCTGGTCCCCGACGTCGAGCCCAAGGCACGCTACGGCTGGGCCCGGCGCGTCTTGGATGGAGTGGTCGGCGCGCCGGCCGAATATCCGACCACGCCGAGCGATCGGCTCGATCGCGTGTTGACCCATCCCGTTTGGGGTGCGCTGGTGTTCGGCGCGATCATGTTCGTCGTGTTTCAGGCGGTCTTTTCCTGGGCCATTCCCTTGATGAAAGGGATCGACGCGGCGACCGACGGATTGGGACGAGTGCTCCAGAGGAGCCTGGCCGGAACCGATTTGGCCGGCGGGGCGATCGAGAGTCTGTTAGTCCGTGGCGTGCTCGGCGGGGTGGGCAGCGTGCTGAGCTTCCTGCCCCAAATATTGATCTTGTTCTTCTTCATTGCCGTGCTCGAACAGTGCGGCTACATGGCCCGGGCGGCCTATCTGATGGACAAGCTGATGGCCCGCGTAGGACTCAACGGCAAGTCGTTCATTCCGCTGCTTTGTTCGTTCGCCTGCGCCATACCCGGGATCATGGCTACCCGAGTGATCACCAACGAGCGCAACCGGCTTGTGACGATCCTCATCGCTCCGCTGATGACCTGTTCGGCCCGACTGCCGATCTACACGTTGCTGATCGCGGCGTTTGTCCCGTCGCGGATGTTTCTCGGAGGGCTGGTCAACCTGCAGGGGCTCACGCTGGTGTCGCTCTACTTGCTTGGTGTGGTGACTGCCGTGGTCGTGGCCATGCTGTTGAAGCATACGGTGTTGCGAGGTGGCGCGCCACCGTTGTTGATGGAGATGCCACCCTATTCGTGGCCCTCGCCGCGCGTCGTGTTGTTCCGTGTGGTCGAGCGGGGCTGGCTGTTTGTACGGGCCGCGGGCACGGTGATCCTGGCCGTGTCGATTCTCGTCTGGGCGGCGTTGTACTATCCCAGGGCGGCCGAGATCGAGAGCCCGTTTGCCCGGCAACGGGCCGCCTTGGAATCGTCGCTAGCGCAGTTTTCGCGTGACGACCCACGGCGCGCTGCGGTCGAGCGGCAACTTGCCCGGTTGGATGATCAGCTCGAAGCGGCCTACCAGCGGCAGAGCCTGCTGGCGCGGCTGGGTCGCGCGATCGAGCCGGTGGTGCGGCCCTTGGGATGGGACTGGCGGATCGGCGCGGCCGTCTTGGCCAGTTTCCCCCAACGCGAGGCGGTGGTGGCTACCCTGGGCGTGGTCTTCAGCCGTCCCGAGCAGACAGACGAGGCACCGGGTGGCGACGCCGGATTGCGCACCCGGTTGCGCGACGCGACTTGGGAGGGATCCGACCGACGGTTGTTCAACCTGCCGGTGGCCCTGTCGATCATGGTTTTCTACGCCCTTTGTGCGCAGTGCGCGGCCACGCTGGTGGTGATTCGCCGCGAGACGGGCTCTTGGCGATGGCCGTTGTTTACGTTTGCGTACCTGACCGCGCTGGCTTACGTCGGCGCATTGATTACTTACCAGGCCGGCACGTGGATTGCCGGCACGTGAACCTACACAGGGGACTGTCCGCCTCGGACACCATGACGGACACCCAGCGGGTCATCCTGAGCGTAGCGAAGGATCTCGATTGTCCAAGGAGATTCTTCGCT
>CAZWWC010000275.1:0-6342 GCA_964637625.1 uncultured Planctomycetaceae bacterium
ACGGTCGGGGAAGCCCGTGGTCTTCGAGGAACTCCCCGAAACAGCTATCCTCACTTTCCCCGATGGGGCGGTCCAGGCTTGCCGGCGTCCGGCCGATGTTCAATACCCGGCGAGTTTCCTCGATCGGCAAGCCGGCTACCAGAGCCGTTTCTTCTGTTGTCGGCTCTCGTCCCAATTCTTGCAAGAGCTTTTTGGAAGTATTTTTCAATTTACTCAAAACGTCGATCATATGCACGGGAATTCGGATGGTCCGTGCCTGATCGGCGATGGCGCGGGTGATGGCCTGGCGGATCCACCAGGTGGCGTAGGTCGAGAACTTGTAGCCACGGCGGTATTCGTACTTGTCCACCGCCCGCATCAACCCGGTGTTTCCCTCCTGGATCAGGTCCAGGAAGCTGAGCCCCCGATTGCGGTACTTCTTGGCAATCGAGACGACCAGCCGCAAGTTGCCGCCGGAGAGCTGCCGCTTGACCTGTTCGTAATCGCCGTGCTGTCGCTTCATCTCCTCGACCCGGCGGCGGAGGCTCCGTGGACTCTCCTGGGTGAGGATCATCAGGTCGCGCAGCTCACGGCGCAGGTGGGCCCGCCCGCCGACCGTCGATCCACCGGCACGAGCCGCGCGGATCTCGCCGCGAAGCTCGTCCATCCGATTGACGATTTCCTCGAGTTGGCGCATCATCGACTGGACGCGCCGTGTCCGGAGGCTGAGCTCCTCGACCAGCACCAGCGCCTTGCGACGCCGGCGGATGAAACGCCGGCGAACGGTCCTGCGCCCTTTCGGCGAGAGGCCACGGCTCAGCAGGCGCGTGAAATCCTGCCGGTTCTCCTCCATGACGTGGCGCAAGGTCGCCAGGTTCATCGGCATGCGAGCAAGGATCTGTTCCTTGGTGAGCCGCTCGGTGAGCGAGACCTTGATCGTGCGATCAAACGGCAGGATGCCGCGGTGCACTTTGCCGAGGATGGCCACCGTGCCGCGCAAGGCCATCTGGCAGCCGAGCACGGTGCGGCGGAACCGCTTGCGCGCCATCTCGATTTTCTTGGCCAGCGAGATTTCTTCCTCTCGGCTTAGAAGCGGAATCTCAGCCATCTGCGTCAGATACAAGCGGATCGGATCGTTGCTCCACTTGACCAGGTCGCCCGGATCGAGCGACGGTGCCGAGTCGTCCTCGGGCAGCTTAACCCCGAGCCCCTCCGACGGATCCTCCTCGTCGTCTTCGATGGTGCCCACGTGGGCGTCCGTGTCGTCGTAGAACTCGGGCTCGGGCGCTTCGGCCACCAACGAGATGTTCTGTTCGTCAAGCGAGATGAGCAGTTGGTCGAGCTTGTTCGGATCGACCGCTTCGTCGGGTAGATAGTGGGTCACCTCGTCATATGTCAAGTAACCTCGCGACTTGCCCTTGGCGACCAGATCATTCAACTCCTTGTCGAAATGGTCCACCTAAACACTCCTTTCGCGTCCCTGCGACGTGTTCTTGAATCCGACATCACAATGTCGGATTCAAGTAGGTGAGACAAAAAATGTGATCGGCGACCTTGTGGTCTGTCCTGCCGGAAGCACTCGGCCGCGATCGGCCCGTGCGTGGTCCTACCCGTCCGTGGGATCGGAAATGCCATGCCGGGCACGCAACTCCTCCATCACACTGCGCAGCAACTGCTGTTTTTGGCTTTCGTCCAAGCCCTCGTCTTTAAGTGCTGCCAGTTGCGAGGGGTGTTGCTTGTCGGATTTGGTGCGTTTGTAGTTTTCGATCAACTCCTTGAGCAAAGGGACAGGGTCGGTAATGCCCTCGATACGCGGGGACTGGTCCAACTCGACCAGGAGGTTCTTCATGTCCGCCTGGTCGAACTCCAACATCAGCCGGTCGAAATCGGGCGTCGTGCCTTCTTCGGCCAGCCGGCAAATGGTTTCATAAATCTGCTTAAGCGGCGCCTCGGTGATCTGCTCGGCGGAGAAGACCTCGCGGGCCTGGTCGAGCAACTCGGAAAACGCGATGAGCAATTCCACAAGCTCGCACTGACCCGGCGCGCGCCGATAGAGCTGCTGAAGCCCAACCGCTGCGCCGGCCGGCGCCGGCTCGGCCGGCGACGTGTACACCGGCCTGCGCTTTCCGCGGCGCAACTGGGCCAACCGGGCGCGGATGTCGGTCTCGGGAACGCCGAAACGGGCTGCCAGACGACTGAGAATCTTCTCCTCGCGAAATCGCTTCGCGCCCGCCGGGCGCGGCGCCTTAGCCAACAAGGCTACCATCCGGTCCAGGGCCCGGCTGGCGCCGTGTACGTCGTCGGCCAGGTCGATGCCCCGGGTGGCCGTTCGGAAGGCGTGTTCCACCGCGTCGATCGCCTCACGGTTGAGCAAATCGCGAAACCCGTCCGTGCCGTGTTCCTCAAGGAAGTCACACGGGTCGGTCGACTCGGGCAGCGTGAGGATGTGCAGGTCGACATCCTGGGCCACGAACAGTTCGAGCACCTCGGTCGCGCGACGCTGGCCGGCCTCGTCGCCGTCGAGCACGAGCACGACGCGATCGGCCATCCGCCGCAGGACCTGAATGTGTCGCGGGCCCAGCGCCGTACCCAGCACGGCCACGGCGCTGTCGAAACCGTGTTGATGGGCCATGATCACGTCGGTATAGCCCTCCATGACCAGCGCAACCCGGTCCTTGGCCCGACGAATCGCGTCCTTGGCCACGTCCAGACCGTAGAGAAGATTGCTCTTGGTGAACAGCAGCGTCTCGGGCGAGTTGACGTACTTGGCCGCCGGCGTCGCACAATCCACCTCGGGCAATACGCGACCACCGAAACCCACCGGACGGCCCTGGGTGTCACGAATCGAAAAGAGCAGTCGTCCTCGAAAACGCTCGTAGTGGGTGCCATCGGCGCGAGGAACCAACAGGCCGATCGCTTCGAGCACCGCCTCGGGCACTTTGCTGCCTTCGGCCTGGCGGCGGATCCAGCTCGACCCCTCCGGGGCAAAGCCTAGGTGGAAGCGATCGATGCTCTCGGGCGTAATGCCGCGCTGCTTCAGATACTGGCGGGCCGGCTCGGCCTCGGGCCGGTGCTCGAGGCAGCCGTGGTACTGTGCTTCGGCCCAAGCCATCGCCCGCAATAGCGTCTGGCGGTCGCGGGCCTTGGCTTCGGGGGTGGTGGGTGGGCCGGTCTGAGCCGCTCGGCGCCGCTCGAGCGGGATGCCTGCCCGTTCGGCCAGCATTTCCAGGGCCTCGCGGAATTCGACGCCCTCGATCTTCATGATGAAGCTGAAGATATCGCCGCCCAGGTCGCAGACCCAGCATTTCCAGCTTTGCCGCTCGGGGTTCACTTGCAAGCTGGGCCGGGTGTCGTCGTGCCAGGGACAGAGCCCGACATAGCCGCGGCCCTGACGGCGCAACTGGACGTAGCTGCCCACCAGGTCGACGATGTCGATCGCCTGACGGACTTGCTCTTTGGTGTCTAGCGAAAAACCCCCTGACACCATCCACTCCTGTATGGCCTCGTGTGTGACTTCCATTTCACAGGCGGCTCGCGGCCGCCGGCCGATTGACGCTGCTGCGCCACAGTTGAATGCCGTTTTCGTGTGTCGCGGGACTCCGTGAAAACGGCGCAAGGTTGGGATGATAATCCGGGCCGGCAAATCCATTTGCCGCTACGGGAATCCGGATTGTGTGAGACTGGCCTGCCGCGCGAAATCCAATCATTGCGGCGGTCGGCAGATTATACTTCCAGGGCCAAGACCGGTCAACGTCGCCGATATGCCACCGCAGAGGTAGGACTGCCAGCAGCTGGCAACGGTAGGGTGGGCATTGCCCACCGTGAATTCCTGGGCCACCGCTGCGCTATCCCGGCGCGCCGGGACCCGGTGCGAGAATCCTACCGCAACTGCGCGGGCCGCTCGCCGACCTTGACGTCCAACTCGATCTCTTTCTTCTTACGAAGTAGTTTGACCTTGGCCGTCGAGCCGATTTCGGTGCCCGCGGCCGCCATGCCCAGCTCGCCCGGGCCGGTGATCTGCGTGTCGTTCCACTGCAGGATCACGTCGCCCGGCTCGATGCCCGCCTTCTCGGCCGGCGAGTCGGGCACCACGCCGGTCACCAACGCCCCGAGCAGGCTGTCCAGACCGAGCTGTCGGGCGACCGGCTCGTTGAGCTCCTGGATGGTCACGCCGAGCCAGCCCCGGGCGACCTTGCCCTCGGTCTTCAACCGCTCGGAAATCTCGCGGACCATGTTGCTGGGAATGGCGAAGCTGATGCCGCGGTAGGCCTCGCCGTGGATGGCCGTGTTGATGCCGACCACCTCGCCCTTCATGTTGACCAGCGGGCCGCCGCTGTTGCCCGGGTTGACCGCCGCGTCGGTCTGCAGGAAATCCTGGTAGTCGAGGTTTCGGACGATATGCTTTCGGCCCTTGGCGCTGATGATGCCGGCCGTGACGGTGCGTTCGAGGCCGAACGGATTGCCGACGGCCAGCACCGGAGCACCCACCTCGACCGCGTCGCTGTCGCCCCAGCGTGCGGCGGTCAGATCGGCGGCGTCGATCTTCAGCACGGCGACGTCGCTAGGCGGATCGACGCCGATCACCTCGACCTTCTCGAAGACCCGCCCGTCGGAGAGCTTCACCGTGACGGCCACTGCGTCGTGGACGACGTGATAGTTGGTCACGATATGGCCCGAGTCGTCCATGATCACGCCCGAGCCCTTGTCCTGGAGAAACCAGGGTCGGCGGGGAGTGCGAAACAGATGGGCCCATTCATCGCTCGGCACAATCACCCTGCCCCGCTGGCTGTTGCGGATCGTGTCGATGCCGACCACGCTCGGCGCGATGCTCTTGGCGACCCAGGGATAACGCCCACCCTTGTCGGGCAATTCGCCGAGCAGCTCGCGGGCCACCTCGGCTTTGGCCATTTCACGGCCTCGGACCAGACCGTACATGATCCGCTGGATAAGATACGGCAGCGCCAGCAGGATCAACAGCAGCATAAGGATCCAAAACAGCCCGGACGAGTGGCGCGCTCTGGGCGTCTCGACCACGTAGACGGGGCGCGGTTGGTCAGGTTCGGGCGATTCGGGCGTGGTGGTCATGATCGAGGCATCTCTATGCGTAGGTCAGGCTGTGCCTGACGGTCGTTGGTATGCTGGGTGCCACTGCTGGCTTGTCCAGCAGTGCTGTCGGTTGTAGGATGCGTGCTTGCACGCATCAGCCATTTTCAACGATGCCATTCAGAACTGATAACCCATCTTGATCCAATAATGCCAGTCTGCAACGGCCTCTCTCGTCTTGGCATCCGTATCGGAGATGGGTTTTAGCTGAGAAAGGGGGACTGCCAAGCCCTCCTTCCTATCCCATGGAATGGTTACGAACATATCGTGCTCACATACGTCTGCGCCCGGCATTCCGATGACTTCGATCTCGTCCCCGACGCGCAGCGGTGAAATGGCCTTTTGGCAAATACACCGAGCTGTGAATGGAACTGAGAGAGTCATTTCGAGATAGTAGTACCACCCCATCGCTCGTTCCTGGCTGTCGTAGGCATCCACGACGATTTCCATCACAATGCGATTCTCTCGCTTCTTGTCTATCTTGGCTCTTGCCATGGGCACTGTCCGAGGACCTTTTGATAGCTGTATTTCACATGATCTGGTAGGGCGATGCAGAATGCCCAGAAAACCAGGCTCCCGTTGATCGGATTGTGGACACACAACCTCAGACGCTCTCATCAGTGTCCAACCGCCGTGTCAGGTTGCACTTCACAATTCCCGCATGATGGCCTTGCCCATGTCTAGGATCATATCGGAACCGGCACTGCTGGGCAAGCCAGCAGTGGCACCCGGACACCCTACCTCTTGCTCATCGCGCGTGCGGCCCAGGCGATGCCCATGAGGGTCAATTGGGGAACATGGTGGGCCGATGGACCGAGCAAGTCGGCCACCGCCGGGCCGGCGCCGCCGGTGAGAAAAACGTCGGGCTCGTTTGCTTGACCCTTCGGCAGCGCGTCGGTCATCTGCCGAATCAGTTCTCGGATGGAGCCGACCGCGCCCCAGAACAGTCCGCTCTGCATGGCCTGCTCGGTCGACGTGCCGACGGCCGGCGGCGGCTCCGTCAGTTCCGACATGTCCACCAGCGGCAGCAGGTCGGTGAACTCGTCGAGCGCCCGGGCCGACATGGCGATGCCCGGCAGAATGGCTCCGCCGCAAAAGACCCCATGGGCCGAAACCAGGTCAACCGTGATCGCCGTGCCGACGTCGACCACCACGGCCGGCCGGTCGGGCTGGCGGAGATGATTGGCGGCCAGCGCGTCCAACAGCCGGTCGACGCCCACCATGTCGGGCCGCGGCAGCTCGACGGCCAGCGGAAGATCG
>CAZWWC010000276.1:0-4009 GCA_964637625.1 uncultured Planctomycetaceae bacterium
GCGGCACGAATCCGATACAGGCTCTGGCTGATCGCGCCGGGCGAGCGACCGTACTCCCGCGCCACCGATTGGACCGAACCGTTCGAACTGTATCGCCGCATGATTAAGTTCCGCTGCAGGTCCGAGAGCTTCTCCAGGCATTCGTCGAGCGCTCGCCGCCGCTCTCCAAGTTCTTTGGTGTGCGGCGCGGCCTCCTGGGCAACCAGGTTCAGCAACCTGTCATCGAACCAGTGCCGGTCTCGCTGGCATTGCTTCCGATACCTCAACACCTGGAAATAGGCGATCCGGCATGCCCAGGCTGTGAAGTCCGTGATGGTTGAAAACTGATCCGCCTCGCGACAGAGCACGACGTTGGTTTCCTGAAGAATTTCCTCGGCCTGTTCAAGATTGCCCACGAGGCTCGTGACATACGCGTGGATGTTCCCCTGGTTTGCAAGCAAAACGCGAACAAACGGTTCGGGAAGCGTCTGATCTCGTCCAGAATCGTTGAGGTTGCTCATAAGTCTTCAGCCACGCAAAGGCAACGTGGGAGAAGTGCCGATACTATCCCTATATTATTTTGAAGCACTTCTTCACGGTTTCTCACGAAAAAAAATGGCAGATCCCGGAATTTTCCCCACACCGGGGACGTCGGGGATTTTCCACCGTTGTTTTATTGCAAAATCCGCCCTCTTTATTATAGAATTACCTAACGGGCCATGAAGAACAACACAATTCCGTCAAACAACTCAGGTGTTTTTTTACGCCAGGTGTTGCCCGTCGCGACGTGAATGCCGGGAGGCCCGAAGAATCAAGGTCTTAGCGAGCGAAGGCGCCCTGACAGAATCTCGATCCCCCTGCAACAACTGTCTCTTGCACTTTTTTTAGCCTGATTCATAATGAGCTTGTCGGTGGGCATCGCTCGTGATTGTTCGCGAGGACCACATTGATGCGCGTGCTTTCGATCGGGTTGTTGATATCGCTTGTCGTCGGTTTCTCAATGACACGACGGCTCCACGGCGACATCGTGGCCAACTTCGACGGCGGCAATGGCACCAGCGTGCCGGATGCCTATCCGGGAGAGGCCGGCGACGGCTGGGTGGACGCTTGGCAAACCCCTACCACGCGTTGCGACATGTCGTCGACGCAAGTGCTCGGAAGCAGCCCACTCCCCCCGCCCGGCGGCGGTAACTACCTGGACGTCAACATCAACATGGACTCGAACGTCACCGACTCGAACTATGGCCAGGGCTGCGTCGCAAGGATGTACAGCAACTACTACGGCGAGTTCAGCTCCGCACTGCCCCACACGATCGAGTTTCAGGTCCGCATCGACGAGGACATGAGCGCCGGTGGGACGTTCGCAAGCGACGTGGATCGATACTACCTGTTCGACAACCCAACGGTGACCCACGGGACCAGGGCAGAGAACAGTTGGGCGGCGTTCGCCTTCGGCGCCAACTACGGAACGGCCGTGGCCAAGAAGTGGGCCTTCTACAACGGGCTTCAGGACGGCGGCGCGTTCAACGAAAACCGGTTAATCAATACGGGCGTACCGCTGGTCACCGGTACCACCTACGATTTCACGATCACGGTCGATCCGGCAAACCGGCAGTACGACGCCTCGGTCTCCAACGGATCGACCACGAGTAGTGTCACCGGCTTGGGATTCCGCACGTCCTCGACGCAGGTGGGTCGGACTCTCCATTTCGGCGGCAAGGGAAACCGGCCGGCCGACGAGCGGGCGTTCTCGCTCGATTCGATTCACCTTGCCGACAACGGCGCCGTCGAACCGCCCGAGCTGCCCACCCACGACGGCTTTCGGGGTATCTGGTATTACAATGAGGATATCGGCGGTGCGTATAAATATAAGTATTCCGGCGGATTCGGCACGTATCCGCAGCAGATCGCGCCGTTCGCCTATTACTCGGAGGAAGCCGGTAAGACGTTCTTCGTCTACGGCGGCACGAACCAGAGCAACAGCACGCTCTACCACATGATCTCCTACTACGACCATGCCACCGGCCAGGTTGCCCGGCCGAGGTGCTTGCTTGACAAAGGCACGACCGACGCCCACGACAACCCGGCTATCATGCTTGATGACGAAGGCTACTTGTATGTCTTTTCCAATTCCCACGGCACGGCCCGGCCCGCGTATATCAGCCGCAGCATCGAGCCCTATTCGATCACGAACTTCGAGACCGTGCTTTCGCTCCCCTCAGGTGCGAACAACAACTTCTCCTACAGCCAGCCCTTGTACATCGAAGGTCAAGGATTCCTGTTCCTGCACTCGCTCTACGTCGGCGGGAACCGCACGCTTTGCTTCAATACCAGCAGCGACGGAATCAACTGGGACTACGCGTGGACGAGTCGTCCGCAAATCTCGCAGATGCCGGGCGGCCAGTACCAAATCAGCGAGAAGCTCGGCCAGAAGGTGGGCACCGGCTTCAATTGGCTCGACGGCGGGGCCAACGGTCGTACCAATCTCTATTACATGCAGACGACCGACATGGGCAGCACGTGGACCACGGTCGACGGCACGGTGCTGACCACGCCGGTGACGAGCGTCACCAACGCCGCCCTGGTCCACGACTACCACTCCGAAGACTTGCTTGTGTACTTGAAGGACATCCAGTACGACGACGAGGGCAACCCCATTCTCTTCTACATGACCTCGCACTACTGCTACCCGGGTCCCGCGGGTGATCCCCGCGTGTTCCATACCGCCCATTGGAACGGCTCCGACTGGGTCATCAAGGACGCGTTCACCTCCGACCACAACTACGATTTCGGCCCGCTGTATGTCGAAGAGGACGGCACTTGGCGGGTCATTGCGCCGACCGACCCCGGCCCGCAGGAGTATTGCACCGGCGGCGAAATGGAGATGTGGATCAGCGAGGATGAGGGCGACACGTGGGAGTTGATTCGCGAGTTGACCTACGACAGCGACTACAACCATACCTATGCCCGGCAGCCGAGAAACGTACACGACGGTTTCTATGCCTTCTGGGCCGACGGCAACGCGCTGGCCGAGTCGGACTCGCGGTTCTACTTCACCGACCGGCTGGGCACCGGCGTCTGGATGCTGCCTGAGTATATGGAAGGGGATTTTGCGACACCCGAGCTGGTTTACCTTCCCATCGGAGCGCCGGCGCCCGGCGATGCCAACGGCGACGGCGTCGTCGACGAGGACGACCTGGCCATTCTGGCGGCAAACTGGGGTGAGGCCGCGGCCACCTGGGGCATCGGTGATTTCAACGGCGACCGCGTGGTCGGCCCGGCCGACGCGGCCATCCTGGCTGCCAACTGGGACCACGACGCACGTGAAGCGCAGAGCGTGCCCGAGCCTTCCATGCCCGCAATGCTGATCCTGGTTGCCGGCGGCTTTCTCGCCTGGGGCAGGTGCCGCCGTGGGCCCAAGACTTCCTAGCCAAGAAGAAGCCCACCGCCAAGAGCATCTTTGAGACGGGTGCCTCCTCCCGACAAGGGTGAAACGTAGGCCCAAGGCGGACTCTGAGAGCCGTTGCCCAGAATTCCACGTCTCGGGCAGCTTCCTCTGAACCACAATGAGGAGTATGATGGTTCGATAATAAGACTCCGAGGGAAGGACGACCATGAGCGTGTTGCTGGGAATCGACGTCGGCACCTCCGGCACGAAGACTCTGGCGATCGATGCCAAGGGTCGAATCCTCGCCAGTGCGACCGAAACCTATCCCTGTTACGTTCCCAAGCCTCTCTGGAGTGAGCAGGATCCCGACGACTGGTGGGCGGCCACGGTCAACTCCATCCGGCGGGTCGTTAAGGCGGCCCGCCTCAAGCCGGCCGATGTCAGCGCGATCGGGCTCTCCGGGCAGATGCACGGCTCGGTCTTTCTCGACCGCCGTGACAAGGTGCTCCGCCGGGCCATTCTCTGGAACGATCAGCGAACCGCGGCTGAGTGCGAAGAAATCGAACAACGTGTCGGCGGCCGTCGCAAGTTGATTCGCCTGGTGGCCAACCCGGCCCTGACCGGCTTCACCGCGCCGAAGAT
>CAZWWC010000276.1:4109-6311 GCA_964637625.1 uncultured Planctomycetaceae bacterium
TCCGGCGTGATGTTCGTCCATTGCAACGAAATGAAAGTCGATCCGCTCGGCCGGGTCCATACGTTCTGTCACGCGGTCCGCGGCAAGTGGCACATGATGGGCGTGACCCTCTCGGCCGGAGGATCCCTGCAATGGTTCCGCGACGAGCTCTGCAAGGCGGATTTGGCCAGAGCCAAGCGCGCCAAGCGCGACGTGTACGACGTCTTGGCCGAAGAGGCCGCCGGCGCGCCGGTGGGTGCCCGGGGGCTGTTCTTCCTGCCCTATCTCTCCGGCGAGAGGACCCCTCACGCCGACCCGGAGGCTCGCGGCTGCTTCGTCGGGCTCACGTTGGCCCATGGGCGAGGGCATCTGCTTCGCGCGATCATGGAAGGCGTGGCCTATTCGTTGCGAGAGAGCCTGACGATTTTCGAGGAGTTGGGCGTGCCGGTGCGCGAGATTCGTGCTTCCGGCGGAGGCAGCCGCAGTCGGCTGTGGCGTCAGATTCAGGCCGACGTTTTTAGCCGCAAAGTGGTCACGATCAACGCCGAGCAGGGACCGGCCTATGGCGCGGCGCTGTTGGCCGCGGTGGGTGCCGGCGAGTACAAGACGATCGACGAGGCGTGCCAGGCAACGATCCGCGTCCAGAACGAGACGAAGACCAACCGCGCGGCAAAGCGATACTACGATCGTGCAATGCCCATCTACCAGGATCTCTACCGCGCGCTGAAGAATGACTTCAAACGCATCGCCGTGCTCGAGAACTAACAGCACCCCGACGACAGACGGCCCTGGTTGCGGTAGAATAATGATTGCACTCTTTCTCACGAACGTGTAACGGGTGCCACGGGCATCTTGCCCGTGTTGCTGTTCACTGAGCACGTGTTTTGAAAAGAGTGCCACTGCTGGCTTGCCCAGCAGTGCGAAGCGGATTTCCCGGCAGAAACACCGCTGGACAAGCCAGCAGTGGCACCCTGCGAGAGCAGCGCCCGGGAGTGATTACAGGAGGATGCCAACATGCAGCGGAGAGAATTCGTACAACGTGCCGCCGCGGGAACCGTGGCGCTTGGACTGGGCCGTTTGGGCCGCAGCGAGGAGAAAGCTGGTCGGCCGGTCCGCGTCGGCTTTGTCGGCGTGGGAAACCGCGGGTCCGGCCTGCTTCGAACCTTGCTCCAGGTGCCCGGCATAGTCGTGCCGGCCGTCTGTGACCTGATTCCCGCTCGCGCTTCGGCCGCCGAGCGGCTGGTCGTTCGAGCGGGCCGCGGCAAACCGGCTATCTACGCCAAGGACGAGATGGCCTGGACGAAGCTGCTGGCCCGGGGTGATCTCGACGCGGTGATCATCGCTACGCCGTGGAACTGGCACGCGGCCATGGCCACCGCGGCCATGGAACACGGAATCTACCCGGGCGTGGAAGTCCCGGCCGCCTTGTCGGTCGAGGAGTGCTGGCAACTGGTCGACACGTCGGAGAAGACGGGCGTGCCCTGCATGATGCTCGAAAACTGGTCCTTCCGCCGCGATAACCTGGCGCTGTTACAGATGGTCCGCCGAGGACTCTTCGGCCAGGTGGTCCACGTCCATTGCGCCCACTGCCACGATTGTATCGACCATTGGTTTTTCGATCGGGCGACGGGCAACGACCGTTGGGCGGCCGAGTTCCTCGTGAAATACAATCGCGACCAGTATCCGACTCACGGGCTCGGGCCGGTATTGAGCTGGATGGACATCAACTGCGGCGACCGGTTCGAGACCATTGCGTCGACGGCGACCGATTCGTTCGGAATCAACGCGTACCTCGCCCGAAAGTTCGGAGCGGATCACCCGGGCGCCAAACGAAAGTATGCCCAAGGCGACATTGTCACGTCGGTTCTTCGGACCGCCAAGGGCAAGACCGTGGTGATCAACTACGACATGCAGCTCCCCCGGCCTTACGACAATCGTTGGATGCTCCAGGGAACGTTGGGCGTCTACAACGAGCAGCGCAACGCGGTCTATCTCGTCGACCGCAGTCCGAAGTATCATCAATGGGAACCGTTCAAACCTTACATGGCGAAGTATAACCACCCCTGGTATCAAGACGGCGGCGGCTTTGGCGGCCATGGCGGGACCGACGGCCTGGAGATCCGGCTGCTGGTCGACGCGGTCCGCCGGAACAAGCCCACGCCGATCGACGTCTACGATTCGGTCGTCATGAGCGCGATCGTCGGGCTGTCGGGCACGTCGATC
>CAZWWC010000277.1:0-6279 GCA_964637625.1 uncultured Planctomycetaceae bacterium
ATCGATCGTAGGCCGTCTCGAAGCGAGCGAGCATCTCGTGGGTCGCCTCGGTCTGAGCGGCGATCGCGCCGATCACCTGGGCCGTGGCGTGCTCGACGAGAGGCTCGTAGGCGGCCACCATCTCGCCGGTGATCTCCTTGCGGTAGTAGGATGTCTTTCCGGCGCAGATCTGCTTGGGTACGCCGGAGGACAAGAACGCTTCCCATTGCTTGGCTTCGACGCGGGCCACGTCTTTTTCATGCGCCTCGGCGATCTTCTTATGCTTGGGCAGGGCAACCCCGCGGAGTGTTTCCAGGGCCGCGGCCAGCTGCGCCGCACTGAGCGACTTGCGACGTCCGAGCGCGCTCCACGCTTCGGCCGGCGAGTCGGCGTAGATTTGGTAGAGGTCGTCGACCAGATCGAAGACCTGTCGGGTAACGCTCCGGGCCGCTTCGCCTTTGCCGAGCAAGTGCATCAGGCGGAGCGACTCGTCGGCCGACTCGCGCTGGAGCATTTCGCGGATCGCCTCGGCTCGCAGACGCCGATCGGCCGGCTCATCGCAGATTTGCCAGCCGGGCGGCAGACCCAACTCAAGGCTGAAGCTCCGCGCAATCTGGACAAAAACACTGTCGATCGTCCCGACCCGAAGCCGGTGCAACTGCCGGACCATGGTCTGCAAGGTATTCAAACATTGCGCGCGATCCAACTCCGGCCGGACGAGTTGTTTGCCCAAGGCGACGAGCTTCTCTTCATCCAAGGCGGCTTCGGCCAGCCGAAACAAAACGCGATCGAGAATCTCGCCGGCCGCTTTGCGCGTAAACGTCGCCGCCAGAATCGTCTCCAGCGGCGTCTCGTCCAGGGCCAGGTGCAGAAACCGGTTGCTCAGTTGGAACGTCTTGCCCGTGCCGGCCGAGGCACGAATTACCACGTCGGGCAGAGCCTGCTGCTTTCGGGTCATGGCGCGGCCTCCTCCAGTTCATCGTCATCCTCGACCCGTGCGGCGCCGAACCGACCGTCCTGGCAGATGGCCGAAAACTCCTCACAGAAGGCGGGCGGCGTATCGGCCGGCGGCCAAAACTTCCCGCCGCGGATGTCGCGGACGACCTGCCGGGCCGTCTCATCAGCGTCCTCCAACTCGGCCTCGCTCCACTCGGCCTGCAACAGCCCGATCCGGCTGACGTCCTTCGACAGGGCGATGTAGCCCAAGGCGACCGGGCCCTCGATCCCCAGAGCCCGGGCCAGATGGCGATACAGCGGCAGTTGAAGATCGACCCAAGCGGACTTCTTCCGATGCGACCGCTCGGGCGGTTCCACGCGGTCCGACGTCTTGTAATCCAAGACGATCCGCTCGCCGGTCACTTCATTCACGTCGATCCGATCGATGCGTCCCCGCAGGCCGATCGCTCGGCCGTCGACGTCCAGGGTGGCTTGCTCCGCCGGGGGCCCTTGCTCGACGCGCTCGATCCGCCAGCCTTGCTCGGCGCGGGCGGCCTGCCACTGGGCGAACCGGCGAAGACGCGCCCGGAGTTGCTCGGCCTGGATGCGAATCGACGAGCGCGGCTTGCTGCCGTAAACCTTCTTCAACACGCGGGCAAGCGCCGCATCCAGCGCCAGGGCAGTCTCTTCGGCGTCGGTCGAATTGGCCGCCGGCCCCCGGCCAAACTCGCCGAGCACTTCATGGGCAAGCGATCCGAACGCGCGGCCGTCCAACTCTTCGGCTCGATCCTCCAGACCGGCCAGCTTTAGCCGATGGCGCAAGTAGTAGCGATAAGGGCAGGCCAGGTAGTCTCGAAACTCGGTTACCCGCATCGACTCGACCGGCTCGACCGACTCCAGCGGCTCGGGGATCTTGAAACCCGACTCGGCACGGCCGGCCGCAAGGCTCCCAGCCACTGGGGACTGTCCCAATTTTTGCGCAGCAAAAATGGGACTGTCCCCTTCATTCCCAGCATAAGCACTGCTGGACAAGCCAGCAGTGGCACCCAATTCCTCTCGGGCAAACAGCCGCCGAACGCGCCGGGCGGTGGTCTGGGGGTCGGACATGAGCAGCAACCGGCTCGGCAACAGCGGATCGCCGTCGGCCGAGCGACGCGCGGCAATCAGCTTTAGGTGCCCCTCGCAGCAGGCCAGCGCACTCAGGGCGTACGCATCGCGGGCAAACCGCCGGTCGTTGTCCTCGATCCCCAGCGCGCGGCGCATCTGGTTCGGCAAAAACAGATCGGCACCCAGCCCGGCCGGCACGATCCCCTCGTTCATGCCTGTGACGATCAACACGGGCGCGTCGTCCAGCGGCAACTCCAACCACCCGACGAGTTCGATCGCCTCCGGCTCGGCCGGCGCGGCAATCGTTTCGGCCGCCGCGGCCCGCAACGCAAGCCGGATCGCGTCGGCTCCGACGACGCTGGGCGTCAACTCCTGGTGAACCGTGCGATGCTCGTCCAACGCGGCGTGGATCCGCTCGCAGGCCGCGAGGATCACGCGCCCGGCAGGCTCGTCCGGGCATAAGGGACTCTCGCCATAAACGGCCACCAGCAGATCGACGATGGCCCAACCCCACTCGGCAAGCGGCCGGGGATCGCCCGAAAGCGGACGCAGCAACGCCTCGACCGCCTCGTGGGCAACGCGCAGCTCGGCATACGCCTCGGTCCGTTCGAGCCAATGGCCTCCGAGGCGGTAGGGAAGGTGGTCCGTGTGGTAGCGGTCCAACTGGCTGAGCCAGTCGCCGCGGACGTCTTGCCGCCCGAGCCACTGCTCGACGGCCGGATGGCGAACCAACGCGGCGAAAGAAGAGAACCGCGGCTGCCCGAGGTAGTCGACCACCGCGGCCAGCAGACGATAGGGGCCGGTGCACGCCAAGGGCTCCCCGACGCCGTGCCGGGTGGCCAGGCCGCACTGCCGGAGCCGCTGCACCACGTAGGGCACGATCCGGCCGTCGGGCACGCCCACGGTGATCTCGTCGGCCGCGTATCGGCCATCCAGCGCGGCAATGGCCCGAACCACGGCCGACGCCTGGTCGGCCGGGCCCTGGACGACCTCGATTTGCTCGTCACGAATCCCCTCGGGCGGCTGTTGCCACGCCTCGGGCCGCAGACAGCCCAGCTCGTCGAATCGATCGGCCATCGTGTCGGGGGCAAAAACCAACGCGCTCACACGATCGGCCACCTGCTCGAGCATCATCCGCTGCAGCCGGTTCAGGTCGACCGTGCCGACCAGAACAATCGGACCGTCCGCGCGGCACTCGCCCTGGCGGACCGCGAAGAGTCGGGCCGTCTGGCGGTCCCACAGGCCGAGGCGGTCGAGCGTGGCCAGATAGTCGCGCTGCAGCCCGGACAGGGCCGCCCAACGCTGCTCTTCGTGAAATCCCTGCATCCGTCGGCCGCAGTCGACGACCGCCTCGAAATCCATCGCCTCGGCCGCCAGCTCCCGGTGCAAGCGGCCGAGCATCTCGCCCAGCGAAAGCCAGCCGGCCAGGTCCTGCTGCTCGGGCACCTGGGCAACGAGCCGGGCCAAACGTTTCGCCGGGGTCCGACGCAGGGCCTCGACCCAGGCCAACTGCTGGGCCAGCGCCTCGGCAAACGGCTGCTTGGGCACATAGAGCAACTCGGGCAACCAGCGGAGGGTGGTGATCCGTGGCGGGCACAACGGGCGGCGGTCGGCATCGGATCGCTCGACCAGCCGTTCCAGCAAGCGTCGCCCCGCGCGGCCGCCCGGCACCACAACGAGGACCTCGCCGAGATCAAACGCCTCGTCGGTGGCGAAACGCCCGGCGAGATAGTCGACCGTCAGCGACAACCCCGGGCGGTCCCATCCGAGAAAAACACGCTCAATCGGCATCGTTGCCTCATGCGTAGCGGTACGAGGGTGTCCGGGAATTCGACACGGGAAAACACGATGTTTCTGCGATTTGGGTGGCACGCCCTGAGCGCAGCGAAGGGCGTGTTCTTATAGCCAACCACGCCCTTCGCTGCGCTCAGGGCGTGCCACCCGTCTACATTCCTTGGGGATCATTCGTTCTCCTCCGTGAGTTCAGGTGCGGTCAGGGCACGGGGGGCGGTCTCCATGGGCTGAAGCGTTGGAACTTCATCGCCGGTCGCGGCTCCCAGGTCTTTGAATCGTCGCGCTGCGGGCAGGACCCGCGCTTCGAGGGAGCCGACGGCGCTGTTGTACGCGGAATTGGCCTTTTCCAGTCCCTTGCCGATTTCGGCCAAGTGTTCGGCGAGCACGCGCATCCGCTCGTAGAGATCTTTTCCCAGGTCGCTTATTTCCAAGGCGTTTTGGGCGATCTGTTCCTGACGCCATATATAGGCGACATTATGCAGCATCGCAATAAGGGTCGTGGGAGTCGCCAGGACGACGCGCTTCTCCATACCGTCTTCAATCAGGGAACGGTCGACGTCAACCGCCGCCGCGAAGAAGGACTCGCCGGGAATGAACATGACGACGAACTCCGGCGCCTTGTCGAATTGCTGCCAATAGGCCTTTCCGGCAAGACTATTCATGTGGGCGCGAAGCTGCCGGGCGTGGTGGGCAAGGTACTCCCGCCTCTTCTCTTCCGATTCGGCCGAAACGGCGTTGAGGTACGCCTCGAGTGGCACCTTGACATCAATAACCACCTCTCGGTCCGCCGGGAGGTGCACCACGAGATCGGGCCGAATCCGACCTTCTTCGGTGTCGACGGTGACTTGTTCGGTGAAATCGCAGTGGTCCGACAGTCCTGCAAGCTCCACGACTCGCCTCAAAGTCAATTCACCCCACCGTCCTCGCACCTGGGGCGCGCGAAGTGCCGTGACGAGATTGCCCGTCTCCTTCTGAAGCTGTTGCTGGGTGGTTGAAAGTGTTTTGAGGTGGCCTTCGAGGCTGGTGTAGGCTTCCTGTCGGGTCTTCTCCAGAGAGCGAACGTGCTCGTCGAACTGCTTCAATGACTGGGAAAGAGGGGTCACTAGGCCCTTGATGGCCTCTTCACGTTTGCCAAGGTCGCCCTTGGCCTCCATGA
Source organism: uncultured Planctomycetaceae bacterium (assembly GCA_964637625.1). Lineage (GTDB taxonomy): Bacteria > Planctomycetota > Planctomycetia > Pirellulales > Thermoguttaceae > UBA11386. Next base: position 4,973 of record CAZWWC010000277.1, read on the forward strand.
TAACCTTGTCGAAGGTTTCTTTGGCCAGCTTGAGGAACGCCGCCGTGCTGTGGTCCAGAGTATCACCCGCAATGGCCTTGAAGGTGTCTGTCAGCTTGGCTCTCGCCTCCTCCAGCAGCTTCTTTTCCTCTGCAAGCCGTTGGACGGTTTCGGCAAGCTGGGTTTCAGCCTTGACCCGCGCCGTGTTTTCAGTGCTCAATTTAGACCTGAGGACCTCGAAGTCCTGCGAGGCCTTTTCTCTTTGCGCCTTGAGATCGGCCAACGTCTGATCGAGTCCAGCAATGCGGCCCTCGGCGTTGCTGGCGCGGCGCTGGGAATCCTCGATTCTTGAAGTGAGCTGTTTGCGGACCAGGTTTGCCGAGATCAGCCAGGCGACAATCGCGCCAACAATAAGACCTGCCACAGCGCAAAAGGCGTAGAGCATTGTTCGTGTACCTCTGTTTTACTCAGTGACCCGCACCTAAACAAAACCACGCAAAACCGTAAGTGCTTTTGCAGCCGATACTTCGTGATTTGCCGCAGGCTTCTCTATACGGACACTTTCACATGTATGTGGACTTACTTAGTGTCCCGATTCCCGGCGGCCGGTCAAGCGGCCGCCCAAACTCAGGCGTTACGACCGATCGTGTCGGGCGACTCCGGCCTCGCCGAACCCCTCGGGCGGGTGCCATTTCGTTTGACGCCGGTGGTGTACCGCGGGTAAAGTAGAGGGATACTTATCGAGAGGAGAGAGGCGATCGCGATGAGACAACCACGATTCTGGTGGAAGTCGCCCTCGCGGCGACCACGTGTGGCCCACTGCCCGCTCGGCCGCTCGCGTCGGGCGTGTTTCGAGCCGTTGGAAGCGAGGCTGGTCCTCTCGGCCCCCAGCCTGGCCGACATCGACAACGTCGATCTGCTCTCGGGCTCGCCCTTGCACATTCCGCTGGATGGCTTCGACGCCGACGGGGACGCGCTCACGTTCACGGCCGAAAGCAACGACCCGAACGTGACGATGTTCATCCCCGAAGGCAACCGCAGCATGCGGATCTCGGTGCTTAGCGATGACGGATTGATCGACGGCGACATGATCCTCGAGTTGTTCGAGGGCCGCGCGCCGCGCGCGACCAGCCGGATTATTGAACTGGCCGAAAGCGGCTTCTACGATGGCGTCATCTTCCACCGCGTGATCGACGGCTTCATGATCCAGGCGGGCGATCCGACCAGCACGGGCGAAAGCGGTTCCGATCTGCCCGACTTCGACGACCAGTTTCACGTCGACCTGCAGCACAACACGACGGGCGTGCTGTCGATGGCCAAGTCGACCG
>CAZWWC010000278.1:0-6273 GCA_964637625.1 uncultured Planctomycetaceae bacterium
TCAAGCGATTGCAGGCCAGGGCCAAGTCGGCCAAGACCGAGGCAAAGCGGTAGCGCGCGGTAGAAAACGGTTGGGTGGCACGCCCTGAGGAACGAAGGGCGTGGTTGGCAGAAGGAACACGCCCTTCGCTCCGCTCAGAGCGTGCCACCCCAATTCCCGGACACCGTCACGCTTGCCGTGAGCATGTTTTTTCACCTCCGGACATGGCCACGCGAGCGTGGCCATGGCACCCAGCAACTTATTCTGACACGGCTCCTTGTCCCGACGGTGCTTCCAGCTCGTGGTCAAGGTGAAACACACTGTTGATCGTGATCACCTTGACCCGGTTCTCGCGGAAGCGAAGCAGGTTGATCCCGCAGTTGTCCTGGGGGATCGAGCGGTATTGGGCCAAGGGGATTCCGATGAGCCGAGTGAGATAGGCGCGATTGACCACGTTGTGGGCAACCACGACGATGGGGCGTCCTCGGTTCTCGCTGAGCAGGTGTTCTATCGCCGGCGCGGCCCGATCCAATACCTCGCGGAGGCATTCTCCGCCCAAGTAGCCATTGGCGCCGGCATCCGTCATGAACGCCCGGTAAGCATCGGGATCGTTGCACTGGATCTGGTTCCAGTCGAGTCCTTCCCACTCGCCCACGTCGGCCTCGATCAGGTCTTCCACGACCTGGACCGTCAGGCCGTGGCGGCTTGCGATCGCACGGGCCGTCTGCTGGGCGCGGAGCATCGGACTGGAGTAGACGGCATGGACCGCTCGACGGGCGAGGAATCGACCGGTCCGCTCGGCTTGTTGGCGACCGGCGGCCGAGAGTTCGGCGTCGAGCCGCTGGCCCTGGACCACCTGCGGCTCCTGCTCGTTGTTGACGGTGGCCGCGTGGCGGACCAGGTAGCAGAGGGTCGAATCCTGCGGAGCCATGTTCCTGTCCTGTCGTGGCCGGTTATGCTATTCTGAACGGAGGGAACCACAGATGGACACAGATGAACACAGATGGATAGAGAACTCTGACAAAGGGTGGCTGGGGCATAGCGAAGCGGTGCCCCAGATGGCCGAAGACTGGGGCTTCGCTACGCTCAGCCACCAGCCACCCACCAAACTTCTCCTCTTATACGCATTCTCGATTGAATGCTCGCTGGTTAAATCTGCTAACCCATTGCAACATAACAAGTAAGCAATGCTAGCAACGCGCTATTTCAAACTAGAAAGCGTATTATCTGTGTTCATCTGTGTTCATCTGTGTTTCCCGGCGCGCCGGGATGGTTCCTCTTATCCTGGCTGCCATTGTAACGAGTCCGAGGCGATTGAAAATCCACGCGGGAGGAAAAACGGATGCGAGCGTGCATACAACGGGTCAATCGGGCAAAGGTGACCGTCGGCGGCGAGCTCTCGGGCCAGATCGGCCGCGGGCTGCTCGTACTGCTGGGGGTCGCCGAAGGAGACGCCGAGGACGAAGCCCGCCGCATGGCCGAAAAGATCGTCGGATTGCGGATCTTCGAGGACGAGCAGGAGAAGATGAATCTCGGCCTGGCGGACATCGGCGGCGAGATGCTGGTGGTCAGCCAGTTCACGCTGCTGGCCGATTGCCGCAAGGGACGCCGGCCGAGCTTCACCGCCGCCGCGCCGCCGGAGCAGGCCGAAGCGCTCTACGAGGTTTTTGCCGAGGAGATCCGTCAGCGGGGAATCACCGTGGCGACGGGCCGATTCCAGCAGCACATGGAAGTCGAATTGGTCAACGACGGCCCGGTAACGATTCTTTTGGATAGCGAAGAACTGAACCGGCCCCGCCGGCAGAAGTGAGAAGTCAGAAGGATGAAGTCAGAAGGACGATTAAGACCGAGCCGCGACCGTGAGGGAGCGGTCACAGTGCGAAAACAGCGGATGGACTACCGAACAGTCCATACTGAAACGTACTCCATAAGGAGAACGTCGTGTTTCATTATCATTGGGTAGAGATTGTTCTTGTCATTCTGACTATGCTATCGATCACCAGCGTAGGCTTGTTGGCCATTTGGGCCGCACTGGGTCGAGGCCATTGGTTTGTCCGTGTTGCGGTCGTTGGAGCCCTCTTCTCGTTGTTGCTTTTGGTGCCCGCCTACAAACCACTGATTGTCTTCGTTGTCCAAGCGGCTGTGGCGGTTCCCATATTGGTGATTGCCCGGCGGTTGCGAGCCAGGAGCGAGGGCAAGTCGGTCTGGCAATTCGGCCTGCGTGACCTGCTTCTGCTTACTCCGGTGGTTGCGGCCGTAGCAGCCGTCGGAGCCATCGTGCCAAAGAAAATGTGGCAATCGTGGGACATCGTCAGGTGGACGGGAACCTCACACGGGAATCCGGCCATGCCACCCTGGCTGTACGTGTTGATTCTCGCAGCGACCATGGGCGTAGTGACATGCTTGGCCGCCTGGATCGTGCTGGGCCGCTGCCGCCGGTGGAAACGTCTGACGGTGCTATGCGTCGCGTTTCCTGCGGTCCTTATGGTTTTGGGGTTTGTGTTCCGTTCCGATTCACTTTGGCGGCACCAACCGTTTCTTGCGTGGGCCAGTATTCTCGGCTCGCCGAAGATTCACATTGACGAACTGGTATTCCTCTACGCCATGTGTTCCGTGGCACTCATGGTCATTTGGTTGTGGCTCGCCAGGGCATCCGTTATCGGGTGGGGCGAGGGAGAGGTGGAGGACGCCTCGAAAGAGAAGAAACACCGATGGCTCCGCTGGCTGGCCAGGGCAGGATTGCTGCTGTTGAGTCTGGCGATCTTGATTCCGCTCGGCTGGGCCTACTGGATCATGGTAACGCCGTTGCCGGTTCCGGAAACCGTCTTGCCCAAGCCGAACGGCTACACGCGGCTGGTCGAGCTGAGCAAGCAGCTACAGAACGTGACGGTCCCTGATGATGACCCGACGCTCCCCCAGGCACAGCGCCCGACGCCGAAGGACTTCATCGACTTCGAGCAACGGTACCACAAGTTGTTCATCGCGGTTCACGAGTCACTGGATTTGCGGTGTCTCGTACCGCTGCGATACGACGCCTCTGACGTGAACACCAACCTCTCCGACCTTCAAGGCATAAGACAACTCGCCCGAGCCCTTTATGCCGCCGGCCACGCGGCGTGCCTTGGGGGCGACTACGAGGAAGGTGTACAACGACATATCGACACGATTCGACTGGGCCGGTCCACAGCGAAGGGAGGGCTGATCGTGCACTGGCTTGTCGACATCGCGATCGAGGGCATTGGCCTGCATGGCATTCATACCGAACACGTCCAAATGCCGGCCAAGCAACGTCGGATACTGATCCAGACGATTGACGACCTTCAAGAGGGCAGCGAATCGTTCGAGGTAGTTCGCCAACGAGACGATGCCTGGTCGGAGAACGCCTATGGCTGGCTGGGAAGACTCGTCCAGCACGTGTTGGAATTGTCGCGCAACAACGCCGCCATCAATGAGGCATGCCGGCATGCGTTGCACCGTCAGGAAACGATGTTCCGAATTCTCCTCGTTGAACTCGCCCTAGAGAACTACCGCGACTCGTACGGTCAGTATCCCAAGCGGCTTGACGAGCTCGTACCGAAACAGTTGAAGAAAGTGCCACTCGACCCGTTCAACGGAAAGCCGCTACGATATCGGCTGACCGACAAGGGCTATCTGCTCTACGGCGTCGGGTCCAATGGCCAGGATGACGGAGGGACTACCTGCAGCGACAATCCCCCAGGCGACGACGTGAAGTTCCAATAGCGAACTGAGATGTCCACCCGCGTTGCCTCACCCTTCGCACTTCTTACTTCGTACTTCTCACTTCAACCACGAGGTTGGGTCGCCGAACTCGCTCTTGAGGGCTTCCATGAGTGTACCGTGCTCCTCCTGGTTGCCGTCGGTGCCATCCGACGGACCGCCTGTGCTGTCGGATTGCGAGGCATACTGCTTGTCTTGCGACTGCTTGTTCTGCTGCGGCATCCAACCGGGTTCTCGGATCACCGCCATCACGACCAGCAGCAGTGCGCCGTAGGCGGCCAGGTTGGGCAGGACACCGTGGCCCAAAATCTTGACGGCCGTGCCGAACGATTTTTTCAGTCGCAGGCGGCCCCGATACCACTCGATGCTGTAGAACTCGTCCAACAGCAGGTGCGACAGATAGCCAAGCACGACGCCGCCCGCCTTGTAATAGCGGAGGTAGACATTGTCGCCCGAGGCCAGCAGGAAGGCGATTCCGCCGAAGACGGCCGCGGCCGGCAGGCTGTGGAACATGCCGCGATGGACCGTGAGCTTCTTGATCAGCGCGGCCGCGCCGAAACGGATCGCTAAATAGATGAACGCCCCGGTCAAGATGAGCGTCTCCGGTGCCAGATTGAATCGCCCGAGCCGGTCGATGAGCATCATCGGCACGATCGCCGCGGCGAAGGCGATGCTCTCGCGCAACGGGCGGCCCGAGTCACTGTCGATGTCGGGCAACATGCCCGAGACGGCGCAAAGGCCGCCGGCCAAAACGCAAGTCGGCGGCGATACGTCGTAGAACCAGTAGGCCGCTGAGCCATAGCCGGCGCCCATAAGAGTGCTGACGGTCAGATGTGTCTTGAAACCTGCCATGGCGCTCCCAATCGGCCAATGCGGCGCTTCGCATGAAAACAGGGATGGTTCGTCCGGCACAGGCTCTGGGCCACCGCTACGCTATCCCGGCGCGCCGGGACCCGCGCGCCCAGGGACCCGCGTGGGAACTGGCCAGTCTTTTAGCCAAGGAGGGCGTCCGGGCCAAGGGCAGTTTTTCGGCACAGGTTTTCCTGGGCTTCCTGGTTTACCCCTCTTGATAGCCTGACTTCATCCAGGCGTTTTCGCGTGCCCGGGTCAGGGCGCGACCGTCGGGGACTGCTATTCGCGGTCGGTTGGCCTGCGGCTATACTCAGCGCTCGTCAAAGAAAACGCCAAGGCGGATAGTCAATAGTTCCAACGTTCTATTGAAACCCGCCAAGTTCTATCGAGACCCGGCATTGTCATCCTGAGCGAAGCGAAGGATCTGTGCAGCGAAGCATCTCCTTGGACAATCGAGATCCTTCGCTACGCTCAGGATGACCTGCTGCGGTATCATCCCGCGAGGGTCACTAACCATGCAACTGTATGATATCGTGATGGTGGTGGTGCTGGTCGGCGCCACGCTCTTCGGGTTCTGGAAAGGCATGGCCTGGCAGATCGCCTCGCTTGCCTCGCTGGTGCTGAGCACCTTTGTAGCCGTCCGCTTCGGCAAGTCGATCGCACCGTTTTTCGGCGAGCACGAGCCGTGGAACCGTTGGATCGCCATGCTGGTGCTCTTCGTGGCCACCGCCCTGGCAATTTGGCTGGTCTTTCGGCTGGTGGCCGGCATCATCGATCGGGTGCGGCTGAAGGAATTCGACCGCCAGATAGGAGCCCTGTTCGGGCTGGTCAAGGGCGTGCTCTTGTGTGTTCTCATCACGTTCTTCGTCGTCATGCTCTCGGAGTCCGGCCGGCAAACCGTCTTGGGATCACGCTCGGGCCGCTACATCGCCATGCTCATCAAGAACGCTACGCCCGTGTTGCCCGAGGAGATCACCAACGTGCTGGGCGGCTATATCGCAAAGTTCGACGAGAAGCTGGACCCCAACACGCCGGCCGAGGCGCCCTCGGGCGAGAGCCTGCTGCCCGATCTGGACGACACGGACCTGGAGAACCTGGCCAAGGGCCTGATCGACGACGTGAAACGGGGTTTGCACAATGGCGGCGATCGGTTGCAAGAAGGCTTTGAGGGGAAGCTTAACGAGTGGCAGGATCAAGCCAACAGCACTGTCGACGATACGCAAGCGAAGGCGCAAGGCCAGGCGGACGACCTCCAGAAGAGGGGTGGCTCTCCGCTGGACGAGGCCCGGAAGCCGTAGCAGGGCAGGGGGGTGGAAGGTTCGGGACGCGGACCCCCTGAGCGATGTCGCGGCCGCGGGCCGTGCATGAAGTCTCTATGCTGCACGCCCACCAGCAACCGGTCACCGCTGATGGTCGCGGCGTCACGCGCGGCCGCGGGCGTACTCGGCCGAGCGATCTGCCGTCGGGGGCACGCTGCGCTGCGGCACGTCGCAATTCAGACGGTGTTCACCTCAGCGGGGCTGGAGTGGGCACGTCGAACGTCTAGGGCGTTTTTGGCTTCCCGACCGAACATAAGGGACATTATCGGACGTTGTGCCGTGTGGCACGACGTGTGGCACGTGGTGATAGCGAGCCTGGCCAACCGCCACTTCTATTGAGATCCGGCTGTCATTCTGAGGGCATTGAGCTCCGGCTTTGTCATTC
>CAZWWC010000279.1:0-6255 GCA_964637625.1 uncultured Planctomycetaceae bacterium
GCCGCCCATGGCACCCTCGACCGAGCAAAAAACGGCTTTTCAAACACGTTCTTAGAGAAACGGCCGAGGTTGCGGCCCGCTACCGGCGATCGGCCACCGGGCGGCTCCGCAACCGATCGAATGCCTTGGCAACCTCGCCAAAACCCGATGCGAGAATGATCACGTCGGCCGAGACGTTCAAGAATTGGTAGCCCATGTCCATCAGTTCCTCCAAGTCCTCGCCGTTGGCTACCGTACCGGCATACTTCCCGTGCTTGCGGGCGACGGCGGCCACCGTCTTGCGGGCTTCCTCGACCGCCGGGTGATGGAGCTGGTAGGAGACGCCGATCGCGTGCGAATAATCGCCGGGTCCGAAAAACAGCATGTCGATCCCCTCGATCGACGCGATCTCGTCCAGCTCCTCCATCGGCTCCGGGTCCTCGATCTGCACGATCACGACACGCTCTTCGTTGGCCTGGCGGATATAGTCTGCGCCGGCGATCTGGCAGTAGGCCCCGTCGGCGTTGCCGCCGTCCAAGGGGCGTCGCCCCAGAGGAGCAAAACGCGTCCAATGCACGATCTGGCGCGCCTCCTCGGCACTCATCAGGTGGGGAACCATGATGCCGGCGGCGTCCGCTTCCAAAGGACGGATCAGATCGCTGTAGCTGCCTCGCGCGACCCGGACGATCGTATCCACGTCGTACATCTTCGCGGCCCGGATTTGATTCTCGATGGCGTCCAGTGGACTACAGGTGTGTTCCACGCAGACCCAAATGCTATCCACGCCCGAGAGGGCCGCGATCTCGGCGATCCGAGGATCCAAGGAGTTCAGCTTGGTGCAACTGGCTATTTCACCCCGTCGAAGCCTAGCGAGAATCCGGCTAGGTCGCAACTGCATGGCTTACGCCTCTTTCTCAAAAGGGAATCTTCCGACGACGATCGATCGAAACAGCACGCCGCCGTGTCCGCCCCGGGCCGTCCGCTGCTCGGCGGCAGACCCATCGTTTCGGAAACCGCTTATTGTAGCTCCCCGCCCGCCACGTGCATAGCACGGGACCATCACCATCCCCCCTTCCGACGAGCCAATGCCGAGACGCGCCCGGGGCACAGGGCCCCTTTCGAGACCTCGGGGTTAGGCCACGCGGTCCCCCCTTCGGTGGCGATGTTCTCAGGGGAAGCCTCGGGCCGTCCCGGAATCCGGGCCCCGGCGCGCCGGGATGGCCGACGGCGGATGGCGACGCAAGTGCTAGGCTCTCAAGCGGGAGCGCCGAGAAGAGATCATCACGCCGCGGCCGCCGACAATCGAAACAGGATAAACGTGATGTCATCCGGCTTCGACGGCTGGGCCTCGTCCGATCCGGCCATCCGGCGTTGTGAGCACGTGACCAATCGTCGGGCCGCATCGATCAGTTTCCCCTTGCGGATGTACTCGATGGTTTCCGAGACGTGAACGTTGTCGAACAACCCGTCGCTGGCCACCAGTAGCGTGTCGCGCGGCGCCAGGTCGATCGAAGGGCCGATCTCGATCTTCATTTCCGAAGAACCGATCACGTTGGAGACGAGATGACGCTCCTCGTGATGCATGGCCTCCTTTTCGTCCAACAGGCCCGCCTCAACGGCAAAACCGACCGGCGAGTGCGAGGTGGTCTGGAGCTTGATCTTTCCTCGCTGTCCGACGACCAGGATCATCGAGTCGCCCGCATGATAGGGGCGAACCACGCCCGCGGCGATTTCCACGACGGCCAAGGTCGTCGCCGCGCCGACGGCCAGCTCGAGTACGGCCTGGTTGGCCTGCTCGAATCCGTTGAGAATCGCGGTCCTGAGCATGAGCTCCTCCGCGACAACCCGGTCGATCGATCTTTTCATCGATTCGGTGGCCAGCCGCGCCGCACGATCGCCCGCCTGAGATCCGCCAAGACCATCGGCGACCACGAGGATTCCCGACGCGTCGTCCAGCCGGATCAGGGCCGCCGCATCTTCGTTGGGGGTCGTCTTGCCCGGACATCGGGCCGAATAGACGGCGGCCCGCCCCGCGGCGACCGCGTGCAGCTCGACTTCGGTCATGTCGCGGTCCAGAAACCGCGTCTCTGTTTGTGGAGCATGGCTCACGACACACCCTTTCCGAGGATACGCTGACCGGAGCCCCGACCGCCACGCCCGATTATCGTCGATGCGAGCGTCCCTCAATAACCCCATTCCTGGGGGGCAGCGCCGTCGGCGATCACCGCATATATAGTCGAAAAGAGGTGAAGAAGAGGTGAAATCGACTACCGCCAGTGGCCATCGCGGCTTAGAGCCTACCCGAGAACCCGGCGGAGCACGTCATGCTGAGCGAAGCGAAGCATCTCAAGTGGTTTTGTGCCAACGAGATCCTTCGCTTCGCTCAGGATGACCATCAGAGGTTCAAGAGGTTCTCGGATAGGTTCAGATCGACTCGTCCAGCAACAGCAGGTCGACGGCCAGGACCGCGCCGGGCCGGGCCGATTCTTCCCGCCGCGCCTGCCGCTGGGCCAGGACGTGCGACCAGGCCAGTCGTTGGCGTTGTAGGCTCGCCTGCTGAAGCGGTGGGCCATACTCCTCGGCCAGCACCGCGTCGTGAGCCGCCGGGGACTGTCCCGATTTTTGCGCAGCAAAAATGGGACTGTCCCCTTTCAAATCCAGGCTCTGCGTGACCATGGAATCAACCACCTCAAGGCGAACGTCGGACACAGCCTGGACTGCGGGACTGTCCCCTTCTGAATCCTTCGCACTTCTTCCTTCATCCTTCTGACTTCCTCTATCGGCCGGCACGATCAACCGCCGGGCAGTGCTAGTCCGGTTAGCCTGAACAGGTCCAATGAGCACGGCTGACTCAGAGGGAACCGATGGCTCGGAGGGTTCTTCGACGGCTTCAGTGTCGGGATAACCCCAGTTGGCGGCCAGGATTGCTGCATCCTTCGGGCCGACAAAGTGGTCGCCGTCGAAATCACCCATTTCCCACCACGTATACGTGGGGCTTTCTTGGGTTTCCCCCCAGTGCTCAGCCAATCGCTGGGCATCCGCTTCGTTCACGCTGCCATCGCGGTTGGCGTCGCCGGGGATTGTCTCATGCACGGTGATTTGCGCTGAATCCGTATCCCATGCCCCATCGTCGTCGGTCACTTTGACTCCAATGCTCAACATTCCGGCGTTGGGCGGTGTATACTCCACCGTCTCACCAAAGAGGTCATCGTAATCCCCATCCTCGTCCGTGTCCCACGCATAGCTGATGATATCAAGGCCCGGGTCCGTCGAGCCGGACGCATCCAGCGTGATCGGGCTTCCCTCGTCGCATCCGTACGGCCCGCCCGCGTCGGCCGTGGGCGCGACGTTGTAGACTGTTACAGTCGCGCTATCCGTGTCATAGAGACCATCATTATCAGTCACCTTGACCCAGAGCGTATAGGTGCCATCTGAAGTGCGGCTGAAACTAACCGTTTCGCCGCTGTCATCGTCGTACTGTCCGTCATCATCAAGGTCCCAGAGCCAGGAAGTGATATAGCCGTCTGGATCATACGAGCCGGAGGCACTCAGCATGACGGTGCTCCCCTCATTGGCCGAATATGGCCCACCGGCGTCGGCGACGGGTGGAATCTCTGGAGGAGTAATGGTGATCTGAATCCCCCAGTAATTCTTGGAATAGTCTGCCTGATTGTCCCAGGCATGAGCAAAGAACCAGTGATCTCCGTAGGCTAGACTGTTCGTTGTAATATCGCACGCCCAACCGTTTGCCGAGTAATAGTCGCTCCCGACCATTTCGTCACCACTAAGATCGAGCGCGCCGTTACCGTTGGCGTCCCAGTAGAAATTCACATTTGCGACAGCGTCCGTAGCCGTTGTAGTTGCGGTGAGTGTGAAGTCGGCTCCCCTTGGGACGGAGTAGTCGCTGCTGTCAATGCCCGTTCCGTAAGAGAAATGGCCGGATGGCAGAATTACATCTTGGCCCGCATCAATGCCCGCGAAGTCGCCCAGGACTTCGCGTTCATCCTCAGGTACCCGAGCTTTGGCCATCAGAGTATTAACATAGCTTGCGCAATTTGGTCCAAACAGTTCATAGCCCACGAGGCTATCGTAGATCGTCGTTAGCTCGTACAGTAGCGTGGAAAAACCGTCGAAATCGAGACCACTGGGTGGGCTTACAGCGTGGAACTCTGGGTGCAATGCGCCATAGGAATCTCCGCCAGTGAACCAATCGTTGGTTGCCTGTAAATCAGTTTCGTTGTAATAGTCTGTCTCAAGGTTACCCGCCACCTCAAACCCTCCGACAATGAGAGCTTTGCTTCCATTGTCAAGAGTCTGGATTTGTTCCCATGCTGGAGTTGATCCAGAGAAACTGATCACCATGAAATGATGATTGGCGACCACCAGGAAATCTCTTGTGGCCCAGTATACCGTTCCGCTGTAGGCAAAGTCCTCCAAAGTTCCTTCCGGAGCATCTTCATGCGCGAAACCGATCAAGTACCCCGTTTCATGTTCGATAGTGTGGGCAATGGCGTTTACGGCTGAGCAGGTCGAATCGAAAGAGCCAAATTCGTTGGCAAAAACAAAGGCCTTGTCGGTTCTATTCTGGTTGTTGACGTCGATGGTTTCGCTCAAGCCAAGGAAGTCGCCATATACACTGAACGCCGCATCATCACCGCCGATGAAGACGGTTGAATACTCCAATCCTTCGACTGGCTTGTCGGTTGTGAAGCTGATACCTGTCCCATTGAATGTTGCTTGTAGTTGGGCAACGATCTGGTCGATAATTGCCGACTCCTGGCCCGCCAGTCCACGCGGCGCTTGGAACGGCGGAATGTCTATCCCTTCTACAATAACCGGCCCGTTGTAGGTCACGTTCTTGGCACCGTCGAAATCCAGGTAAACAATCTGATCTTTGAACTGGTTGGGCACCGGATCGACCAGCACCATGCCAGGCAATGCGGGATAGCCAAGAACAGAAAGCATCCGCCGGTCTTCGAGTGGTTCGACGCGGAGCCGGTGAAGGTAGGGGTTTCTGTGTCGAGTTCGGAAAGGGACAGTCCCATTTTCGCTGCGCGAAAATCGGGACAGGCCCCGGCACTGGCGAGACGCCAGTGGCACCCTTGAAGCACGACCAGACCGACCCGCCCTCTTGTTCAGCCTGCTGCCCATGGTTTTCTCCCCCTCGATGACAAGACAACCGTCAGAAGCACAATCCTTGACGCTAACCGCCGTTGTACCAGCCGATGCCCTCTCTTATAGTAAACCCGAGGGGGTCAAGTCAAGCACTCCGGGGTTCCACCGGCAAAAACGGCTCTACTGAGGGAGGGAAGAAGGATGAAGGATGAAGTCAGAAGTGTGAAGGGTGAAATGGGATGGTTGACGTGGCAGGGGTGGAAAGTGTAGAGAAAGGACATACAGTCCCGTACGTCAGCCCCGTAGGTCAGGCTCTGCCTGACCGTTGAATCCGTCAGGCAGAGCCTGACCTACAAGGCTGCCTACTGCCTACTACCCGCTGCCTACTGCCATGGCCATTACTTGCCCTCGGTGTGGGGCAGGCTACGACGTTACGTTGTTCCAGTTTGGACACCGGGTTCGCTGCGACTGCGGCCAGTGGGTCGACCTCGGCCGTGGTCACGTGCTCACCGGCCCGGACCATCAAAAGAAAAAGGAGATCAAAAAAATGAGCGAAGAACCAATCGGCAAGGTGACCCATTACTTCGGCAAGGCCCAGGTCGCCGGGATCCTGATCACCGACGGAACGCTTCGGGTGGGAGACAAGATCCACGTCGTCGGCCACACGAGCGACTTCACCCAATCGATCGACTCGATGCAGATCGACCGAGAACCGGTCGACGAGGCCGGAGTGGGCGACGAGATCGGCATCAAAGCCGCCGAGCACGCCCGCGAGCACGACGTCGTCTACAAGATCGTCGAGGACTGACCGCCAGGCCAAAACTTGGTTTCGAACCACCACGGGGTGCCTGGGCCATAGCGCAGCGGTGGCCCAGAGGTGTCCGGGAACAGCAAGGGGATAGTCAGTAGTTCCAACTTTGGCTGACTGACACCTCAACAGGTCATCCTGAGCGTAGCGAAGGATCTCGATCCCGGCGCGCCGGGAAGCAGATTCTTCGCTATGCTCAGAATGACAATGCCGGGTCTCAATAGAATTTGCAACTACGGACAGTTCCATCTTAGCTTCAGCTGCGCCTGCGCAAAAGCTGGGACAGTCCCCGGCTTACACTTCGTCGAAGAGGATGCAGAGAACCTCCAGCGCCGCAAAGGCCCGCGACGCCT
>CAZWWC010000280.1:0-6226 GCA_964637625.1 uncultured Planctomycetaceae bacterium
GTCAAGGTCCTGGTCCACGAAGGCGACGTGGTCCAGCCGAACCAGGGCGTCTTCGAGTTGGAGACCGACAAGGCCGTGATCGAAATCCCGTGTAGCGACGGCGGCACCGTGACCAAAATCCACGTCGGCGAGGGCCAGAAGGTCAACGTGGGCCAGGTGCTGCTGACGCTGGAGCCGTCGGAGGAAGAGCCAGACAAAGAGCCGGTGGAAACGCAGGGTGCCACTGCTGGCTTGCCCAGCAGTGCCGACTCCACTACAAGGGCCCCGATATCATCGGGGCCCATGGCACCCTCGACAGCACAGGCGGACGTTGCTCAACCACCCCGTGATGCAAGTTCCATTCCGGCCGGGCCGGTCGCCCGACGATTGGCCCGGGAACTGGGCGTGGACCTGACCCGTGTCTCCGGCAGCGGTCCACACGGCCGGATCACGCCCGAGGATGTCCAACGTGCCGCGGGCGTTCAGAGTGTGTTGCCCAAGGGTGCCACTGCTGGCTTGCCCAGCAGTGCCGTTGACGAAACGCGCGAGCCGGTCGTTCCGCCGGGCCAACCCGACCGGGACGCGTGGGGACCGATCCGCCGGGATCGCATTTCGCAGATTCGCCGGACGATCGCCCAGCACCTGAGCCATTCGGCCAGCACGATTCCGCATGTGACCAACTTCGACGACGCCGACGTGACCGAGTTGGAGGCGATTCGCAAGGGAGTGCCGAAGGGCTATCTCGGCCCGGGCGTCAAGCTGACGATGATGCCGATGGTTCTTAAAGCAGTGGCCCTTGCCCTGCGGCGGCATCCGGCGCTGGGTGCCAGTCTGGACGAGGAGAACGAGCAGATTATTTATAAGGAGTACGTGAGCCTGGGCGTGGCGGTCGACACGCCCCGGGGGCTGGTCGTGCCCGTGTTGCGCGGCGTCGACCAAATGTCCATCCCGCAGATTGCCGAGGCGCTTGGACACCTGGCGTTACAGGCGCGCGACGCGAGCTTTGCCATCGAGGATCTTCGCGGCGGCACCTTCACCATCAGCAATCTCGGCGCGGTGGGCGGAACCTATAGCACGCCCATCATCAACCATCCGGAGGTGGCCCTGCTGCTGGTGGGCCGTTCGCGGTGGATGCCGGTCGTGCGCGACGGCCAGATCCAGACCCGGCTGATGCTACCGCTGAGCCTCTCCTACGACCATCGCGTGGTCGACGGGGCTACGGCCGGACGCTTCCTGAACGAGGTGATCGACCTACTCCAATCGCCCGGCAAATTGCTGTTGTAGCAGGCAGCAGGCAGTCGTTTAGCGGTCGGGCTTGCCCGACGTTAAGGATTTGAAACCACAGATGGACACAGATGAACACAGATAAGAAAGGATGAAAGGGGGGAGTCGTGAAACGTTTGCAGGGTGCCATGCCCACCCGGATCGCAGCGAAGAATCTCCTTGGACAATCGAGATCCTTCGCTACGCTCAGGATGACCTGTTGTGGTATCAGCCAGCCAAACTTGGGACTACTGAGAATGGACTAAACCAAGCCAGTCAGAACACATACTTCCATCTGTGTTTATCTGTGTCCATCTGTGGTTCCAAAAAGAAAACACCTACACTCTGAGGTCCAATGAAAACCCAACTGGCCATCATCGGTGCCGGCCCCGCTGGATACGCGGCCGCGTTTCTGGCCGCCGACCTGGGAATGGAAGTCACGCTCGTCGAGATGCAGCCGCGCTTGGGCGGCGTCTGCCTGTTGCGGGGCTGCATTCCCTCGAAAGCCTTGCTCCACGTGGCCAAGGTCCTGGCCGAGGCAAAACACCTGAAACAGTGGGGTATCACGTTCGGTGATCCGGGAATTGACGTCGATGCGGTCCGCTCGCGCAAGGAGAAGGTTATTGCCACGTTGACCGGTGGGCTGGCGCAACTGGCCAAACGTCGCAAAGTCCGGGTGGTTCAGGCTCGGGCGGTCTTTGAAAGCTCGGAGGTGCTCAAGCTGCACCCGATCGGTGGAGCCGCGCTGGAAGATGATCGATTGGAGTTCGAGCACTGCATCGTGGCAACGGGCTCCTCGCCGATGACGATTCCGGGGCTGGATTTACAAAGTGATCGCGTGATGGACTCGACCGCCGCCTTGGAGCTGCCCGAGGTGCCTGAGTCGCTGTTGGTCGTCGGCGGCGGCTACATCGGGCTGGAGCTGGGCACGGTCTATGCCGCGCTTGGCGCCCGTGTGTCGGTGGTCGAGATGACCGACGGGCTGCTGCCCGGGGCCGATCGCAACCTGGTCAAGCCGCTTGCCAAGCGACTCGAAGAGGATTTCGAGGCGATTTATCTGAATGCGAAGGTAGCTTCGCTTGAAGAGAAAGGCGAATCGATCGAGGTCACGTTCGACGGCGACGTGCCGCAGAAGACCCAAACGTTCAACCGCGTGTTGGTATCCGTCGGGCGGCGGCCCAACAGCGAGGGCCTGGGTCTGGAGAATACGCAGGTGAGCGTCAACGAAAGGGGTTTCCTGACGGTCGACGCGCAGCTTCGCACGACCGACTCGCGGATTCTGGCCATCGGCGACGTGGCCGGCGATCCGATGCTTGCCCACAAGGCGGCTCACGAAGGCAAGGTAGCGGTCGAAGCCCTCTCGGGCAAGGAGGTTGCCTTTGCGCCGCGCGCGATTCCGGCGGTGGTATTCACCGATCCGGAGATTGCCTGGGCCGGCTTGACCGAGGAGCAGGCCAAGCGCGAAGGCCGCCGGGTTGCCGTGGCCCAGTTTCCTTGGGCGGCCAGCGGTCGGGCGCAGGCGGTGGGGCGAACCGAAGGGTTGACTAAATGGCTGATTGATCCGGCGAGCGATCGCGTGTTGGGTTGCGGGATCGTGGGGCCCGGCGCCGGCGATTTGATCGGCGAGGCCGTGCTGGCCATCGAGATGGGGGCGGCCGCCGGCGATCTGGCCGAGTCGATCCACCCCCATCCCACACTGACCGAAACGCTCGGCGCCGCGGCCGAGGTCCACTTCGGCACGGCGACCGACCTGTATCGACCCAAGCGGACTCGATAACCCGATAGTGGGAGACGGCGGCCTGTGTTTCCGTGCCGTGGGGGCCCAATGGCCGGTGGCTCTAGGAGACGTACGTGGTAGAATTAGGGTGGTGTGTCCGGTTTATCCCACGGAGCATGCCATGAGCCGACGCCGCGCCGCTTGTCGCTATAATCTGTTTCTGGGGCCACTGTTGGTGGTCCTCGCCGTGATCATGCTTGCGATGGCCTTCTTCAACCGACAACCAGAAATGCAAGTCTCCAGCGAGCCATCCTCGTCGGCCGGCCCGTCGGTGGCCGAGCCGCAATCGCCCGAGGTAACCCGCTTCAAGGAAGCACGAGCACGGATGGTCCGCGACGATCTGGCCCGGCGCGATATCCGCGACAAGCGCGTGCTGGAGGTGATGGGCCGGGTGCCGCGCGAGCGGTTCGTCCCGGAGAAGCTCGTCGACGAGGCCTATCGTGACGGGCCGCTGCCGATCGGTCACGGCCAGACCATTTCCCAGCCGTACATCGTCGCGCTGATGACCCAGCTCGTCGAGCCGAAGCCGAGCGGCCGGGCGCTGGACATCGGCACGGGCAGCGGCTATCAGGCGGCCGTCCTGTCCGAGTTGTGCAAGGACGTCTACAGCATCGAGATCGTCGAGGAATTGGCCGCCTCGTCGAAGAAGCGGCTGGCCGCGTTGGGCTACAACAACGTCACGGTTCGCCACGGCGACGGCTATGGCGGGTGGAAGGAGCACGCGCCGTTCGACGTGATTATCGTGGCCGCGGCGGCCGACCACGTCCCCAAGCCGCTGGTCGAACAGCTCGCCAAGGGCGGCCGCATGGTGATCCCGGTGGGGCGTTTCTTCCAAGATCTGTTGCTCATCGAGAAGCGGCCCGACGGATCGGTCGTGGAGAAAAGAGTTGCCCCGGTGGCGTTCGTGCCGATGACCGGTGAAGCGCAAGAATAGACGGCAGCAGGCAGCAGGCAGTCCCGGCGCGCCGGGATTGATAGCGTCGGGCGGAAGCCCGACGTCGCGTAACGAAGCCGAGAAAAGGGGATAGCCGGAAGAAGGAAAACCTGACTATGCTCCGCTCCCTATCCCTCCGTGCCGTGGCGATGATTGTGCTGCTGTCGACCTGGATACTGCTACTGGTCAAGGCGGTAGACCGCCCGACTGTGTGTCACAGTCAACAGACCGCGGAATTGGCCGAATCCTGGTGGGGCGGCAACCGCCCCACCCTACCAACTGTTGGCTTGTCCGGTCGTGCCGGCGTTCAGGAAAAAAGCGAGGCCGCCGTCCGCTGGTGGTGGAGCGGCGCGACGGCCCTAATGATCGGACGCGTTCGAGAAGCGTCACGATCGCAATGAGTGGTTCACTCTGGTTGTATCTGATCTTGATGGGGCGGAAGCCACCCCACCCTATGCTTGCTTTCGGCGTATGCTACTCCTCTTCCGAGAGTGCTTTCCATTTCTTCCACAGGGCGATGAAGACCTTCGGATTGGTCAATCCCTGCCTGTTCTTCGTGATTTCCTTCGCCTGGGGCGTGAAGTCGCCCTGTTCGAGGTTTTTGAAGTCGGGGTCGACGACGAAGGAGCCCTGGGGCAAGTGGGTGTTCTCCGTATTCGTCTTGTTGTTCCAGAAGGTGTTCTTCAGCAGCTTGGCCTTGTTTCTTCCGGCCTCGCGGACCAGGACGAAGCCCTTCGGATTGTCCAGAAAGATGTTGTTCTTGACGGTGATCTGAGAAGAGTCGCGGCCGTCCAATCCGCGGTAGCCCGACTTGAGAAACAGATTGTTCATGATCGTGACTTTGGCGTCTGGAAAGGCGCTGATTCCAACGCCGTTCTCCATGATCACGTTGTTGCGGATCACGCCGTTGGCCGGTTTATTGCCGAGGTAGATCCCGCGATTGCGGTTGTCGATGATCAGATTGTCGTGCACCAACAGCTTTCCGCCGGTGCAACGCATGCCGTGGTAGTGCGAGCCGGTGATGATGGTCTTCGAAACGTCGATCTCGGAACCGGAGTAGACCGTGATGCCGCAGTGGCCCGGATTGAGGACCACGCAGTCGGTGATTTTCCCGTCGGCGCCTCCGGTGTAGTTGATGCAGAACTCGAATCCTTCGAAACGGCAATTCTTCAGGCTGACGTTCGAAAAGCCCATGCAATCCACCGCCGAGGGGCACCGTTTGGGGTTGCTCGGCGCGATCACGCGGCAGTTCCGTATGGTGGCCTTGCTGTCCTTGGTTGCCAGTGCGGCGGTCGGGCCGCTCGGCCTGCCGCTACTGGTGGCCCGCTGCCACTTGATCGTCAGCGAGTCGATTGTGACAGGTCCTCGGGTAGCGACCATGATTGCCGGTTGGTCCGCCGTTACGTCGAGGACGCACTTCTTCGCGTCTTTGCCCACCAGCGTAATCGGCTTGTTGATCGTGATGGGTTCGGTGTAGGTGCCCGGTGCGACGTTGATGACGGCACGTGACTTGGCGCGGTTGATAAGTTTCTGGAGATTCGCGCCGGCCGACACGTCCTGCTCATCGTTGGCCACTACCTTTTCAGTGGGCCCTTCCTCGGCGCCGGTGCCGGGGAACGTGAATCCGGCGCCGGGCACCACAAACAGAATGCCGACGATGAGCATGGCCCAGCAAACGCGGGGCATACGACGATGAAAGATCTTGCGACGGTCCATGATATTCTCCAATCTTCTCTTGGTTACTTGGGGTGCGTCAACGCCGGGCAACAGCGCGGGACGCAACTGCCGCCGGAGTTTCAGCACGTCCAATAGACTCTGGGCATACGTGCCGGGATCACAATTCAAGCTGCCGACAACCTCGTCGTCGCAGCAGTGCTCGCGCTGGACGCACATCTGCCGGTTGGTCCACCACACCAGCGGGTGAAACCACCAGATCACCTGGGCAAGAAGCTGGAGCATGCCCGCGAGGTGGTCACCCCGGCGGATGTGGATCAACTCGTGGGCGATGATCCGCCGGACGTGATCGGTCAACTCTTCTTCGACCAACGCTTGCGGAAGGATCAGCGTGGGACGCCACACGCCGTAGACGGCCGGTCCGAACGGCCGCCTGCTCACCAGCACGTCGACCCGGCGCCGCAGGCCCAGCCGTCGCGACAAGTCGGCCACCAGGCGGGCGACGCTCTCATGCGTCTCCACGCGAGCGTGTCGCAGCAAGATGTAGTAGTAGCTCCATCTCCCGACGAGCAGCCCGGCCAACGCCGCGGCACCACACA
>CAZWWC010000281.1:0-3338 GCA_964637625.1 uncultured Planctomycetaceae bacterium
CCCCCGACGTGGCCGACGGCCCCCATTCGGCCATCCTCGAGCAGGTCACCAACGGTCTGGCCGTGCGGATGGCCGTCCTCTGGCTGCTGGTTGGAAGTAAGAAGTAGGGATTTCGGGATTTCGGGCATGACCTGCCATCCCCAAATCCCTAAATCCCTAAATCCCCAAATCCCTAAGCCAAAGCCATGTCCAAAATCCTCATTCGCGGCGGACGCGTGATCGATCCGGCCGGGCAAATCGACCGGGTCGCCGATCTGTTGATTGAAGACGGCCGTATCGTCGGTCTCGACATCGAGCCGACCGGTGATGAAGAAGTCATCGACGCGGCCGACAAGATCGTCTCGCCCGGGCTGATCGACATGCACGTCCACCTTCGCGAGCCGGGCAACGAAGATGACGAGACGATCGCCACGGGCACGGCCGCCGCGCTGGCCGGGGGGTTCACGTCGATCGCCTGCATCCCCAACACCGATCCGCCGATCGACACGCAAGGCGCCGTTGAGTTCGTCCGCGGCCAGGCCGCCCGGGCCGACAACTGCAACGTGTTCGTGATTGCCTGCGTGAGCCAGAATCGTGAAGGCAAGGAGCTGGCCGAAATCGGCCAATTGGTCCAGGCCGGCGCCGTGGCCTTCAGCGACGACGGCTCGCCCGTGTCCGACCCCGAGCTGATGCGCCGGGCATTGGAATACTGCCTGATGTTCGACAAGCCCGTGCTGAGCCACGCCGAGATTCCCGAGCTGACCGCCCGCGGCGTGATGCACGACGGGCTGACCGCGTTGATCCTTGGGCTGGTCGGCATTCCGCCGGCGGCCGAGGACGTGATGACCACCCGCGACATCGCCCTGGCCGAAGCGACCGGCGGCCGGCTGCACATGATGCACGTCTCGACCGGCGGCAGCGTCGACGCGGTCCGCCGGGCAAAGGCCCGCGGCATCCGCGTCACGGCCGAAGTCACGCCGCATCATTTCACGCTGACCGACGAGAGCCTCCGCACGTTCAATTCGAACTTCAAGATGAACCCACCTCTCCGCGGCGCCGGGCACGTAACCGGCGTGACCGACGGCCTGATCGACGGCACGATCGACGTGATCGCCAGCGACCATGCTCCGCACGCCAAGGAAAAAAAGATGCAAGAGTTGGATCGAGCCCCCTTCGGCATCGTCGGGCTGGAAACCTCCTTGGGCCTGGTCGTCACGCGGTTGATCGAGCCGGGCCATCTCGATTGGCCGACCGTGCTGGCGAAGATGACGATCAATCCGGCCCGGGTGCTCGGCATCGACAAGGGCACGCTCGCCCCCGGGGCCGACGCCGACGTAACCGTGATCGACCCGAAGGTCCAATGGACGGTCGACCCGGCCGAGTTCCGCTCGAAAAGCACCAACACGCCGTTCGCCGGCTGGCAGTTGCGCGGACGGGCCGAAACGGTGATCGTCGGCGGCCGGGTCAAGTTCCGACGGTGATTCACTCACCACGGAGGACGCGGAGGAACACGGAGGAGGAAGGAACCACAGATGGACACAGATAAACACAAATGAAGAGTCGGCGGGTGCCACTGCTGGCTTGTCCAGCAGTGCTGGGCGTTGACTCACTGCCGAAGTCTATAACGAGACGGTAATCGAATGCCTCGCCCAGTCGGTGACAGGATCCCGGAGCTCTACACAACAAACAGGGCGGATGTGGGAGGGATTCTCAGAACCTTCACGTACCGCGAACGTGAAATCTTCAAGCTTCGCACGGGCCTTCCTGATGGCTACTGTTACACGCTTGCGGAAGTAGCGCATATCTTCAAGGTAAGCGAATCGCAGATATCGCGAATCCAGAAACGTGCCCGACAAAAGTTTCTGAAGGCAATTTCTCAGTTCTCGCCTCGGACTACGCTTGATCCTCAGGCAGTTGAATCAGTACTGCAACAAGCTGAAGAACTGACACCGTTCTTGATCACTCATCTAAGAGGCCATCCGGAAGATCTCAGGTTATTGCCATGGCAGGTCTTCGAACAGTTGATTGCTGAATTCTTTGCTAGCTGGGGATACGATGAAGTCAAGCTTCTCGGCCGGAAGGCAAACACCGCTGCAGACGTATTTGTGCTAAAGAGAATCCAACCGGAGGGGAATGATCTACGGATATTTGTGGAGACCAAACGGTGGAAAGATCACGTCGGTGTAGAAGTCGTTGATCGAGTCTATGGAGCGTTTCTCTCAGAAAAGAGCACTTTTGGGTGGCACATGGCGATGATCGTTACACTTGCGGGCTTTGCCAAAATGCGTAAATATTCGCCAGAATCACTACGTATGCTTGGAATCTCTCTGAAGGATGAGAATGATGTAAGAACATGGCTTCAAGATTATCGCTTCGGTGAGAAGGGCCTTTGGCTGCCGCAGTGTGACACTGGCAAGTGAGTGTGACAACGATTCTTCATGTAATTATTGATGCGTGCAAGCACGCATCCTACAAATTTTATCTGTGTCCATCTGTGGTTCCTTCCTTCTCCGTGTTCCTCCGCGTCCTCCGTGGTGAAATCCAATAGTCCGCAAAGACGATGACCCTACTGATCGACGGTTACAATTTGTTGAACGTGGCCGGCATTCTTGCTTCGGGTGTCGGGTCGGGGACGCTTGGGCGGGCGCGGCTGGCGCTGTTGAACTTCCTGGCCGAGTCGCTCGATCCGAAGGAGATTCCGCGCACGACGGTTGTCTTCGACGCGGCCGATGCGCCGCCGGGGTTGCCTCGGGTGGTCCACTATCGCGGGATCACCGTCCGCTTCGCCTCGCGCTATCCCGACGCCGACAGCCTGATCGAGGAGCTGATCCGGCAAGACGACGCGCCGCGCCGGCTGCTTGTCGTTTCGAGCGATCATCGCCTACAGCGGGCCGCGCGTCGACGCCGGGCGAAATCCATGGACTGCGACGTCTGGTACGCCCGAGTCGAGAGCCGGCGGCGTCGACGAATGGCCCAAGCCCAGAGCCAGCCGGCCCGGCCGCCGGTGCCGCTGTTGGAAGAGGACGTCGAGTACTGGTTTCGCCAGTTTGGCGGCGAGTCGGCCTTTGAAAAGCTGCTGCAGGAGGAGACCACGAAACAGCCGTCGCAGACGCCCGACCAGCGCGAATCCCACGACAAAGAACCCCGCCGAGACGATCTCGATGTGCCCGGCGGGTCGTACAACCCCTTCCCCCCGGGCTATGCGGAGGATTTGGAGGAATAGAAGTAGGCCGGGTTATAACCGGCGATATTTGCTGCACGTGTAGAAAACTGGGGCACCGCTTCGCTATGCCCCAGCCACCCCGCCGGGTCGCGGCCTGGCCTATATTCTGTGGCAGTCAAGCTTTTCCTACACCCGG
>CAZWWC010000281.1:3438-6184 GCA_964637625.1 uncultured Planctomycetaceae bacterium
GCCGGGTCGCGGCCTGGCCTATATTCTGTGGCAGTCAAGCTTTTCCTACACCCGGTGCATGGCTATAATTCGGCGTTCGTCGGTCGGCATGGCATGGCTTCAGGTTACCCATATCGAGGAGGAGAACTCGAATGAACCTTCAATCTCCGCAAGGCAGCGACGTCTCGCAGACGAAGAATCGCTCGCGAAACGTGGCGCTTTCTTCCGGGCTGTGCACGCGGTGTGTCGACAGTTGTGCAGGCAACTGCGAGATCTTCAAAGCGTCGCTGCGCGGTCGGGAAGTCATCTATCCTGGACCGTTCGGCGAGCTCACCGCCGGCGCCGACAAGGAATATCCGGTCGACTACTCGCATTTGAACATCCTGGGCTACGCGCTGGGCGCCGAGGCGATCGACGAGGCCAACCCGGACAAGGCGATCTTTCCCGAGGTCGACACGTCGGCCGTTTATGGCCACATGCATCCGGTGCGGATGCGGATGCCGATTTTCACCGGCGCGCTGGGCTCGACGGAGATCGCGCACAAGCATTGGGACGGCCTGGCCGCCGGAGCGGCCATCTGCGGCATCTCGCTGGTGGTGGGTGAGAACGTCTGTGGCATCGATCCCGGCCTGAAGCAGGACAAGCACGGCCGGGTGACCCGGTCGCCCGAGATGGAGCGGCGGCTGGACCTCTACAAGGCGTGGAGGGACCAGTACGGCGACATCATCGTCCAGATGAATCTCGAGGACACGCGGTTGGGTGTGGCCGAGTACGTCGTTGGAAAGCTGGGCGTCGAGACGATCGAGCTGAAATGGGGTCAAGGGGCCAAGAGCATCGGCGGCGAGATCAAGGTCCGCGATCTGGACCAGGCGATCGAGCTGCGGCGTCGCGGCTACATCGTTACGCCCAACCCGGAAGATCCCTGGAATCAGACCGCGTTCAAATCCGGCGCGATCCGCGAGTTCGAGCGCCATTCCCGCCTCGGCTTCATCGACGAGGAAGACTTCCGTCGCACGGTGGAATACCTTCGCCGTCAGATCGGCGTCAAACGGGTCTCGCTCAAGACGGGCGCCTACGGCCCGCGCGAGCTGGCCATGGCGCTGAAGTGGTCGTCCAAGGCGCGTGTCGATTTGGTGACGATCGACGGGGCCGGCGGCGGCACGGGCATGAGTCCCTGGCGGATGATGCAGGAATGGGGGATTCCGACGTTCTACTTGCAGGCGATGGCCTATCGGTTTGCCAAGCGGATGGCTGCCCGGGGTGAGTGGATTCCCAACCTGGCCATGGCCGGCGGCTTCTCGACCGAAGACCACATCTTCAAGGTCCTGGCCATGGGCGCGCCGTACTTCAGCGCGGTGTGCATGGGCCGGGCGCTGATGATCCCCGGATTCGTCGGCGACAATATCGAGGCCGTCGTCCGCAAGGGTAACGGTAGAGCGAGCAAATGGAAGGAACTGCCCGCCACGGTCAAAGCCTTCGGCGAGACGCCCGAGCAGATCTTCGCCACCTACGAGACGCTGCTGGAACGGTTCGGCAAGGAAGCGATGCAGCGGATGCCGCTCGGCGCGATGGCGATGTACACCTACGTCGACAAACTGCAGACCGGCCTGACCCAACTGATGGCCGGGGCGCGGAGCTTCCGGCTCGACACGCTCAAACGGGCCGACCTGATCTCGTTGACCGAAGAGGCGGCCAAGGTCTCCGGCATCCCGTACATCATGGAAGCCGGCATGGAAGAGGCCGAGCGGATTATTGACTCGTAGAGCCTAAAGTAGGCTGAGGCATGACCCGGCGAAAGGGTGGCTGGGGCATAGCGAAGCGCTGCCCCAGATAGCCGTGGGTGGCACCGATGATTTTCCGCATTGGACGTCGTGGCCGTATGAGGCGTCTTCGGAAAATCGTCGGTGTTGCGAAGCAACAAGAGGATTATCCTCGAGCATCAAACGCCTCTTGCCGCTGCGCGGCACCGACGATTCTGCGACTGGGCTCTCTATGAATAGTAGCGTGCACCGCGCAGAATCATCGGTGCCACCCGCGGAGATAAAAAACATGCTCACGCAAGCGAGAGCATGCCACCCGACCGCAGAATCGAGGGACGACCCGGCCTACGTCGTTTGCAGCAGGGCCTTGTCCGAGATGTCTTTGCGGCACCAGGCGCCTTGCCAGCGGATGCACTTGACGGCCGTGTAGGCCTGAAGCTTGGCCAGGGCGATGCTCTGGCCCAGCGCCGTCACGCCCAGCACGCGTCCGCCACTGGTGACGACGCCCTCGTCGGTCTCGCGGGTTCCGGCATGAAAGACTTTCACGTCGGGCAGCTTGGCCGCTTCGTCGAGGCCGCGGATCAACTGGCCCTTCTCGTAGCTGCCCGGGTAGCCGTCGCTGGCCATCACGACGCAGACGGCCGGCCGCGGATCCCAATCGAGCGGCTCGATTTTGGCAAGCCGCCGGTCCGTGGCCGCCTCGAGCAGGTCCACCAGATCGGTCTTCAGCCGCATCAGAAGCGGCTGGCATTCGGGATCGCCGAACCGCACGTTGTATTCGAGGACTTTTGGGCCCTGGTTGGTCATCATCAGCCCGGCGTAGAGCACACCGGCAAAGGGCCGGCCGGCACGTTTCATCGCATGGACCGTCGGCACCAGCACGTGCTCCTCGATCCAGTGGAGTGTGTCGTCGTCGACCAACGGGGCAGGGCAGTAGGCGCCCATTCCGCCGGTGTTCGGACCCGTGTCGCCGTCGCCGGCCGGTTTGTGGTCCTGGGCCGGCTGGA
>CAZWWC010000282.1:0-6157 GCA_964637625.1 uncultured Planctomycetaceae bacterium
TCTTGTCCGCCGCCGGAGCGGGGCAGATGGCTTGGCGGAGGCCAGGTTTGGCGTTGCGGTTGAGGTACCGCCTCCTCGTCCGGCTGACCGTCTCCGTCCGCATCGGAGTCATCGTCGACCGGTTGGGCACGAACACCCCACGCAACGGTTTCGGTGGGATCCAACAAGGCGGTGTCCACCGGCGACGGTTCAAGCTGGGCCACCGGCTCGGACGGAGTCGCGACATGCTCCAAGCCGACGAAATCAGTCGCCGGCTCCTTGGCGACCAGCTCGGGTGAATCGAGCATACGGGCCTCGTCTCCCACGACCAGCCGCACGTAAACCAGATACATCGTGGGCACCAGAATCAGCATGATCAGCGTCGTGAACATCAATCCGAAGGCCAGGCTGGTGGCCATCGGGATCAAGACCTGCGCCTGAAACGACCTTTCCAGCAAGATCGGCAGCAATCCGGCGACGGTCGTGAGCGAGGTCAGCATGACGGGCCGAAAACGGCGGCGCCCGGCGTCGAGCAGAGCCTCGCCCAGCGCGATACCGGAGCGTACCCGGCGGTTGATAAAGTCGATCAGGACGATCGAATCGTTGACCACCACGCCGGTCAAGGCCACCAGGCCGAAGAGACTGAAGATCGTCAGGTCCAGCCCCATGAGAAAATGCCCGAGGACCGCCCCAATGAAGCCGAACGGCACGATGGCCAGGATCAATACGGGCTGGAGATAGGAACGAAACTCGAACGTCAACAGCGCGAACATCACCACCAGCGCCAGCGCCAGGCCAATGCCCAAACCCAGAAAAGACTCTTGCGTTTGCTGTTGTTGTCCCTCCCAGTTCAGTCGCAGTCCGGGATACTCCTTCAACAGCTTCGGGAAGAAGTTCTTCTTCATGTCGCCGACGATCCGAGCGGCGTTTCCTCCGGCCTTCTTATTCACGTCGGCGGTGATGGTGATCGAGCGGAGTTGATCGAGCCGGTTGATCGAGCTGTAACCCCGTTTGACCTGGACGTCGGCCAGTTCGGTCAAGGGTCGTTCGGCCGGGCGGCCCGCCGCGCTGGCGGGCGATGTGACGTTCCTCAGGGCGATCTTGGCCTGATTGCTGGCGCGCGAAGGCTGCATGCGGACCCGAATCTCGTCGAAGTCGGCCAGTGAGCGACGCTCATTGCGGGGATAGCGGACCATGAGCTTCACCTCATGGCGTCCCCGTTGCAGGCGCATGACTTCCTCGCCGTAGTAGGCCGCGCGAATCGTTTCGGCCAGATCGGCCGCCGTGAGACCCAGCGACTTGGCGTCGTCCTTCACGTTGACCTGGAATTCCCATTTGCCGGGCTGCGAATCGTCGACGATATCTTGCACGCCCTTGTACGTCGCCAACTTCTCTTTGCATTTCTCGATGGCTTCTTCCAGCTTGTTCATGTCGCGTGGTCGGGCCAGCAGACGGAATTCAATGGCCGCCCCGCCCGGCCCTACGTGAGCCGATCCAAACGTCACGTTCTCCGCGCCGGGAAAAGCGCCGCAGAGTTCGCGCCACTCATCGGCAATCTCATCACTCCGGACGTCGCGGCACTCGGTGCCCACCATCTCCACGCCAACACCTCCCACGTGGCTGCCCTCGCTGGATTGTCCCGGGCGGATCCCACCCAATGTACTCGGTTGCCCAACGGACCGGTGAATCAACTGCACAAAAGGCTCGTTTGGCTTGCTGTGGTTTCGGTTGATTTTCTGCACGGCTTCTTCCATGCGGCGCGTGGCGGCGGCGGTCACTGAGGCCGGCGTACCGTCGGGATAGGTGATCGAAGCCGCAATCGTGTTGCTGTCCAGTTTCGGAAAGAAGACGAACTCCACGACGCCCATCTGGACCAGCCCGATCGCCAACAACAGGATGGACAAGCCAGCAGCCAGCGTGATCGAAGGATTGTCGAGCGAGCGGCGAAGCACGGGCAAATAGAGCCGGTGAATCACGAAATTGAGAAGACGGGTCGCCCGTGCGTTGACCCGATTGAACACATGGTCGTGAATCCATCCTAACAGCGCAAAGAACGGTCTTGCCCAATAGACCAGATGGGGCAACAGCGCAAAGACGAGCAGGGCAGCCGACGTGCCCACCTTCATGTACAACGGGATCGACTGGCGCAGCAGCATCCACGTCACGCCACCCCAGATGGCGATGGCAACCAGCGACCACGGAGCGAGGAACCGCAGGCGTCCGGCCCTGGCCCGCAACCGCTCGAACCGACCGTGGGAATGCGGTTGATGCACGAGGTGGCACGGCAGGATGAACGCGCACTCAAAGAGCGAGATGAGCAGCATCGCGATGACCGCGATCGGCATGATCGCGATGAATTTGCCGATCACGCCGGGCACAAACAACAGCGGCACGAAGGCAATGATGGTCGTCGAGACCGAGGCCGTGACCGAGGGCAGCACTTCACAGGTGCCGTCGACGGCCGCTTCGATGAGACCTTTGCCGCCTTGTCGGTGCGTGTAGACGTTTTCGCCGACCACAATGGCGTCATCCACCAAGATGCCCAACACCATCAGAAACGCGAACAGCGAGAGCATATTGAGCGTCTGGTCGATGCCCAGCATGATCGCGGCGCCGCCGAGGATCGAAATGGGGATACCCATGGCAACCCAGGCCGCCAGCCGTAACTCCAAAAAAACGGCCAACACGACCAAGACCAGCGCCAACCCTTGAAGCCCGTTACGGGTCAAGAGATTGATGCGATCCTCCACCATGACCGAGTTATCATCCCACGTGGTCAAGGAGTAGCCGTGCGGAAGGCGATAGCTGCTGGGGAGGTGGCCCCCGGCAAGCGATTGCTTGATCCGCCCGAAGAACCCCTCGGGTTTCTCTTCGGGTTGCCCTTGCGCCTCGCCCAGAAATTGCTTGATTTCGTGGACGATTTCCAGAAGGTCTTCGGCGGCCGTCTTCTGCACGGCGATGACCATACCCGGCTTGCCGTTGATGCGGTGAATGGCCGTCGTGTCGACAAACTCGTCCCGGACCACGCCCAAATCGCCCACGGTCAGCACCACGCCGTCGGGCTGGGTAACCAGCGGAATCTTGGCAATCTCGTGCCCAAGGAGCCGCTTGTTCTTGCCGCGCAACAAGATCTCCTGCGAGTCGGTCTTCATCGTGCCGCCGGGCAACTCGATGTTCTCCCGACGAATGATTTGGGCCACCTGCTGCAACGTCAGTCCGTATTTCCGCAGCGTTTCTTCCGAGATTTCGACGTCGATTTGGTAGTCCTTGACACCCACCATTTCGACCTGCGAGACGCTGGGCAACTGCAGCAATTCATCGCGGACTTCCTCAGCCACGTCCCGAAGCCGCCTTTCCGCCTCGGGATTGTCGCTCTCCGGGCCGATCACACCGACACGAATCGCCGGGCGCCGCAGAAGAAACTGCTCAACCTCGGGATCCTCGGCCATCTCGGGAAAGCTCGGAATGCGATCGACGTCGCTGCGGACCTTGTTCAAAATCTTCTGCGTGTTCGGCTCGCCCGACTTCAGCTCCAACAGAACGGTGCCGGCCCCTTCGCGGGCCACCGAGATGATCTTCTTGATGCCGTCGGTGGCACGGACGGCTTCTTCGATTTTCTGGCAGATACCTTCTTCGACTTCTTCTGGACTGGCGCCGGGATAGGGTACCGTGATGACGATGTATTCCAACTCGAAGCCGGGAAACACCTCACGGCGCATGATGAACATACTGGCCGTGCCGACGACCAATATGGCGATCATCAGCGTGTTCATCGCCGGCTTGTTCTTGATGGCCCACCGAATCACGGACTTCATGGCTTCTTCTCCGCTTGCGCCCGCACCGGCATGTTTTCCTCGACCGACGCCAGCGGCGTGGTCACCACCTGGTCACCAGACATCAGCTCATTTCCCTTGACCCGAACCACCGCAACGTCGCCCATCACACTGACCACCCTTACCGGAATCGTGTTCAACTTGCCGCCGCGCACCCGCCATACCCGATTGCCCGGCCGAATCGCCTTTTCGGGCACCTCCAGCAAAGGGGTTTGTGGCCTGGCATGAATGGTCAACTGGACGTACATGCCGCGGACCAGCGCCCGGGGCCCCCGCACGGATCGTGCGTCTTGCGACTCGTCCTCTCGCACCTTGCTGGGCTTCGCGACCACGACGATGCAGGGAACGGTTCGTGTCGCTTCGTCCAGGCCGATTCCGTCGTAGCGGGTCAGGACGCCGTCCCAGTGGTATTGCCGATCGCCCAGCTTATAAGTCACCGTCGTCGGGGTAGGCAGCAACAGGTAGTCCCTGCCCGTCGTCTCCCGCGTTTCTTGCGTCTCTTGCTCCGGCGTGGCCGACTCGCGGGGCTGATTCCAAATCCAATAGAGCTCGTCCATGCGGAGATTGCAGCGAACGTTGCACTGCGAGACATCCTCGATTTTGGCCACGATGGTGCCCGGCGCAAGATAGGCATCCAACTCGACCAAATCCTGGACGATCATCCCGTCGATCGGCGTGGTGATCTTCGTGCGCCGGTGATTCAGTCGGGCCTTCTTCAGATTGGCCTGCACCAGCTCCTTGGCCGCCTGGAGCCGAGCACGCCGGGTTCCGATCGTCCGCAGTTGGTTTTGCAAGGTGACCAGGGCGTTGCGGGCGGTCAGTACGTTGCGGCGCTCCGTGTCCATCTGTGACTCGGTCACGATGCCTCGGCTAACCAGCTTCTCGAGCCGTGCGACCTCCCGTCGCTGCAGCGCAAGCGAATCCTCTGCCAGTTTGGCCAACGCTTGCGTATTGGTTTCTTCCACGTCCAGCTCTTGAAGACTGGCTTGCGCTTGCTCCAGCTCTTTGTCAAGTCGCTCGACTTCAATGCTGTAATCCTGAGGATCGATTTCGATCAGCAGCGTTCCCTTGCGGACGTACTTGCCCGCCTCGCACGCGTCGGTTTTCTGGACAACCCGCCCTCCCACTTCGGCCGCCACGGCAATCTCTCGTCGGGGAACCACGACGCCGTCGACTTCGATGTCGAGCCGCTGCTGTTGCAGCCGTACTTCGGCCGTCTCGACCAGCGGCGCTTGGCCCTTCTCGGGCGCAGACGTCGGGAGCTCGGTCCGCCCGTATCGCGCCATCACCGCAAGCCCTACCACCCCAATCCCCAAAATGACCAGGGTGGCCACGAGTCTCGTGATACGGGCAAGAGAACTGTCGTTTTCGGTCATCGTTTCATCCCATCTCGTTCCGGTCTGTCTACAGGTTTCTCGCGCTCCTACTCCGATGCTCGAACGGTCGATGGATCCGTCTCGGCCACGGGCAAGTTCTTTCGGTGCCCGTCGCCGGCCGGTCGACCGAGCGGTTGCGCCAGCCCCAACGCGGCGAGTACGACTTGAGAGATATGCTCGGTCAACAATTCAACCGTGTGGCATTCTCGTTGTTCCTCTTCCGTGATGATCATGGCGATCACCGGGGAAGCAGCTCGGAAATAGACACACTGACCAATGATGCTGAACCCTAGCTGATGGCGTCGATACGGGGGCATGTCCGGCGGAAGCACTTCGTCGAGCGCGCTCATCAATTGGGTGAACTTCGTCCGGAAGTACTGCTGCATCATTTCCGCACAAAACGGCGTCGGATCGAGAATCTCGCGCTGCAGGAGTCGCATCCGCCAGGCCGGCGCGTCGGCCCGAAACAAGCGCTTCAGCAACTCGTGGATGAACATTCTGAGTTTCTGCTGTGGCGGAGCCTCCTCGGGCCATTCCTTGGCGAGACTCGGCTCGACCCCGCCCGGATGGGCCGCCTTGAAGACTTCGACGTACAAATGCTCCTTATCCCCAAAGTAATAGTTCACGCTGGCGAGGTTCGCGCCTGCCTTGCGGCAGATCTCGCGGATCGTGGCCCCGCGAAATCCCCGCTCCGCAAACACCCCTCCCGCCGCGTGAACGATTCGCCCCCGTGTGTCGTCAGTAGCCATGGTCCTTCACCCCTCATCCCAAGGATTAAAACGCCCGTTTAAAACAATTATATTAAACAGCTGTTTTTAGTCAATGGAAACACCAAATATTTCCCTTTTTGCTACGAATTCTGGTCTGTCGAGGTTTTCCTGTGCCGGTGGATGGGATTACTGGGACAGCCCAACAAATACCACCCAAAAGAGGGAATCGGCGGTGCCTTCCGTGACTTACTCTCGCACA
>CAZWWC010000283.1:0-2788 GCA_964637625.1 uncultured Planctomycetaceae bacterium
CCAAACGCCCGCACCGCCACGACTTAAGGCCGCCCAGAACGCTGGTCACGCACCTGATCTTGCCCGGTTTGGACAGGTGAGCTAGGATACTGGACCTTGGATTCCCGCCCCGCTCGCTTGGGGGTCCCGCCGCGCAGGGTTACCCAGGAAACGACTTCTTCTCGGAAAGGATTCCGATCTCATGCAAACCACTCTCGCGGAATTGGCGGCGCTGGTCGACGGTCGGCTGCTGGGCGACGGCGACCTGGTAATCTGCGGTGCCGCTCCGTTGGGTAATGCCGTGCCCGGCCAAATCACCTTGATAGACGGCCTGGCGGATCGCAATCACTGCCTGGCCCAGAGCCGGGCGTCGGCCGTGTTGGCCTCTGGCGACAGCCCGCCGCAGGAAGAACTCCCGGCGATTCTGGTCGACGACGTCCACGCGGCCTTCGCGACCATCTTGAAGCACTTCAACCCGCCGCGCGAGCGGTGCCGCACCGGCGTAAGCCCGCTGGCGGTGGTCAGCCCTTCGGCCAAGCTGGACGAGGACGTCGACGTGCATCCCTACGCGATGATCGGCGACGACGTGTTCATCGGCGCCGGCTCGACGATCCATTCAGGCGTGCACATCATGGCCGGCTCGAAGATCGGACGCGACGTGACCATCTTTCCGGGCGCGGTGCTCTACGAAGATATGATCGTCGGCCCGCGGTGCATCATCCACGCCGGGGCCGTGCTCGGCGCGTATGGGTTCGGCTATACCCAGGTCGACGGCCGCCACGTGCTTTCGGCCCAGTTGGGCAACGTCATCCTCGGGGCCGACGTCGAGGTGGGCGCCGGCACGACGATCGACCGGGGAACCTACGGCCCGACCACCATCGGCGAAGGCACCAAGATCGACAATCAGGTCATGGTCGCGCACAACTGCCGCATCGGGCGCCATAACATGCTCTGCTCGCAGGTGGGCATTGCCGGCAGCACGACCACCGGCGACTACGTGGTGATGGCCGGCCAGGTGGGGGTGCGCGACCACGTGCACATCGGCAACGGCGCCGTATTGGGCGCGATGGCCGGGGTGATCAACGATGTGCCCGACGGCAAGCGCATGATCGGCATCCCGGCCACGCCCGAACGCGAACAGAAGCTCAAGCAGGCCGCCTTCACCAAGCTGCCGGAGATGCGCCGCCAGTTGAAAACCCTTCAGCGCACGGTCGAGAAACTCCTCGATCAACAGACGGAAGAGAAAGCCGACGAGAAAGACGTCCCAAAAGCCGCATGAACAAGCAAACCAACAGAACGACGCGTGTCGACGCGGCCCACAGCCCGGCGGGTGCCACTGGCGTCTCGCCAGTGCTTGCAGAGCAAGCGTACGGGCAAGATGCCCGCGGCGGCACCCAGCCTCAGCGCCGAGTTGGGTTGTGGGCCGGCTGGGGACGCTATCCGGCGATCGTCGCCGAAAGCCTTCGCCGGCAAGGGACTGAGGTCTATTGCCTGGGCATCAGCGGCCACGCCGAGCCGGGATTGGAAAAGGTCTGCGACGATTTCCAGTGGATCGGGCTGTGCAAGCTCGGTAGCGCGATTCGTTACTTCAAGCGTAACGGCATCACCGAAGTAACCATGGTAGGCAAGATCCACAAGGTGGTCTTGTATCAGCCGTGGCGCTGGCTAAAGCTTCTGCCCGACTGGACGACCATACGCACCTTTGTGCCCCATTTTTGGACGCGGCGAAAGGACTGCCGCGACGACACGCTCTTGGGAGCGATTGTCGATGCCTTCGCGGCCGAAGGGATTCATTTCGTCCCGGCGACCGACTACGCGCCCGAGCTGCTCGCCTCGGAAGGAGTCTTGACTCGGCGAGAACCGTCGGTCGCCGAGTGGCGCGATATCGAGTTCGGTTGGCTGATCGCCCGGCACATGGGCCGGCTCGACATCGGCCAGAGCGTCGTCGTCAAGGATCAAGCCGTCATGGCCGTCGAAGCCGTCGAAGGAACCGACGAGTGCATTCGCCGCGGCGGCTCACTCTGTCGGGCCGGGGGGTTCACCGTCGTCAAGGTGGCCAAGCCGCAACAAGACATGCGGTTCGACGTGCCGACCGTCGGACGGCAGACGCTCGAAACCATGATCGACGCCGGCGGGCGCGTGTTGGCCATTGAGGCCGCTCGTACGATTCTGCTCGAAAAGCCCGAAGTGCTCGAATTGGCGAACCGAAACCGACTCTCCATCGTATCGCTGGTGAGACCGGGCCAGCGGCCCGGTCCCCCCGACGATGGTGTCGAATCATCGGCGTTGTCGCCGTCGGCCCCGCCGGCCTCGGCAACGGTGGACCACGGACCCGATTGTCCCAGTACAAGGAGGTGAATCTCACTTGATGCGTGACCCGGAGTAACTCGTGCCGATCGAGGGAAAGGTAGAAGAAGTCAGGACGTATTCGGGCCCTCCCGCGGCCAGCGATACGTCCTTCCCGCAACATCTCCATTCTGAATCTCTATTCGAGAATCCCCCCGAAAAGCTCTGATTGAGCACGAGCCTCTGGGTCTTTTTTCTTCTTTGCCGGCTGCTCGTGCCGAGCAATCTGCTTTTTGTGGTTTCCTCCCGCCAGATCGTCGGGGAATCGTTGTGCCCCCCTGGGGGCTCCCGCCCCCAGCTATGAAGACAGATTCCTGACCACTGCCTACTGCCTTCTGCCTACTGCCTACTGCCCCCCTTCCTTTGATGCCCCAAGTTTCTTATGGTGGGTATACTGAACGACAGCATCCAGATGACCTACTGCGTCATTCAGGAGGCAAATGATGGATCTTTTCGAAGCGAT
>CAZWWC010000283.1:2888-6091 GCA_964637625.1 uncultured Planctomycetaceae bacterium
CCAGATGACCTACTGCGTCATTCAGGAGGCAAATGATGGATCTTTTCGAAGCGATTGCGAAACGACACAGTTACCGGGGCCCGTTCACCGACGCGCCGGTGCCCCGTGATGACCTGCGCAAGATCGTCCAGGCGGGCATCCAGGCCCCGACGGCCATGAATGAGCAGGTGGCCCAATTCGTCATCGTCGACGATCCGAAACTACTCCGCGAAATCGCGCGCGTTGTCGATCGTGAGGTGTGCAACACGGCCCGGGCGATGATCGTTTGCCTGACCGACAATCGGGCGGTTTACGAGGGCATCGCCTTCCCGGTCGAGGACTGCGCGGCGTCGGTCGAGAACATGCTTTTGGCCGTTACAGCATTGGGTTACGCCGCGGTTTGGCTCGACGGCGTGCTCCGCTTCGGCGACGTGGCCGCGCGGATCAGCCGGCTGTTGGGCGTGCCCGAGGCGTTCACCGTGCGGATCCTGCTGCCGCTGGGTGTGGCCGCCGAGCCGAAGGCGCAGAAAGAGAAGCTACCGCTGGAGAAGCGTGCCTGGTTCAATCGCTACGGCGGCTCGGCAGCAGGCAGCAGGCAGTAGTTTAGCGGTCGGGCTTGCCCGACGCTTACCCTACCTCGGCCAAGACATACGGCCCCTTGGGCATCACCGCGATCGTCGCGTCGGGGCCATATTCGGCCAGGCACTCTTCGATGGCTGCTTCCACGCTCGGCGCCGGCTCGACAAACAGTCGCCCGACCACCTCCGGCGCCAGGCCGTCGGTGACCAGCTTCACCTTGGCCTTGCGACGCACCTTGGCCAACTCCTCCAGCAGCCATTGGTCCAGGACGAAGTAGTCGTCGCCAGTGATTCGTTCCATGAAGACTTCAAGCGACGGCGTTTCGTCGAAGAGACTTTGGAATTCGGGGCTGCCGATGCCCTCGCTGATCGCGGCGGCCAGGATGATCGTACCGCCCGGCTTGACGATCTCCAGGGCGCCGACCATGCCCTTGATCGACTGGTAATACGTCGTATCGAGCGGATATCCGGCCGAGCTGGTCACGACGACGTCAACCGGCTCGGGCACCGTGTCGGTGACGACGCCGCGAACGAACTCGACCCCTTCGGCAAACGCCTGTTCCATGTCGCCGGCCACCACCGAGAGGATGCGGCGCTGCTCGTCGATGACGGTGTTGATGATGAAGTCGCAGCCCACGTGCCGCACGATCCACGTGTTTTCCTCGTGGACCGGATTGCCCACCAGGCAACCGTTGCGCGCATTGGGATGTTCGAGGAACCGGGGACTGTGCCACGCGCGGATTGTCTCCAGGGCCGCGATGCCCGGGCAGACCAACTTCCGCCCCCCGGAGAAACCGGCCATGAAATGCGGCTCGACGAGGCCCAGCGCGATCTTCAGATCGGACTGGCTGTAGCGCCGGTCGATCCAGATGGGCACGCCTCGCGGCGAGTCGCCCAGGTAGACGTGCTCCTGACGATTCTGACCGTGGTGGCTCTCGATCCGATAGTCCTCGACGATCGAGCGACCGACCATCTGGAGCAACTCGTCCGGCGTGCTGGGCCGATGCAGACCGGTGGCCACGAGGATCAAGATCGCCTCGCGCGGGATGCCGGCCGACTCGAGCGTTTCGAGCGCCGGCCGAAGAAGGACCTCGTTGGGTACCGGCCGGGTGAAGTCGCAGATGACCAGACAAGCACTGTTGCGCCCGTGGGCAAGCTCGGCAAGCGGCGCCGTGCCCGTCGGCCGGGCCAACACGCGCCGAACGGCCTTCTCGGGGTCGGCCATCGGCTCGGTCGGCTGGTAGCCAAGGCACTTGACCACGTTTGCCTCGGGCAGATCGACCGTCAAACCGGTGCGGCCATATTCCAGGTGCGCCTGCATCAAAGCGATCCCATCGCGGCGTCAAAGCGAGGAGTTGCCCTTGGGTTGATGTGGGAAGACGACTACTATAGCGCAGGGCTGCAAAGTGTCGGTGTTTAGCGGGCGGGCTTGCCCGCCGTTGCAGCAACGGAGTTTCACTGCCAGACCAACGGCGGGCAAGCCCGCCCGCTAAACAAGACTCTTCACAATGATCGCAACTCGTTACGGTACCATGTAACCCTGTGCCGTAGTACTAAGTTGTCTCCTGTTTGGCTTCGCCTTCTGCTCCTTCGTCCTCGTCTTCCTTCTTCTTCTTTTTCTTCTTCCGCACCGTGAGCTTGTAAACGCGCACTTTCTCCAGTCCCAATGGGCTGTCGCCTTCCTGCCAGCGGTCGGCAGCCTTGAGCCGCTCGATGCGCTCGGCTCGGGTCAGCACGCTACGGTTGCGGACCAGTCCGGCCCGAACCTTGAGGCTCTTGTCCACGGTCATGGCTGCTTGTCTCCGTGAAATGTAGGCCGCGCCGGGCGACCACCCTGCGGGAAACATTTCATTTTATCGGCTTCAGATCGGTTGTACAATGGCACGGCGGCCGCATTGCCCCCGCGTGGGGAAAGGGTTCCCGCTGCCGGGCTTGCGTCTCAATCGGCCTTTTCGCCGAGGGTGGCTTGCAGGGCCCGGTTCTTGTCGGCGATCTTCTCGACCAGTGCTTTCTTGAACTGGACGAGTTTCTCGGCCAGGCGGTCATCGGCAGTGGCCAGGATCTGGACGGCCAGGAGTCCGGCGTTGCGCGGGCCGCCCGGGCCGACGCCCACGGCGGCCACGGGCACGTCGCCGGGCATCTGAACCGTGGAGAGCAGCGAGTCGAGGCCGCCTGCAAGCGAGGTCGGCACCGGAAGGCCGATCACCGGCAACGTCGTATGCCCCGCAACGACCCCGGCCAGATGGGCCGCGCCGCCGGCCGCCGCGATGATCACCTTCAAGCCCCGATCCTTTGCCGAGGCGGCGTACTGCCGGACTACCTCGGGCGTGCGATGGGCGCTCATCACGTTGACTTCATAGGGCACGTCGAACTGGTCCAAGGCGGCGGCCACGGCATTGATCTTCGGCCAATCACTCTGGCTGCCCATCACGATGCCGACTCGCGGAGAGTTGCTTGAGGACACGATTGAGTCTCCTAGGGTGGGAAAAAGGGGGACAGGCCCCATTTGTGCGAAGCACCCTTCGGGCCGTTGCCGGCAAATGGGGCCTGTCCCCCTTTTTCTCCTGGTTGTTGCTTGCTTTTCAACAGGTCGTGAACGGGCCGTCGTACTTCATGCCGAACGAGTCGGCCACGGCCTGGTTGGTC
>CAZWWC010000284.1:0-6062 GCA_964637625.1 uncultured Planctomycetaceae bacterium
GATCTGCTCGGCGGTGCGGTCCTTGGGCACGTCGACGCGAGAGGTCAGGGCGCTGCCGCCGATCGGCGACAGATCGACCGGCACGACGACGTGCCGCCGCGCGCCCAGCGCCCGGGCGACCCGGGCGGCCGCGGCCAACTCGTGGCGGTGCCGCTGGCCGTAGTCGACCGAGAGGGCATATAGCTCGAACCCTTCGCTTCGGGCAATGGCCGCCGTGGTGGCCGAATCGAGGCCGCCGGAGAGCAGGATAACAGCCGGTTTGTTCATGGGCGAATGATTCCGTTTGGGAGCCGCATCAGAATAAGATTGAGGGAATCTGGGCGCCACGCCCTTCGCGGCGCTCAGGGACGTGCCACCCTTTTTGCCCGCTTGCCGATCACTACGTATTATGACACAATGAGTTGACATGGCAAAGGAGCGAAGTCACATGACCGACGCGTTTCGCGATCTGCTTGAGACGTTCGAGAACGAGTATCCGGGCCGGGATTACACGATCGAGATCGTGTGTCCCGAGTTCACGTCGGTTTGTCCGAAGACGGGCCAGCCCGACTTCGGCACGCTCTCGCTGACCTACGTGCCCGAGACCAGGTGCGTCGAACTGAAGAGCCTGAAGCTTTATCTCCAGAAGTTTCGCAACGAGGGGGTCTTTTACGAGAACGTCACGAACCGGATTCTCGACGACTTCGTGGCGGTGGTGCGGCCTCGCCGCGTCCGACTGGTCGCCGCGTTCACCGCGCGAGGGGGGATCACGACGACCGTCACCGCCGAGTTCGAGGCCGGCGGCTGACAGGCGCGAAGGGCTTGCCGGTCTTGCCGTTTATGCTATCCTTATGGGTTCGCCTTGGGTAACCGGCGGTCGGCAAGCGGTGTCTTGTTTGCTGCGGTGGCGCCGCCGGTTTCGGCGTGTCGGGATGGTGGCTGTAGCTCAGCCGGTTAGAGCACTGGATTGTGGTTCCAGAAGTCGGGGGTTCGAGTCCCCTCAGCCACCCTCTTCTTGAGTCCCGCCCAGTCGTGGGCCTGGGCTACCGGCCGGCCCGGCGACGGGCGGTGTGAGTCAGCAGGATCAATAACCCCGCCGCGGCGAGCACAACCACGGAAGGCTCCGGGATGACGTGGAAGCTGAGATCGTCGTACCCGATGCCATACATGCCGCCGGTCCAGATCGCCTCGAACCGCCAGATCGGCGCTGCGGTCACTGAGAGTTGGCGATAGGGACTTCCGTTCCAGGATCCCGACACGGCGGATTCGATGAGGTTGCCTCCGGTCGGCGCGTCGTAGACGCGAAGTTCCCACGAGTCGGACTCGGTGTACGTGCCGGCGTCGCCACCCCAAAGGCTCATGGAATCCACGGGATCGTCAAAGACGCCGACCAGGGGGTTTGCCGAGACGAGGCCCTCGGGACTGGCGATGGCCTTCGTGGCTGAGTGGTAAAACACGCCGAAGCGATTGTCAAAAATCTCAACCAGGCCGTTGGGACTGCTCAGCGTGACGCCGCCCAAGTCGATGCCGTCGAGGTTATCCGTATCGTCGAATTGCTCAAAATCAATCATCACCGTTTCCGCTTCGGTCTGTCCGACACCGACACACAGCAACAGCAATGCCGCCAGAAGTACGGGTAGCCGTCTCACAGATGGTCTCCTCTCGGTAGGGATGAACCGGGATGCTTGGCCCACTGCCGTGGATTGCAGCAGGCTGGCCCCTCGGACGTGGGCCAACAAAAGAAAAGGTTGCTGTAAAGGCCGTTACTGTTCCGGATGGCAGGTTCCGCAAACTGGGGTGCCCGTTGCCTCCGCAAAGCCGCCGACAAGGCTTCGTAGACACCCTATCCTGCCTATTGTAATAGCCGGCTTTCCCCTGTCAAGTTTTTAGAGAAAAACGCAGATAGGGCGTGAGAACCCGTCACAGACCTGCCAATTGGGATTTCCCTCCCGTGGCCTACAGAAGGTGTTCCCAGGGTGTGGAACAAGCTGAGGTCAGTGGATTTCAGGCCTCTGGGACAGTGGTCGGGGCGGGAGATGGTCGGAGGGGGTACCGGCGCTCGGCGAGGAGATTTCGCCGGCGCATCGGGTAGAGGGGCTTCGGTGGAGTATGGGAAGACCCGACCGAGCGAGGGGGTTAGTGTCCGGCGGTGGCCCGTCAGAATTGACGGTTGATCGAGACCTGTACTTCGGCGTCGAACGACCTGTTGGAGCCGGTTCTGAGAGGGAAGACGCCTCCGACGCGCACGGTGGTCTTGCCGAGTTCGGTGTGCACTCCGGCGGTTATGTTGGAGATGTCCAACCGATTGTAGATGTTGCCGTAGCTCAGTACCTGGTAGCCGTCATAGCCGGTGACGATGTCGGCATTCTGGAGTGTCGAGCTGTAGTGATACTCGAGGACCGGCGCGATGCCGGTGATGAGGCATCCGCGGGGATTGCGGTGCAGCCAATAGCCGATGGAGAGGTCCACGTACAGCAGCGTCTGCTCGTGAAGGTCTCCGAGGTCCTGGCCGCCGAAGATCACCTGATTGCCGTTGGTGGCCAGGTCGACCTGAAGGAACCCCTGGAGGAAGTAACGGTCGTTGGGCATGGTCAGCAATCCCAGGAAGGGTGACAAGTGCACCGCATTATTGCGGATCACGTAGGTGCTGTTGACACCCTGGCCGGCTGTATCGCTGCCGGTCGGCGCATCGACGCCGAGTCCCGCGGCGACGGCCGTGGTCTCGGTCAAGAGCAGCAGTTGTTTGAAAGTGACGGCCAGGTTGCCG
This sequence comes from uncultured Planctomycetaceae bacterium, assembly GCA_964637625.1. Classification (GTDB taxonomy): domain Bacteria; phylum Planctomycetota; class Planctomycetia; order Pirellulales; family Thermoguttaceae; genus UBA11386. Next base: position 2,747 of record CAZWWC010000284.1, read on the forward strand.
AGATGTCCGTTGTCGACGTTGAATTCGGAATCCGCGTAGTATGGTATGGCGTTGAGCGGCAGCCGCAGCTCCAGGGAGCATAGGCCGTCACAAAACGTCTTCTCTCCTCCGATCGTATACTGGTCGATGGGCAGCGACCCGACGGGAAAGCCGGAGTTGAACGTGTCCAAGGCGTTATGGAAGTGGTTGTAGGAGAAGAACACCCGGTCCATGGGCATGGCCTTGTCGTTCTCCGAGATCTTCAGCGTCCCGCGTCCGCCGCCCGGCGGTGGAAGGTCGATTGCGCCGCAGCCGGAGAAATCGCACACCTGAAGCGTATAGCCGGCCGCATCGCCGAACATGTTGGGCACGCTGGCCAGCCGTACGATCGGACCCCGGGAGGCCAACAGCGTGCTCGGGTCAAACCAATCGTCCCTTTCACGGGGCGGTCTGGGTAGCGGGAGCGGCTCCGGCGGGAGGGCCTTCGGCGGGGCTTTCTTCTCTTTATCCTTAGGCGGTTGGGTCGCCTTGGGCTCGGCGGGAGGTTGAGTCGGGCGTTTGGGCTTTGGCGCGGCTTCCGTTGCGCGCTTCTGTGGAGTCTTTGGTGTGACCTTTGGCACAATGGTCGATGAGGGCTTGGGCGCGGCCGGCGGTTCGAGTTCTTGCCCCACGCAGCAGCAGACCACCAGCAGGCAGAATGTACCCGAAAGGAGCAAAACCGGAACGGACCGCGAGTATCTACCCATGATAACTCTCTGCGTGACGGCGGTGAGAGAATGCCACTGGCCGGTTCCGGCGTGCCGCAGTGCCCGCCAGCGGCGGCAGACCGTAGTCTGGGGCCTGGCACAAAGATGACTTCTGTATCGCTGCTATCGGTTGGCGCCGATGTCGCGAATAAAACGGATCCGATGGCGTCGCGTTATGCCGCCTGGGGAATCTGTGACGGCTGCGTGGCGTTTGTGGGCTCTCGGACCGCCCGCTCTCGGGGGTCCGCTTTCAGGTAGTGGGATGAAGGGGATCCGTACGCATGTTGCCCGACAGGCTATTGCTGCGGTAGCTTCGCGGTGACACTGGACAGGCCTTTCCCGATCATGGCCAGTCTCTGTTTATAGAGCTGGTTGTTGGGACTGCGCCGGACGAGATCGGCGGCGTGCGCCTTGGCGGTTTGTAGTGTGTCGCGCGCCGCCTGGAGCTTTCCTTCGGTCAACTGCACGTGTCCAATGGTCAACAGCGCGCTGGTGAGTTCGTAGCGATACTCGGCCGTGTCGGGGTATTGCTCGAGGAGCGTTTCGAGCAGATCGCGGGCCTGCCGGACAGACTCGGCCGCCTCGTGAAAACATTTCTGTTGGTACTTGGCCATGCCGAGATTCATGTGCATGCCGGCCAGATCCGCTCGATAGTCGGCAGCGCCCGGATGGTCGACAGCAAGCGTTCGCAACAGCCCGACTGCCTGCCGGCAGAGGGCTAGCCCCGCATCGAGGTCACCGTCGCCGCGGAGCAACTCGATTTTTCCCATCTGCGAAAGTGTGCCCGCGAGATTGTAGCGGTAGTCTGGAACGGTGGGATACTCCGCGACGAGCTTTTCGAGCAGGCGGCGGGCCTGGCTGAACGATTCGGTGGCCTTCTGAGGATGTTTCTGTCTGCGCCGGGCCATGCCGACTTGCATGTGGATACCGGCCAGATCCGCCCGGTAATCGGGAACGGCCGGGTTGTCAGCGGCAAGCGTCTTCAACAGTCCGATCGCGCTGCGATAGAGAGCGAAGCCCGCCTCGTACTCGCCTCGGCCGCATTTCAGATCGGCCAGCCGTCGGCAGCAGGCGGCCAGCCTTGCCTGGTCGGCGAGGCTCTTAGGATTGCTGGCCAACACCGCTTCGAAGGTGGCCACTGCGTCTGCGAGACTCTCTTCGGCATGGTCGTAGTCCTGTTGAGAGACGGCCAGATTCGCAAGATTAAAGTATCCCATGCCCAGGTCGCGACGCGTCTGGTGGTCGCTAGGGTCCTTCTTCAACAGCTCCACGCGGATCTCTTGCGCCTGCTCGAGGCGCTTGGCGGCCTCGAGCAGGCGGCCGCTTTCCCGCTCGATGATTCCAATATGCATGTGGCTGTTGGCGAGTTTCCGTTGGAACTCACCCACCTCGGGTGCGGCCGAAACGAGACGCTCGCGCACGGCAACCGCCTCCTTGCACACCTTGCGGGCATCGTCGAGTTTGTTCAGCTTGTGGTGCAGCGTCACGCCGATGGCGTTGAGCGTGTCGCTCAGCGCCTGAAGTCGCCGGCGGTCCGTGGGACGCTGCTCGACGAGTCGTTCCTGAATATCGCGGGCGCGCCGGTACGAAACGAGCGCTTTTTCCGGCGTATCGATCAGTTCGTTGATCTTGCCCACGCGATAGTGAGCCAAGGCCAGGCCGTCCCGGGCCTTGGGGTCGTCGCCGCGCTCGCGCAGAAACCGCTGGTAGTAGGGCAGCGCGTAATTGAGCAGCTTTTTCCGCAAGGGGGCCATGCCCGGCTCGTTGAGCAGGGTTTCGTCGATGACCGCGCCGAAGAACTTGTCCACTCCCTCTTCAAGTTGTTTGTGGCTCTCCTCCGATTTCGCCAAGGCGGCCGAGGTCTTGACGTAGCCGATGCTCGTGGCGACCAAGGCCAACACGAGGAAGGTCGCGGCCAGCGCGGCCAGGGTGGCGACCACCGGGTTGCGCCGACACCAACGCGTGGCCCGCTCGACGGGACCGACCGGCCTGGCAAGGATCGGTTCGCCGTTGAGGTAACGCCGCAGGTCGTCGGCCAGCAATCCGGCCGTCGCGTAGCGCCGCGAGGGCTCCTTCTGGAGGCACTTCAGGCAAATCGTATCCAGGTCCCGATCGACCGAGGGGTTCACCTGGCGCGGAGCCGCCGGCTGCTCGTCGATGACCTGACGGAGGGTTTCCACCGGCGTGGCCGCCTGGAAGGGCGGGCGCCCGGTCAGGATGTGATAGAGCGCCGCTCCCAGCCCATAGATGTCGGAGGCGGCGGTGACTGAGGCGGAATCCTTGGCCTGTTCCGGCGACATGTACTGGGGCGTGCCCATCACCTCGCCGGCTTGCGTCAACTGCTCGGCCCCTTCGGTGAGCTTGGCCAGGCCGAAATCGGCCACCATGGCCCGATCGGTCTTCGCGTCGACCAGGATGTTCTGCGGCTTCAGGTCACGGTGCAGGATGCCGAGACGATGGGCTTCGTCGACGGCCCGGGCGACCGGCTCCATGTACCCGGCGGCACGGCGGTTGGCGATCGGACCGTCCTGAAGAATCTCGAAGAGGCTGCGGCCTTCGACGTAGCGCATCGAATAGAACGATTGGCCCTC
>CAZWWC010000285.1:0-6007 GCA_964637625.1 uncultured Planctomycetaceae bacterium
ATCAAGGAAACGACACAAACTACCCATCGGTGTTCGCTTGTTTAAGGACTAGTTCGTCTATCCTTTATTGTCATGTGTGGTGATTCGATGATTGGGTGCCAGCGGCAGCTTGTCTGCCGCTGCAAAACGAGACTCCGGCAAGGGCGGGCAAGCCGCCCATGGCACCCAACTCGTGCCTGACACTTGAGGGTAGACGGACTACTACTGCCGTTTCGGGAGCGTGATTGTGAAGACGGTTTGCTGGCCCGGGCGGCTCTCGACGTCGATTCGCCCGCCGTGGTTGGTCACGACGATTCGCCAGCATTTGCACAGACCCAGTCCCAGCCCCCGGCCGGCCTGGCGCTGGGAGTAGTAGGGATCGAACAAGTGCCGCCGGGCGTCGTCCTGGATGCCCGGCCCATCGTCGCGGACGCGGACGGTCGCCTGCTGGTGCGTTTGGCCCAGTTCGATTTCGATCCGGCCGTCGTGGCCGATGGCTTCCAGCGCGTTGCGGCACATGGCTCGAATCGCGACGTTCAACTGGGCTGGGTCGGCGTCGATCACGATCGAAGAGGGCCCGTCGCCGCCGGTCCGGTGAAGCGAAACGGCTTGCTCGGCCGTCCGCGGCCCGAGGTCCTCGACGATCCGGTCGACCAGGGCGACCAACTCGACCTGTTCGAAGTGGGGCGCCGGCGGTCGGGCGAAAAGCATCATGTCGGCGATCATTTCATAGACACGCTTCGCCTGGGTGTTCATCAAGGCGAGTGCCCGGCGCCGTTCCGGATTGGCCTCTTCCTGGAGGAGCAATTGCGCGCGGCCTGCGATCACCGCCAGCGGGTTGTTGATTTCGTGGCCGGCGCCGGCGGCAAACTCGGCCATCGCCTCGAGTTTCTCGGCTTCAAGCGCATCGCGAAATCGGGTTTCGAGTGTCGCCAGCCGGCCGAGTCGCACGATTAACTCGGCCAGCGGGACGGAGACGTCCGGGATCGACTCGATCCAGTCAGCGGCGGCGGCTCCGAGCCGGCGACTGCGGGCCACCTGTTCACGCCGGGCGTCGTCGGCCGGCTCCTCCGCCAACAGCGCGATTGCCTCCGACACCCAGCGAGCGGTTGCCGGCGCGGGTTGCTGGCCCAGCCAGTCGGCCGCGGGCAGAGGAGCGTCCTTGGGCAAGTCCTCCTCGGCGATCCGCGGCCAAACGGAAGGTTCCGCAAGCAAACCAGCCAGGTAGACTTCCTCCGGCCTGGCGGCGGCGTCTTCGGCGGCCAGCGCGGCGGCCAATTCCGCCCGGGCGACGGCCTGCTCGACATGGTGGACATACTCTGTCGGCTGCTGTTCTATAGGCACTGGCGGAACGCCAGTGGCACCCGGTTCGTTCAGCACGTGCACCACCCGCGGGACAAGCCAGGCGGCCAGGCTCTTGGCGTCCCGTGGCCGAGCGCCGTCTTGCTTGGCCCGGCAGACGGCCCAGAGCGCCAGCGGAGGATCGTGCCGCAGTACCTCGGTCAGCGCTTCGGTTGCGCTGGCGAGATCGTCGGCCAGTGCCAGGCGGGCCAGCGCTGCGGCGGAACGATCCGACATGGCAAGCCGCCAGGAGCGGGATTCGACGGAAAGGGGTGGCAGTAAATACATTGGGGAGTGGATCGGCGCGCACATGAAGCTGGATGCACCAACCGTGACGCCGAGTCTATACGACAGAAAGGCCCACGCGCACCCGTGCCCGTGGCACCCAAGAGAACAACCTAGCCGAACGACTACGCGGTGGAAATGGCCTCGATGTCCAGCAACTGGCACATGCGATCGATGAGCCTCTCGACCTCGAACGGCTTGTGCATGAAGTCGTCGGCTCCGGCGGCTTCCAGTTCCCCGACCTTGTCTTCCTCGACCATGCCGGAGATACAGATGATGCGCACGTCGTTCATCGCCTTGTCGCTGCGGACGCGCTGGCAAACTTCCTTGCCGTTGATGTCGGGCAGCATGATGTCCAACACGATCAGGTCGGGCCGATATTCCCTGACCACCATACCGGCGTCGAACCCGTTGTTGGCTGTGCGGACCTCGAAACGGCCGTCGCGTTCCAGCACGTCGGAGATCAACTCGACGAGTTCCTCGTCGTCGTCGACGATCAGGACTTTTCGCTTGCCGCTTTCCAGCGCATCGGTCGGGATGCCGTTGTCGCGCATAAACGAATAGAGTTGTTCGCGCGGAATGCGTCGGAACCGACTGCCCGGCACGCGGAAACCTTTCAGTTGGCCGGAGTCGAAGCAGCGAATAATCGTCTGTTGGCTCACCTTACAGATTTTGGCGGCCTCGCCAGTTGTGAATACGGTTTTTGTCGCCATAGATAGTTGACCGTCCCTCCTCCTAGCCGTGATCTCGGCTAGTCTCGGCGAAACCCAGGGCCCCTGCTTGGCAATCGCCCCGGATTTCTAGTCCTCCGTGTGAACAGCGAGACAAACTAGCCCTGTGTTCGCGGATCGCCGCAAACTCTTACCTTTCGATGCTTTATGCAGACAGTAATCCCATCCGCTTCTGCCGACTTTACCGAATCTGCCAGCAGGGCTCAATTATAGCTATCTTTCCGTGGGTGTCAATACGGCTCTTTATTTTTCAAGCCCTTGGAAATCAACGAGTTACGGCAATCGTGCGCGCCCCACGTTTCCCGATTTTTGAACCGGAATCCCCCAATGCGACGTACGAGGGTGTTTTGCTCGTCCAAAACGGTTTCCTTGCGCAGTTGGCCGATAGCACCAGTTCTACGGCGGCTCCACAGAAGATTGTGCCCATTGCGGCAAAGACCGTTTAGCGGGCGGGCTTGCCCGCCGTTGCCGTCGGAGCGCTCTCGTGCGAAATCAACGGCGGGCAAGCCCGCCCGCTAAACTCCCGAGTCTTACAACTCCGCGCTGTAGTGCTAGCTGCCGGCTCGTTCGCTTTCCAGATGGACCATCAACGTCGCGACGTCGGCTGGCGTGATCCCGCTGATGCGGCTGGCCTGGGCCAGGTCGCGCGGACGCACCCGCGCAAGTTTCTCCCGCGCTTCGGTGCGAAGATGGCTCAGCCGGGCGAAGTCAAAGCCGTCGGGAATCCGACGCGAGGCAAGCCGCCGCGCTCGGGCAATGTCGACGTCCTGTCGTGCAAGGTAACCGGCGTACTTGACGTCGTAGGTTACTTGGCGGCTCACTTCCGTCGACAAGGCGGCCAGCGCGGGCAATCGGGCTGCGATCTGCTGCCAGGTCGTCTCCGGCCGGCGGAGCAGCTTGGCCAGGGTGACTTGTTCCGAGTGGGTCGTCTCCAGCAGGGCGATCGTTCGGGCGATCTGGCGCTCCTTCTGCTCGACCTTTGCAAGCCGCGCGTCGTCTACCAGTCCGCATCGATGGCCAAGCGGCGTCAGGCGCCGGTCGGCGTTGTCCTGTCGAAGCCGCAGTCGATATTCGGCCCGGCTGGTGAACATCCGGTAAGGTTCGTCGACGCCGCGCGTGACCAGATCGTCGACCATCACGCCCAAGTAAGCTTGCTCTCGTCCCAAGATCAGTGGCTCCCGACCTTGCAGCGCCAGGGCCGCGTTGGTGCCGGCCAAGAGCCCCAGCCCGGCGGCCTCTTCGTAGCCGGTCGTGCCGTTGAGCTGACCGGCCAGATACAGCCCGGAGGCCAGCTTGGTCTCGAGCCAGGCCGTCAATTGCTCGGGCGGGACGAAGTCGTATTCGATCGCATAGCCGTAGCGAAGAATGGTGGCGTTCTGGAGGCCCGCGATCAACGGGATCATCTGGTCTTGCACGTCCTCGGGCAGGCTGGTCGGCAGACCGTTGAGATAGACCTCGTGCGTGTTGCGTCCCTCGGGCTCGAGGAACAATTGATGCTGATCCTTCTCGGCGAAGCGGACCACCTTGGTTTCGATCGAAGGGCAATAGCGCGGCCCGGTCGACTGGATCTGCCCGGTGTACATCGGCGCCCGATCGAGGTTGTCCAAGATCAACCGGTGCACGGCCGGGTTGGTGTGCGTGACGTGGCAGGGTAACTGCTCGCAATCGATCCGCTCGGTGAGGAACGAAAAGGGCTCGGGCACTTCGTCGCCCGGCTGAAGCTCGGTTCGGTCGAAGTCGATCGTGCGGCCGTCGAGCCTCGGCGGCGTGCCCGTCTTGAATCGGGCCACCTGCAAGCCAAGCCGCTTCAAGGCGTCGCTGAGTCCCGTATTGGCCGGTTCGCCGGCGCGTCCGCCGGGCGACGTTTTTGGGCCGTAGTGCAGGATGCCTCGCAGGAACGTGCCCGTGCTGAGCACGACGGCCCGGGCGCGGTAGACCGCACCGGTTTCGGTCCGCACGCCGAGAATTCTCGTCCGGGGGCCGGTTTGCTCGACCAGGAGATCCCGGGCCGTTTCCTCTCGCAATTCGAGGCCGGACTGCGCTTCACAGATGCGTCTGATTTCCCGGTGATAGGCCGCCTTGTCGGCCTGTGCCCGGGGGCCGTGCATGGCGGGTCCCTTGCGGCGGTTGAGCATGCGGAACTGGATGCCGGCCCGGTCGATTGCCCGGCCCATGGCCCCGCCCAGGGCATCGATTTCGCGGACGAGATGTCCCTTGCCGACGCCGCCGATGGCCGGGTTGCAGCTCATTGCGGCGATCGTCTGGAGATTGCTCGTCAGCAGGGCCGTTTGGGCGCCCAGTCGCGCCGTGGCCAGCGCGGCCTCGGTGCCCGCGTGGCCGGCGCCGACGACCAGGATGTCGAAATCGTGGGTCGTGGGCATGGTTCCATGATAGAGGGATTGTCTGCGACACTCCATAGCCTTGGCGACGGAGTGGGGATTGGGGATTAGGGATTGGGGATTAGAGCTGGGTGCCATGGCCATCCCGGCGCGCCGGGATCGGCGTGGCACCCACTTTCCAGTTCGCGGGGATTCATCTAGAATTGAAACTCTGTGACCTTGAAATGGACTTGTAGATGCTCATCGTCAACACAAAGGAAACCTGCCGTGAGTGCCAACGATAAACTGCGAATCGCCGTGATCGGCGGCGACGGGACCGGGCCGGAAGTGGCCGCCGAGGGCATGAAAGTCCTCGACGCCGTCGCCCGGCTCGAAGGAATCGAATACGAATCCAAAGATTTCGATTACGGCGGCGACCGCTATCTGGCCACCGGCGAGATCCTGCCCGAGGGGTCGCTCGACGAGCTGGCCACGTTCGATTCGATCCTGCTCGGCGCGGTGGGCCATCCGGACGTGGCGCCCGGCATCCTCGAAAAAGGCATGCTGCTGGCGCTGCGGTTCCATTTCGATCAGTACATCAATCTCCGCCCGGTCAAGCTCTACCCGGGCGTCGAAACACCGCTGGCCGGCCGAGGGCCCGACGACATCGATTTCGTCGTGGTCCGCGAGAACACCGAGGACATGTACGCCGGCATGGGAGGCTTCCTCAAGAAGGGCACTCCGGACGAAGTAGCCATCCAGACAGCCGTCTATACCCGAAAGGGCTGCGAGCGGTGCATCCGCTGGGCGTTCGACTACACGCGCCGGCGCAACAAGCGAAAGCGGCTGACGCTTGTGGCCAAAACGAACGTGTTGACCTACGGCCACGACCTCTGGTGGCGGACCTTCCAGGACGTCGCCAGGGAATATCCGGACGTCGAGACCGACTACAACCACGTCGACGCGTGCTGCATGTGGATGGTCAAGAACCCGGAGTACTACGACGTGATCGTCACCACCAACATGTTCGGCGACATCATCACCGACCTGGCCGGCATTCTGCAAGGGGGCATGGGCGTGGCGGCCGGCGGGAACATCAATCCCGAGCCGGGCGGAACCAGCATGTTCGAGCCGATGGGCGGCAGCGCGCCGAAATACACGGGCAAGAACGTCATCAACCCGATCGCCACCATCGCCGCCGTGGCCATGTTGCTCGAACAGGCCGGCTATGATGAGGCGTCCGACCGGGTCATCAAGGCCATTCAGACCGTGACCGGCACGAAGATGAAGAGCCAGGCGGCCGGCCGGATGGGCTACGGCACGACCGAAGTCGGCGACCTGGTGGTCGAGGCG
>CAZWWC010000286.1:0-5993 GCA_964637625.1 uncultured Planctomycetaceae bacterium
CCGACCAATGGGTCGAAATCGCCAAGGCCGCCGGAATGAAGTACCTCGTCTTCACAACGAAGCATCACGATGGGTTCTGCAACTTCAACTCGAAGCTGACCGACTATAAGATCACCAGCCCCGAGTCGCCCTATGGCCGCGACATCGTGAAGCAATTGGCCGACGCGTGTCACCGGGGCGACATTCTCTGGGGCGTCTACTACTCGCAGCCCGACTGGCATCATCCCGACTACTACACCGAGAACCACGACCGCTACATCAAGTATTTGCACGGCCAGGTGCGGGAATTGCTGACCCGTTACGGCAAGGTGAGCATGATCTTCTTCGACGGGCTGGGCACGCCGTCCGAGAAGTGGGATGCTCCGACGCTCATCAATCTGTGTCGCCGGTTGCAGCCGCGCGTCATGATCAACAACCGCACCGGGCTGCCCGCCGATTTCGACACGCCCGAGCAACGTATCGGCAGGATGAACACGCGGCGCCCCTGGGAAACCTGCATGACGATCTGTCGCCAGTGGGCCTGGAAGCCGGGCGACAAAATGAAGTCGCTCAAGCAGTGCATCGACATCCTCGTCCGCGTGGTCGGCGGCGACGGCAACCTCCTGCTGAACGTCGGGCCCATGCCCGACGGTCGGATCGAGCCGCGCCAGGTCGAGCGGCTCCGCCAGATCGGCTCGTGGCTTAAGAAACATGGCGAATCGATCTACGACACCCGCGGCGGACCGTTCCTCACCGGCAAATGGGGCGCGTCGACCTATCGCGGCAACACGATCTACGTCCATCTCCTCGATTCCAGCCAGGGCATCGTCACCCTGCCGCCGATCGACAAAGAGATCGTCTCGCACAAGGTGCTCACCGGCGGTGTGGCCGAGCTGAAGCAGACCGACGAGTCGATCACGATCACCCTGCCCGAGGATGCTCGCGACGAGATCGACACGATCGTCGTGCTCACGCTCGATGGCCCGGCCGCCGAGGCCAAGCCGGGCAAGCTCCCGTCCGACTCCGTTGCGGCTGGCAAGAAGGCGACCGCGTCGAACGTCTTCGGCAAAATGGTCGGCCAGTACGGGCCGCAAATGGCCGTCGACGACGATCCGGCGACCCGCTGGGCGACCGACGGGGGCACGAAGGAAGCGTGGCTCGAGGTGGACCTCGGCGAGCCGGTCACGATCGACCGCGCCGTGATCCGCGAAGCCTATGCCGGCCGGGTCCGCCGCTTCGAGTTACTTGCCAAAGACGGCGACGCGTGGAAGACAATCGTCCAGGGCAAGCAACTCGGCCAGGAGCGGAATCTCGAATTCCCCTCGACCACAGCCCGACACGTCCGGCTCGCCATCCTCGAAGCGACCGAAGGACCGACGATCTTCGAGTTCCAACTGTTCGCGGCGAAAAGGTAGGATGGGCACCGCCAGGGTGCCATGGGCGGCTCGCCAGTGCTTACTGCTTCCAATCGACCATGCCTGTAGGGCGTGGGTTTATGACGTCCTAGGCTTCGTCTCAAAACCAACTCAAGGGTGGCTGGGCCATAGCGAAGCGGTGGCCCAGAGCGTAGAAAACCGGGCCTTCGCTGCGCTCATTCCCGGGCACCCGGATCGTTATGCCCGTTTTGAGACAAAGCCTAGACCGTTACCTGAACCCGCTTTCAGCGCAGGCACGGCAATCGGAAGACCATCCATGCCTTCACCCCGATCGTCCATTGGCGCTGCCGGTCATTCAGGGGCATAATCAAATGAGAGATGGTCATCGAATTCGTCTGTTTCAAGAAAGCCGCGAGGGGATAGCATGACAATGAGCTTCGCGCGATCCATTGTCGTGCTGGTTGCGCTGGCAATGACCGTTTCGCCGGCGGCCGCTACCGATCTGGCCACGTTGCAGCAAGACTACGTCGATCAGCAATACGGCATGTTCCTCCACTTCAACATGGGGACGTTCACGAATATGGAGTGGACCGATCCCAATGGTGATCCTAATCTCTTCAATCCTGTGGCCCTCGACACCGATCAATGGGCCTCGACGGCCAAGGCGGCGGGCATGAACTACGGGGTGCTCACCACCAAGCATCACGATGGCTTCGCCCTGTGGGACACGGACCAAAGCATGTATGACATCGCCGATCCGGCATGCTCATGGTATTCGAACCAAAGCAGCCCGTACTATCATCACGACGTCGTGCAGTTGTTTGCCGATTCCTTCCGCGACGAAGGACTGGGGGTCGGATTCTACTACTCCATCTGGGACCGCTCCAACGGCATCGACGGCACGCTCTCGTCCGCCGCGGCCACCGCCTACGTCAAGGCGGAGATTCATCACCTCCTGACCAACTATGGTTTTATCGAGGTGCTCTGGACCGACGGCTGGGGATGGCAGTCGGGCTACAGCTATGTCAACTTCTCGGAGGTCTACAACTACATCAAGGCGATTTCGCCCGACACGCTGCTGCTGGAAAACAATGGGATGGGCACGCTGCAATACACCGACGTCGTCGGCCACGAGCAACACCTCCCACCGCCGGACAACACGCTGCCCGCCGAGACCTATCCCACCCTGCGGGCCGACAGCCAGTGGTTCTACAAGACGTATGACGCGGACTCGTTCAAACCCGCCTCGGACATGGGCCAGTACATCCGGGACGCCAACGCGTCCAATGCGACTTGCCTGTTGAACATCGGGCCGGATCGCAACGGTCTGATTCAGACCAGCGCGGTGCAACGTCTGATGGAAATCAAGGACAATCTGGACAATCCTCCCGAACCACGCGTCGGCAACGTGGCCCTCTACAAAACGGCGACGCAAAGCTCCACCTGGCCCAGCTATCCCGCGAACCTGGCCGTCGACGGCTTCAAGGGCGACTTCGCTCACACGTATTGGGACGATTACTTCCCTTGGTGGATGGTCGACCTGGGCGAGATGAAAAGCATCGCCGAGATCGATCTGTTCAACCGTGACGGCTACGGCGGACGGCTGCGCGACATCACGATCGAAATCCTGGCCGAGGACGGCGAGACGGTCGTCTATACTTCTCCGTTGCTCAATCCCGGCAACGTGTTGGGCGGAGGCGTCTTCGACTATGCCAACGGCCCGAACCCGATCACCTTGCTCCTGGACGGCGACGGTGTGGTCGGCCAGTATGTCCGCGTCAGCCGCACACCCGAGTGGGGCTATTGGAACGACAGCACCGGAAACAAGTACCTTCTGACCTTGGCGGAAGTGGAAGTCTATCGGACCTTCATCCCCGGCGACGCCGACGGCGACGGGATGGTCGACGCTACGGATGCCCAGATATTGGCCGACTACTGGGGCGAGGCTGACGCCACCTGGGAGATGGGCGATTTTGATGGTAACGGCGTCATCGGTCCGGGCGATGCGGCCGTCTTGGCGGCCAACTGGGGCCACGGCACGAGCGAGGCCCACCCGACCGGCGTGCCCGAGCCGGCAACCTTTGTCCTGCTATGCAGTGCGCTGGTTGTGTTCGCCGCGCAACGACCAGAGCGTGCTCGGGTTTCGTAGGATGCGTGCTCGCACGCACCGGGTTTTCTCTATTGACCTTTGCATGGCTAGAGCGCGTCAGGGATAACTGTAGCGAGTGCCATGGGCATCTTGCCCGTGCGAGCACTGGCGAAATGCCAGTGGCACCCTCAAAAAAACCGCTACACTTAAACCTGATGCGCTCTAATCCTCGTCTTCCGCCGACGTGCCGGGTAGAGGCCCGGCGTTTTGGTTGGTCGTCACCTTCCGGTGTTCACTTGGCGAAATACCGATCGTCTTTCGAAACAACCGAGAAAAATAATACGGATCGTGGAATCCAAGATGTCGCGCGACTTCACGCACCTGCATCGTCGTGCCGGACAATAACTTTCGCGCCTTCTGCATTTTGAGACGATTGAAGTACTCGATCGGTGAGAAACCGTAGCGTTTCCTGAACAGGGAACAGTAATGGTGCGACGACATGTGCGCGATCTGCGCGAATTGCCGCAGTGAATAACGACCGGCAATGTTCTCTTTCATGAACCGCGTAGTCTTCGCTAGATTCTTCTCCGCCGTCTGTGATCGCGCATTGACTGAATGACGCTGCAGATTAGCCATGCTCAGGAAACGCGCCAAGGCGCCGGTGGCCCCGACCAACTGATTGTACGCATGCACGTTGTTCATCAGTTGATAGGTCTCTTCGAAGGCCGAGAGAAGTTCTTCGGTGCAGGGTAGATGAAAGAGGGGAGTTTCCGCCGTTGCGCCCAACAACCGGCAGTGGTCCGACGCCGCCCGACCGGCAAAGTGAATCCAATAAATCGACCAAGGGGTTTTGTCGGCGGCGCCGTAACAGTGTGGAACCTGGGCCGGAATCAAAAGCGCCGTCTGAGGCATGATGGTCCAACGCCGGCCGGCGATCTCACACCATCCCTTCCCGTCGACGCAATAGTGCAGCACGTGGTCGAGGCTCCCTTCAGGTCGCGGGATAAAGTGCCCCGCCGCCCGACTGCAATAGCCGATCCGCGTGACCAGGAGATCCTTCAGAATCGGCCGAGTCAACGAGTCGCGAATCATCTCCCCGGCTAGCTCGATCGAGCGAAAGTCGGCGAAGACCGCTCGACGCTGAATGTCTCGGGCAACCTTGACCGGAATGTCCGTCAATCGCTCATAGTACTGCCCGTGCGCCGCCAAGATGCTCTGGAGGGTCTGCGACGGCTTGGCACGATAGCCCACCTCCGGAATCAGTTGCTTCACGTCGTCGGTTGGCATCTTACTCATGGCCTGCCTCGAATCAGCGAGATGGCTGACCGTTGCGGTGAGTGCCCAACTACCAGTATAATCAGAGCATTGTCCATTGTCTCGTCCCGAAGGGCCACAATACTCCGGTTTTTGACGAGAAGAACGCCAAAGAAAGGTCCCAGACGCTCTGCCACACCTGCGCGGGGTTTGCTTTGTATCGTCCAGCACGCTCAACGCAGTTGGTACCGCCCGGGAATACGGTCGGCCGGGCGGCCGAGTTCTTGCTCCGCCTGCGAGTCAATTCAGATGCGCCGTTAATATGGAAAGTAAGCCGGCCAGCATCCTGTCTGAAAAGGACTTCATCGCGGCCATCGTCTCCCTGGATGGCTGGCAGAAGCCCATTGCCGAGGTGATGATGAAGTCCCACGTCATCTGCTGCAACGAAGCGACGCCGATCCAAACGGCCTACCAAATTTCTCTGTCGGGTTTCCATGCGGCGAGTCGTGATCCTCTCCGGCTCCCGAGTGGTCGGAACCATCAGCCGGGCAACGCTGCTGCGATGGCTCCGCAACCTGGTGGTTGCCCGTGAATCGCACACCGACCAGTGCCAAGCCGAGAGCGGGCTGGCGACGACCCGACGAGCTTCTAGGCTATGTCGTCGGCTAGGCCGCGTTTGGCGCCATCCCGGCGCGCCGGGATGGGCATGGAACCCAATCTCCCTTTTTTGAGGGCTTATTCAGTCAACGATCTGTTGGGCTACTTGGGCTTGGCAAATGGGAACTTCGTCCGGCATGCCGCTGCCGGCTCGCCCGGATCGGTCGCCAAAGAGCCGAACTCTCAACACGCATGAGTGCGCATTGGTCCCGTCTGTGCGGGGGTTCTTGCGGTCGTTGGACGTGCCCCATCGCCCTCAAGAACGGAATATTGTCCATTATCTTGACCTTATTGTGCATTGCAGTCCCTTTTTTTCCTATTCATAATAAAAAATGAGCATGGACGAATCACCGGGAGCATCGCCTCCAAGCGACTCCTCGGGTTTGTTCGATCGGTCTTTATGGACCTTTTGGTTTGTCGTCGGGGCGGCCCCCCGGCCTTGTCGACCAAAACGGCTAGGTTGGCCTTGTTCGACTGATTGCGTGTGAGGCCAAGTGAACTGATGACGTCCGCGTGAGCTGGCGGCGCGGGTCAAAAATCGTGAATCTTGTCTATGCGGTGTGTTTCACGAAGCACCAGCGATCTTTCAATTCACCCTATAGGAGGCTGCCCTGTTCGACTTGCTTGACGATACGGCT
>CAZWWC010000287.1:0-5953 GCA_964637625.1 uncultured Planctomycetaceae bacterium
AATTCCCGTGTAGCGGTTCCCGGAGGGTGCCACTGGCGTCTCGCCAGTGTTCTTAGAACGTGTTTGAAAAGGGTGCCACTGCTGGCTTGTCCAGCAGTGCTGGCCACGGAATCCGCCCAAAACCAAGGGCGGACAAGCCGCCCATGGCACCCTTGACAGAGCATGAAACGGCTTTCCAAACACGTTCTTAGGGAAACAGGCACGGGCAAGATGCCCGTGGCACCCGCTACATGGATTCTGAAAGTGTTCTAGATTCTCGGTGGGCGATGCCCACCCTACAACTGGTCGCCCGGACTGAGCTCGCCCCGGCCTTTGCTCGTCTTGCCCAATCTGGCTGATCCATGGTAGACTTCCCGGGCTCGAGAGTTCCGCTCTCGCCCTTGGGCCAGGAAGATGCCCGAGGGTCCACGTTCCGTCGTGCCAGGAGCGACAAGGAGGTCGCCGTTGCGTGGAAATTGGCCAATTCGGGTCAAGGTGTTCATCTGCCTGGGGTTGCTGCTGCTGGTGGTGACCCTACTCTCCGGCGCAGGGCTTTACGCCAGCAACGCGTATCGCAACCTGGCCCGGTCGCTGCGCGCCCGGGTCACCGAGCTGTCGATCGCGGGCGATCTGAGTCGTCAGGTGGGTGAGCTGCGAATCACGCTTAGCCGGCTGCGCGAGCCAAAAGCTTTTATTCTTCCTTTCACGGAAGACAACCGCGGTTCCGATCCGGCGCTGGTGTGTCGCGAGGAATTCCACGTCCGGTTGGACGAAGTTGAACACACGCTGGGCCGCTACCGGAGTCGTCTGGAGGAAAAGCGCCGGACCGGCTCGCTGGTGGCCGACGACAAAGAGGAGTGGCAAATCGTTGGCCAGATCGAGCGGACCCTCGGCCGGATTCAGCAGGCGGATCGAGAGGAAGATTGGATACTCGAGCCCACGAGAATCGGAGAGCTGGAGACCGAACTGGAGCATCTGCAGGAGCTGGCCGCTCGGCTGGCCGAGGAGCTGCCCAGCCAATTGCACAAGGAGTTGGAAGATCTGCCCAGGGAGCGTCGTTCTCAATACCGCACGCTTATTGTCGGAACGTGGATTACCGGCGCGGTGGCCGCGGTGATCCTCGCGCTGCTGGTCAAGCTGTTCTTCGGCTGGGTGTTCCGGCCTCTACAGGTGCTCATCGCCGGCTCGCGTCGGGTGGGCAGCGGGGACTTCGACTATCGCATTCGCCTCGATACCAACGACGAAATGGCCGAGCTGGCCGAAGCCATGAACAACATGACCTCACGGTTTCAGGCCATCCACGACGACCTGGAGAACCAGGTGAAGGAACGCACGCGCCAGGTCATCCGCAGCGAGCAGTTGGCCAGCGTCGGGTTCCTGGCCGCCGGGGTCGCCCATGAAATCAACAACCCGTTGGCCTCGATCGCGATGAGTGCCGAGTCGCTCGAAAGCCGCCTTCACGAAGCGCTCGATCATGATAAAGAACAACATGCCATTATCGCCAACTACCTCAAAATGATCCAGAGCGAGGCCTTCCGCTGCAAGGAGATCACCGAGAAGCTGCTCGACTTTTCGCGCCTGGGAGGAGCCCGGCGGCAGAGCACGGATCTGGGCCAATTGGTCCAGGATGTAATCGACATGTTGGGTCACTTGGGCAAATACCAGAACAAGCGCATCCAGTTCACCATGGAGCACTCGGTCGTCGCGCCGGTTAATGCGCAAGAGATCAAACAGGTCGTCCTCAACCTGTTGGCCAACGCGCTGGACAGCCTTGAGGACGACGGGCTGGTCCGCGTCGGGTTGAGCCAGCGGCAAGGATTCGCCGAACTGACGATCGGCGACGACGGTTGCGGGATGGAGCCCGAGGTCCTGCAACACGTTTTCGAACCCTTCTTCACGCGGCGCCGCTCCGGACAGGGAACCGGCCTGGGACTCTCGATCACCTATCGCATCATCGCCGAGCACCACGGAGAGATCGAAGCCGAGAGCCCGGGCGCGGGACAGGGCTCGACGTTCCGCATTCGATTGCCTCTTTGCGAGGCTGGAAAGGAGCAAGACGATCGCTACCAAGCCGCTTAAACGTCTCAGACTGTTGTTTGCCGACGATGAAAAATCGCTTCAGGAACTCATGCGCCTCGAACTGCCTCGCATGGGCCACGAAGTGACCGTCTGTCCCGACGGCACGACCGCGGTGGCCGCGCTGGAGCGCAACACCTACGACTGCCTGCTGGTCGATCTGGACATGCCCGGCTACAACGGCATCGACGTGATCGCCAAGGCCAAGGAACTCTCGCCGGAGGCCGAGGCCGTCGTGCTGACGGGCAAGTCGTCGCTCGAGACGGCCGTGGCCGCCCTGCGACACGGCGCGTTCGACTACCTGACCAAGCCCTGCCGGCTGGTCGAGATCCGGTCCCTTCTCGATCGGGTCGCGGAAAAGATCGAGCTGACCAATAAGTATCGCGCCGTGAAACAACGCCTCGAACGCATCGAAGGCCGCTCCGATCTGATCGGCGGCTCGCCGCAAATGGAGCAGGTGCGAGACCTCATCTCCAAGGTCGCGCCGACCAACTCCACCGTGATCGTCGAGGGCGAGACGGGCACCGGCAAGGAACTCGTCGCCCGGGCGCTGCACGACCAGAGTCTACGCGCCGACGGGCCGCTGGTGGCCATCAACTGCGGCGCGCTGCCCGAGAATCTCATCGAAAGCGAACTGTTCGGTCACCGCAAAGGCGCGTTCACCGGGGCCGAGGAACACCGGACGGGCCTGTTCGAGGTGGCCGACGGCGGCACCCTCTTCCTGGACGAAATCGGCGAATTGCCCAAGTCGATGCAGGCCAAACTGCTGCGGTTTCTCGAAAGCGGCGAGATTCGTCGCGTAGGCGAGAACCAGTCGCTCACCTGCGACGTGCGCGTCGTCTGCGCCACGCATCGCTCGCTGGACGAAATGGTCGCCGAGGGCCAATTCCGCGAAGACCTTTGGTTCCGCATCAATACGTTCGAGATCCACGTGCCGCGGCTGTGCGACCGCAGGGAAGACATCCCCTCGTTGGCCAAGGCGCTGGCCGGCCGATTCGGCAGGCGGCTCAAGCCGGACGAGGAGCTGTTTTCGCCGGAGACGCTCTCCGTCTTAAGCACCCACGGTTGGCCGGGCAACGTTCGCGAGTTGGCCAACGTGATCGAACATGCAATCATTCTCTGCCAAAGCGGTCCGATTCTACCGGAACACTTGCCCAATCGGTTCTCTTCCGAAGTGCATCAAAGCACGATTCGTCTGCCGGCCGGTCGCAGTCTGCGTGCAATCGAGATGCAAGCGATTCACGAGGCGCTCGACCGGCACCACGGCAATAAGCCCAAGGCGGCCGACGAACTGGGCATCAGCCTGAAGACGCTCTACAACAAGCTCAACCAGGCGCAGGGCCCGCCGCTGAGCAAATCGGCCTAAACGACCGTGCGTGATTCTGCAAACGCTTCTGCGCGTGCGGGCACTGGCGAGACGCCAGTGGCACCCTCGTAAAACCGCTACACTCAAACTTGGTGCGTCTAGACGCACCCTACTCTTCCTCCATGCTCTCCGCGTCTTCTGTGGTGAAGAACGTGCCGCGCATTGCCGGCCGGCCTCTGATCGTCGAACGGATTATGACGAACGCACGCATTCGTACGGGTCGCACCGGCCGCGGATTCTCCCGGGTTGGCTGTCCCGGCCCCACCGCAAAAGCTACGTTTTAGGGTGATCGTGTCTTCCCGGAATCGGGTTCTTGAACATAGCGGGGCACCGGTGCGCATCGAATGAGTTGTGAGAACACGAACGTGGTGATCGTCGACGACGATCCGGCCATGCTGCGGATCCTCTCCGTCTGGCTCCAGAAGGCC
Organism: uncultured Planctomycetaceae bacterium; assembly: GCA_964637625.1. GTDB lineage: Bacteria > Planctomycetota > Planctomycetia > Pirellulales > Thermoguttaceae > UBA11386. The sequence goes on from CAZWWC010000287.1 coordinate 3,850, forward strand.
GGCTACCAGGTGCAAACGTTCGACGATGCGCGTGAGGCGCTCAGCGCGATCGAGGAGCATCCTCCCGATTTTCTCATCACGGACTGGGAGATGCCCCACATGACCGGCCTCGAATTGTGCCATCGCGTTCGGGAGCTGAAACTATCTCAATACATTTACACGATCTTTCTCACGGTGAAGTCGACGCCGACCGAAATGATCGAGGGGCTTGAGATCGGGGCCGACGACTTCCTGAGCAAACCGATCCACCAAGGCGAGCTGCTCGCACGCGTGCGCGCCGGAGCACGCATCATCGAGTTGGAGCGCCGCCTTGGAATGTTGGCCCGAACCGATTACCTCACCGGGCTGGTAACCCAGCGCGTCTTCTACGAATCGCTCGAAAAGGAATGGGCACGCGTGAAGCGGTCCGGCGCTCCTTTGTCCTGCGTCATGATGGACATCGACTTTTTCAAGAAAGTCAATGACGTCCACGGTCATCCGGCCGGCGACGCCGTCCTGCGCACGGTCGCCGATTTGCTTCGCCGCAACAGCCGCGCCAACGACATACCTTGTCGATACGGCGGCGAGGAGTTCTGCGTCCTCCTGCCCGAAACGACCGAAGACAACGCCGCCCAATGGGCCGAACGCATGCGCCGGCAGCTTTCCAGGGCAAGCGTTACCTCAGGCGAGCATGAAATCCAGGTAACCGCCAGCTTCGGGGTCGCCGAGCGACGCGACGACAACCAGAAGGCCGCAGCGCTGGTGGATCAAGCCGACCAGGCCCTGTTGTATGCAAAACAATCGGGACGCAACCGCGTGGTTCGCTTCGAATCGCTCAGCAATTCGAACACCGTGGACATGAACCAGTCCGGCAAGCATTCCATGTTCACGGGTGTTCAGGCTCGTCACGTGATGAGCCCCGTCGTTGCCTGCTTGAGAGAGGACGAGACGATCGGCCAGGCGGCCGAGTTCTTTCTCCGCTTGCGAATCAATTCGGCATGCGTGGTCGATCCGGAAGGCAAGCTGGCCGGCATCCTGTCCGAAAAGGACCTCATCGCGGCCATGGTCTCGCTGGATTGCTGGCAGAAACCCATTGGCGAGGTGATGAGGCCCCACGTCATCTGCTACGACAAAGAGACGCCGATCCAAACGATCTACCAGTTTCTCTGTCGGGTCTCCATCCGTCGGGTCGTGATCCTCTCCGGCTCCCGACCCGTCGGAACGATCAGCCGGGCAACCCTGCTGCGCTGGTTTCGCAACCTGGTGGTCGCCCGTGGATTGCACGCCGATCCAATCGAAGCCGAGAAGCCGCCTCGAGACGATCCGACTCACTGTAAAGAGCACCTGATCGAAACGGCACAAGTGCTCGCCAGGCTGACCGCCGGTGTTGCGGAGCGTTCACGCGACCGATCCGACGACCTCCTGCCTTACCTCGTCGGTGAAGCCACGCAAATACAGGACCTGGTCAACGACCTGCTGGCCTACTCCGGCCCGGCAAGCCAGACACCCACGATCGACGCCGCGGCCATGGAGGCGTCAGCAGCTCATGACACGACCGATTGACGAGATGTCCGAACACCGGCTCGACCTACCACAGAATCGGTTTATCCAGTTTGTTCCGGGAACCTCTTACCCTTACGGCCGCGGCGCCGAAGCAGGTGAGGTGCTCGGGGAGCGCCGACGTTCGACCGAGAAGTGCTCCAACGACGAGGAAGCAGACACGGGAAGGAACGCGGGGCAGCCAAGACAGCGTTACCCGGAAGGGCGCTTCCTCTCCCTGTTCTAGAGGACATTTCAAAACCGGTGCTCTGATTGTTGTCATTCTGAGCGCAGCGAAGAATCTCGGCTTTCGCGGAGGGGAGATCCTTCGCTTCGCTCAGGATAACCGTTTTGAAATGCCCTCTAGGGCAGACTCGCCCCAACTAACCGAGTCCGAGATAGACCAGGACCTGGATGACGGCGATCACAATGGCCCAAAGGCGAGATCGTTGCCACCAGGGTCGCCCGGCCGGCTCATCGAGCAATCGGGCGGGCATCAGGCAAAGCCAGATCAAGACAAGAACATACACGCCGACAAAGGCCGCCACGCCCCAGCCGTGGCTGCCCGTGCCAAGAAGGAAGACCG
>CAZWWC010000288.1:0-5920 GCA_964637625.1 uncultured Planctomycetaceae bacterium
GTGGATGCTTATCAAAACAACCCAGAGAAATCCGCTGCCGGTTCTGACGAACGTGACGGCCACGATCCGAAGGCAAGGTGGTATCGGGCATGCAGGATTGCTATAAAGAACCTGCCCTCATGGTTGAACTTCAATACGACGAAAGGCAAGACATGTCCGTCTTCGACAAGCTTTGTGCTGTTGCCGCCGTGTTGCTGGGCGTGGTGTTTTTGCTTCTCGGCGTGATCGGGCTGTTTCTTGGATGCAGTGCTAACTTCACGTTGCCTCCGATCCTTGGTGCATTGCCCGCATTCGTCGGCTGGGGGATCATCCGGGCAGTCTACGTTGCATGGAACGTGCCGCGTAAGCACGGACCGGATTCCCCGATGATCTCGGAGCAATGAATCAGGCGGAGAGAAAGACTCACGCTTCCTCTTGCTTGTGTCGCATCAGCCTCTTGCCGAGTTGAAACACAGCACGCGATGCCGACACTCCGCCAAGCCCGGCTCGTCGGCCAGCCCCTGGCGGTCGCTCACTGCTCGCGACGCTCTTGGGCGATCTGCTTGCGAATATACTCGATTGCCAGCTCAAGCTGGGGATCGAAGCGGGGTCCACCGGCTTCTGTCTCGGACGAGGCTGTCGACGGCTTCGTGTCCGCGGTATCCTTGGCGTCCGACGCCGGCGGCCGGTCGTCGCCGTGGGGCGACTCTTTCTCCTTGTCCTGCTTCTTTCCATTTGAATCGGGCGCCTTGTAAATGTCGCGGCGATGACGCGCCAAGAAAAGTCGCTTGAGATCCTCGTCCTCGACGATCACCTCGAGGCCTTCGTCGGGCCGAACACCCCATTGGTCATCCTCGTCGGCGTCCTTGCCCCGGTTAATGTTCTCGCCGCTGGGCCGCCAATAGCTCGACGAAGTCACCTTCATCAATCCGCGCCGTGCGCCTTCTTCCGCGTCCAGATAGAGCAGTTCCTGGACGACTCCCTTTCCGTAGCTGCGCTGCCCGACGATCACGGCACAGTCGTGATCCTGCAGGCAGGCCGCAATGATCTCCGCGGCGCTGGCAGTATACTGATTGATCAGCACGGCCATCGGAAACCCCCGGTAGGTTCCGTTGGAGGTTGCCGGGTACTTCTGGTCGATTTTTCCATCGCGGCCTCGTGTCGAAACAATCACGCCGGAATCGACAAACATGTCGCAGATGGTCACCGCCTGCAAGAGATATCCGCCCGAGTTGTTGCGCAGATCGAGGATCAGTCCTTGCATGTCGTGATCGATCAGCCAATCAAGCGTCTTGCGCAATTCCTTGTCGGTCTTCTCGCCGACGTTGTCGATGCGGACGTAGCCGATTCGATCTTCGCCTTCGAGGAAGAAGTCCCACGAGCCGTCGGCCCTGGGCGTGTCACCCAAGACGGAGGGGACCTGGATCACGGCGCGCCGGATGGTCATCTCGACCGGCTCTTGGTCGCCTTCGTGGAGGATCGTAAGCCGCACCGGTTGGCCGACTTCTCCGTGCATCCGGTCGGCGGCTTCCTGCAGGGTCATTCCCTCGGTGTCACGGCCGTCGATCTTGAGGATCACGTCGCCGGGGAGAATGCCCGCCGCGTAGGCAGGAGTGCCGACCAAGGGACTGGCGACTGTAAGCCGCCCCGTTTCTTCGGGTATCGTGACCATGATGCCCAGGCCGCCGAACTCCTGATCGAGTTGCTCGTTGAAACGCTTGACCGCGGCCGGCGGGACGTAGCCCGAGTGGCGATCGGCATATTTCTTTTCGAGCTGCCGCGTCATGCCCTCCATGGCTCCCTCGAAAAGATCCTGGCGGTCGATCTCCTCGAGGTGGCGCTGGCCGATCTGTCGCATGGCGTAGGTCAGCAACCGGCCATGGCGGTCGCTCTGAACCGAACACGCCACGGCCGCAATGATGACCAACAAGAGCAGATAGAAGTTGCGACGAGGCATTACAACGTTTCCGATCTCCCGAGCACTTTGCCGTGTGACATACCGCAGGACACGCCCGTGGGGGGTGCCGTTGGCGACCTTAGGGTGCAATCCTCCGCGCCGAAGCAGCAACGGATGCCGTATCGTAACCCAGTCGACCAGCCTGGAGCAAGTCTGCCGCGCCGGAGGCTGTCTTCAACCGGTTGGCGCGGGTAGTCAACGAGAGTTTTGGCAATTTTGGCAAAAGATGCCGATTCTGCGGGTCGATTTAACTGTAACGATTACACAGGCGCGGATGCCGCGCAATAGACCGCTCATTTGTGGGGGATTTGTAGCCAAATCAATGAAGAGGTTTGCCATGAGGATCCGGTTTGGTCGCTCCTCAGAGCTTTTTTGTCTTGCCGTAGCGCGACGCGGGGCCAAGCGGACGCGGCCACTGCGACTCGAAGCGCTTGAAGTGCGGGCCATGCTGGCCGCAGCCCCGGTCGACTTGGCTTCGGTGCCCAACCCGTTCGGACTCTCGCCGGCGGCCGCGTTTCCGGTCGGCGACACTCCGGTCACGGTGCCCACCTATGCCCCCGTAGCGGTGGCCACCGACGATCTCAACGGCGACGGCATCCTGGATCTGGCCGTCTCGAACACGGACGACGATACCGTGTCGGTGCTGTTGGGCAAGGGTGACGGTACGTTCGGTACCGCCACCGACTTGGACGTCGGCTCCAATCCCATCCAAGTCACGTTGGGTGATCTGAACAACGATGGATACATCGACATTCTCACGGCCAATTCGGGCGACGATACGATCTCGGTCCTCCTGAGTTCCACGGGCGGCAGCTTCGCTTCGCAGGTGACCTACGACGTAGGCACGGGGCCCGAAAGCGTGGCACTAGCCGACCTGAACCCCACCACCACCGACACCCAGAACAACCGCGCCGATATCGTGGTGGCCAACACGGGCGGCACGACCATGTCGGTGTTGCTGCAGAATGTAGACGGCACGTTTGCCGATCCGGTCGAGTACCTCGTCGGCACAAGTCCTTCCCTTCTGGTGCTCGAAGACATCAACGGCGATACCATCCCCGACGCGTTTACGACCAATCGGGACGACGACACGGTTTCGGTCTTGCTGAACAACGGCGCCGGGGTCTTCGTGTCGCCGGTGGCCTACGCCGTCGGCGGGAGCCCCGAATCGATTGCGCTGGGCGACATGGACGGGGACGGCAATCTGGACATGGCGGTGGCCAACCGGTTCGATTCCACGGTATCCGTGCGGCTGGGGATGGGCGGCGGGGCGTTCGGCGCGGAAGCCACCTATGCGACCGACGGCTGGCCCAGCTCCGTTGCCACCGGCGACATGACCGGCGACGGGACGCTCGACCTGGTCACGGCCAACGAGGCCGGCAATTCGATCTCGGTGCTCCGCGGCAACGGCGACGGAACGTTCGGTGCGCAGGTGGCCTATGACGTGGGCACCTATGCCGCCTGGGTCGCGCTGGGTGACTATAACGGCGACGGTTGGCTCGACGTGGCCGCGGCCGACCGGTTCGACGACGCCGTTTCCATCGTGTTGGGCAATCAGCGATTCGCCCAGCATGTAGACTACGCCACCAACGTCCGACCCTATGACGTGGCCCTGGGCGACGTGGACAACGATGGTGTGCTCGACATGGTCACGGCCAGCTACAACGACAGCACCGTGGCCGTGCTGCTCGGCGTGGGAGACGGCACCTTCGCAGCCAAGACCGAGTTCAGCACGGGCACCGGCACGGGCCCCAACAAGCTCGCCATGGCCTATCTGGACAACGACGGCAACCTGGACATCGCCACCACGAACCGCAGCAACGACGCCGTCTCGGTGCTCTTGGGTGACGGCACCGGGCAATTCACCGCGACCACACCCTTCACGGGCATCGGCGACTTCCCGACCGATCTGGTCTTCCGCGATCTCGACGGCGACTTGGTGCTCGATCTGATCGTCGTCAACCAGCGCGACAACGACATCACGATCGCGCTGGGCAACGGCGACGGGACCTTCACGTGGCTGGTCGACTACGCGACCGGCTCGACGCCCACCTCGGTCTCGCTGGGCGACTTCAACGGCAACGGCAATCTCGATCTGGTGACCGACAGCCAAACGACCCATAGCGTCGCGGTGCGGCTGGGCAACGGCGACGGCACGTTCGGCGCCGCCACGTCCTACGACGTCGGGGGAGCTGCCTTCGACACGGCCGTCGGCGACGTCGACGAAGACGGCAACCTCGACATCGTCACGGCCAACAACCCGGTCGGCACCCTTGCCTTTCTGCCGGGCAACGGCGACGGTACGTTCCAGGCGGCCACCAAAACGGCCGTCACCTACCATCCCCTTGCCTTGAAGCTCGACGACTACGACGGCGACACCCACTTGGACATCTTCACGCTCGGCACGGGCAACGACCGGATTACGCTCCTGCCCGGCGATGGGACGGGCGTCTTCTCGACGGAGAGTTTTGCCCCCACCGGCGACTATCCGCGGGGAATGGACGTCGGCGATCTCAACGGCGACGGGTTGACCGACGTGGTGACCGCCAATCGCAACGACAACAAGGCCTCGGTGCTTCTGGCCAACGGCTACATGGGCATCATCGGCTCGCACCAGCTCCTGAACGTCCGGCCGACGGACGGGCCCTTGTGGTACGCGGCCCATACGTCGACCAACGGCTATCTCACGCTCGAAGCCCGCTTCTCCGGTTCCCAGAACGACGTTTCGATCGAACTCTACGACGAGACGGGTAGCGGCACGCCGCTGGACACGTCAACGCCCCTGCAGATTGGAACCCAGTGGGCACAGCGCATCGCCTATCCCACCAATGCCGGCGTGACCTACACGTTTGTCGTCGAAGGCACCAACACCAACACGATCCTGAACATCAACAGCGGCACCGGCGCGGCTTTCTTCGGCACCAGCGGCAACGACACGTTCGATTTCACCACCGACACGGTGACCCACACGGTCACCGTCAACGGCAACTCGATCCCCCTCGACCCGAGCCTGTCCGATTTCGAGTTTGTCGGCTTCGGCGGCACCGACAGCGTCACCGTCACCGTGACCAGCCTGACTAGCGACGAAACGGCCGAAGTCTATCCCACCTCGGGCATCGTGACCGGCGCCAGCTTCTCGGTCGCGTGGCGCGAGATCGAGTCGACCCACATCGTGGGAGGCGGCGGCACCGACGTCGGCACGTTCTACGACTCGGCCGGCGACGACGAGTTCATGGCCAAGTCGACCTATTCGACCTTTTCCGGCACCGGCTACCACAACCAGATCGACGGCTACGCCTACATCCACGGATACTCGAACAACGGCGGCACCGACGTCGCCAAATTGTACGATTCGGCCGGCGACGACACACTGACCACGACGCGGAACTACGCCAAAATCTCCGGCCCCGGCTATTATGCCAACGCCCACATGTTCGACTACGTCACGTCCTATGCGACCGTCGGGGGAACCGACACGGCGTTGATGTTCGACTCATCGGACGACGATGATTTCGTGGCCACAACGCTTTACGCCAAGCTTTACAACAGCACGTTTTACACACGGGCCGACTACTACGAATACGTCAAGGCCTATGCCACCGCCGGCGGCACCGACACGGCCCAGCTACTCGACTCGCCCGGCAACGACACGCTGGTCAGCACGCCCGAGTACGCCAAGCTCTACGGCCCCTCGCATTACCTGTTGGCCCACTACTTCGAATACGTGACGGCCTACGCCACGGCCGGCGGCACGGACACCGCGCAACTGACCGGATCGACCGGCCACGATACGCTTGTTACCACGTCCACCTATGCCAAGATCTACAATGCGTCGTACTACATCCTGGCGCGCGAGTTCGACACGATCACGAGCTACGGCCAGGGCGGCACCAACGACGAGGCCTATCTGTATGCCGCGCCGGCCAACACGCACCTGGAAGGGTTGGGCAACAAGGCCGAGATGACCAGCGGCACCTGGTCGGT
>CAZWWC010000289.1:0-5911 GCA_964637625.1 uncultured Planctomycetaceae bacterium
AGCGGCTTCGAGGCGCAGTTCAACCGGGCGGCCGACATGTCGGTGGTGAACCTGTACGACGGGATGGACGCGAGCAACGATTTGCCCGATCTCACGGTGACCGATTCTTCGGACGGCAAAGTGGCCGGTTCCCTGGTTTGGGACGCCGCCACCAACACGGCTTCCTGGGTGGTCACCGGCGGCGTGCTGGCAGACGACACCTACACCGTGACGCTCTTCTCCGGCCGGTCGGACGCCTGGACGGATCAGCGCGAGGGCGAACAGCTCGACGGCGACGGCAACGGAATCGTCGGCGATGACTACGTGAAGACGTTCACCGTCGATCCAATCACCGATCCAGTGGTCAGTCTGCCCGACTTCACTCGTGGGGCCGACCAGCCGGTGGACGTGCCGGCCACGAGCACCGGTTTGCCCATCGCGATCAGCGACGGGACCGGGGTGATGAGCATCAGCCTGCACTTGAACTACAACTGGGATCTGCTGAACGTCACCGGAGCCGCGCTGGCAAGCGGAGTTCCCGACAATTGGAACTTGACGACCGTGGACCTGTCCGTCCACGGCTTGGTAATCCTCGAGGCCTCGGGCACGACGGAGGTGTCCGACACCGCGGCCGACGTGTTCGATCTGACCGCCGAGGTGCCCTCCGGGGCCAGCTACGGCGAGAGCCAGATCCTCGAAATAAGCTCGCTGGAGCTCAACAGTGGCACGAAGGCCGGCATTGCCGACCAAGCGGTCCACTGTGCAGCGTACTTCGGCGACGCCACGGGCAATGGCACCTACAGTGCAACGGACGCTGCGCTGATTGCGCGTATCTCCGTGCATCTCGACACCGGATTCGATGCCTACGTGCTGACCGATCCGGTAGTGGTCGCCGACGTGACGGGCGACGGTCGCCTGCTTGCGTACGATGCTTCCTACGTGGCCAGCAAATCCGTCGGTCTGCCGTGCCCCGAGATTCCGGACCTGCCGTCTGGTGAAGGCGAGGGTGCTGCACCCGCGGCTGGCGGTTCGCCGACGACCTCCGGCGTCAGCGGGGAAGTCGCGGCCTCTGCCACCCCGGTGAGCAGCACGATTATAGTAGGGCCACAGCAAGCCACAGCTTCGCTCTCGCGGACGCGGCTGGTTGCCCCGAGGCTTGATACCCGAAGGGAAGAAGCGGCCGCCGATGCGGCCTTGTCCGAGCTGGCTGATCACCGGTCGGACAGGACGGACCGTGTCATGTCGGATGTGGCCGGTTGGCTTGCAGAGCAGGCAGATGATCAGGACAGGGAAGAGGAAGATGACGTAAGTCCTTTCGACGACGTGCTTTCCGTCTACGAGCCGGGAAATCTCGATTTCTGACAAGCCACGGGGCCAATACACGCTACCATTGAAAAATGGTTGGGATTAAAGGTTGACAAATAGGCTAGCATTTGTTCAAACATATGAGGATTTTCGGGGGCCTTTTTCACGGTGGACTCGCGATCTGCGTGTCTCCGCGATGCCTCGGAGTTGCATCATAGGAGAGTTAGAGCTATGAGAAACCAACTGCCTTTGGTTCTTGTCCTTGTGGCAGTTATGGCTTCGGCTGTAACGGCTGCAACAGTGAGTGTCCCAGACGATATTCCCGGGATTCTGGAAGCGATCGCTACGGCGCCTGTTGAGCTCGACGATGCCACGGGCCTGACGGCCTTCAACCTCGACATCACGTATGACACGGCCCTGTTGGATCTGAGCAATGCGGATGTCAGGACCGGGTCGCTTGTCTCGGGTTGGAGCCTCGTCCCAAATGTTGACGATGCGGCGGGGATAGCCTATATAGGCTGCTATGATTCCGGTAATCCTTTGCCGGGTGGTTCAGGCACGCTGTTGGAGGTCGACTTCCACGTGATTTCCGCCCCCGGCATGAGTCCTGTCCACCTGGAAGGAGTGTTGAATCAGACCACCCCCGATTTCGATCACGGCAGCATCGTCACCATTCCGGAACCGTCCGTGCTTGTCTTCCTCCTGGGTGGCCTGCTACTGATCGCGCCTGGGCAGTTTCGAAAGCGCCGCTGAATGGCGTCCTTGAGACTTTCTACCCTTCCTTGTGCCCGGCAGCCCGCGCTGCACGAGCGGAAGACAAGTTCTCCGGCACGAACCCCTTGCCTGGCTTCGAGCATCGGATTCTCCGCATGGCGGCTGGAAACGATCGGCCAGCACGGCGGCCCGAGTGATTGCAGGTTCGTCCCGCACGACCTGCGTCCAGAAAAAAAGTCAGGGAAACCCCCCTACGAGAACGTGCAAGGGACCGAGGGCATTTGACCGGTTTCCCCGCTTTGGGTACTTCTTGGTTCGAAATCTTGTCCGGCACAGGCCTTGCTTGAGGTGTTTCACGGACCGGGGCTTCCCCTTACGCCAACCAACGACCGCTCCGAAGCCAGCCACAACCTCGAAGGGGAGAAACTGCTCAGAGATGTGCGCAGCCTCCCGTGAGATTGATGGTCGGCATCTGCGCCAAGCACTCCAAGCTGGAGCGCGTTAGTACCGCCGATTTTCGTTCCGCATACAGGACTTCGACCATCCTGACCCCACAATCTGGTAACCTGGCGCAAACTGCGCCCGACCGCCGCGATGTGCCAAATTCGCCTACCGGAAGGCGCTATCCGATTCGTATCACCTTGACGCCGCCGCGCGTAAGGACTTCACCGGCCACGCCCTGGCGGTCGCACGAAGGGCTCCCTCCCTTGAGATAAGCTCGCTTTGCGCCGACAATCTCGGCGATCTCCAGGGCGTAGCGTGCGCCGTCAATGTGGAACCGGGTCACGTCTTCGCCGGTTTCCGGGGCAATGATTCGGAGTCCCTCATCGAGAACCTGAGCACCCGTGCCGTGAAGCATCTCGCCCGTTCTCGGTGTCGGCATCCCGCCAAGTTGCTCGGGACAGATCGGCACGAGAACGTAGCGCTGCTGCAACCGCCTGATAAGCTTCCTTCGCTTCTTCGGCCTGCGCCCATGCCAACGGCAAGGAATGCCCAGCAGGCACGCACTGACCAGAACCGGCTCGGCACGCTTTCCGCAATCGAAGAGGTAGCCTTGTCGTTGATCCGATGCACGGGCCATGTCATTCTCCTTCCACGATGACCTTGCGCCAAAATCGATGCCGCCATCCCATATAAAACGTCAGTCGTAGGCAACGACCGCACCCGGTACAACCATCGATTCGCAAGGCTTTGTTCTGCCGGTCAAAGCACGCAGTTGCAGCGTCCGACACTCTCCTGCAAGTCAAGCGATGCAAACATCGGTTCATCTTCGAGGCACAGGCCGATTTCTAGATCGGGTTGGACCCATCGGATACACTCAATCAGGTATCGGTAAACCTCCTCGCGCGTGGCGCGAGGGAATCGGAGCCGACCGTCGTTCGACTTGGCTGACTCGAGGGGGACAGTCCCATTTTCGCTGCGCGAAAATCGGGACAGTCCCCGAAGCAGCGATGATATGGCGTTCTCCCTGCCGAGCTTGAGTTCCATTAGCCGTTGGGCCTGCGGGTAGGAGCAGATCGAGCCGAGCGTGATCCGCGACAAGGGCACTGATTCGAGCAGCGTTGCCATGAAACGCCCGTAGACGGCTGGCCAGTCGTTCACGGGGATGATGGGCATGACGACCGCTCGCACCGGGTAGCCGGCCTGGGCACATCGCCTCATGGCGTTGATTCGATCCGAAATATCGGGCGTGTTTGTCTCGAAAACGCGCACGACCTCCGGCGCATTGACGGTCCAGGAGAGAATGGTTCGCCCCGCGTGGTCAAGGTCCAGAAGATTCTCAACGTCGGCGCTCTTCGTGAGGATGACCATACGTGCATACAGATGCCGGGCAAACAGCGGGATCATGGTTCGCGCATAGCCGCTGAGCGGTTCCAGGGCCAATCCATCCTGAAGTTTGCCCAGATAGAAGGCTGTCGGACGCCCGAGTTGCATTGCAATTCGATCCACTTCCGCAAGGATTTCCTCCAGGTTGAGGAACATCTTGACGGTCGGCGAGAACCACACCCCCGGCGTGCCGGCCAGGTAGCAGTAGTGGCATCCGTAAGGACAAAATCCGTATGGTGAGAAATGCCAGTAGTTCGGACAGGCATTGCCTGCCTCCTTGCTGAAACGCACGGCACTGCGGTGCTCGCCAAGAACCAACGTCTGCTTGCCGCGCACATGCAACCGGAGTGGGTCCATCTTGCCCAGATCAATCCGATTGTGCGGCGTGCCGAATGCCTCGACGACTTCCGCCTCCGCATAGGCCGCACAGATCCTCTCGGCCAGTCGCCGACGAACCTCCGTGCGATGGCTACCCTTGGCCAGCACGATCCTGGCGGGCCGAAACAACGGCGCGGGCCGTGGCAGATAGTCTTTCGAGTGATCATCGGCCACGAACAATAGACTGCTCCCGTCTGATCGCCACATCGCACAACCCCGCCAGGACGTGCACACATGTATACTATAGCAGGTGTTCCGAGCCTGTTCAATCGGATTTTTGCCAACCTGCTCTCATATAAACGTATAGAAGGCAAGCAAATACTCTACTTTGGCCAGGGTTTTTGTAGAGCTTCGGTAGACCGTCACGGCAATCGTGGCAATCGGCACGAAACCGTGGCGGCGAAGCGTGGGATTCGTGGGCTTCAACATCAGTGCCCGCTCTTCCGCTAGGTTGGACTGTCTGCTGCCGGCCAGCGCGTCGCGCAAATCAGCCAACAACTCGCTGACCTGCCGGTACGCATTCGTCGTCCGCTCGGCTACGAGCCACTCGGTAGCCGTGGGAACCAACTACGAGAACTTCATGCTTCGTCTCGGTCGGTTCAACCAATGGCTGGGATAGGCCCAGGCAGCCGGATAAACAGCCTCGGGCATATCGGAGAGCGCGCCGGCGAAGGCTGCGGCCCCCCTCCTTCGGGTAGGGGGAGAAAACGCGAAGCTTCGAATCGGCGACACGTCCTCTTCAGAGAAAATGCACAGCAAGGCATAGCAAGAACGGCGTGCTCACCGGTGATCGGGTACCGGGTTGCTGGGCAACCGATCGAACGCCTCGGCCACTTTGGCGAAGCCCTCGCCGAGGATGATCACGTCGGCCGTTATATTCAAGAACTGATAGCCTATGTCCACCAGCTCCTGCAAGTCGTCGCCGTTGGCCGCCGTGCCGGCGAACTTCCCGTGCTTCCGGGCCACCGCCGCGACCTTCTTACGGGCCGCGTCGACCACCGGGTGATCGAAATCGAAGGGAACGCCCATGGCATGCGCGTAATCGCTAGGACCGAAAAACAGCATGTCGATCCCGTCGACCGAGGCAATCTCGTCCAATGCCTCCATCGGCTCCGGGTCTTCGATCATCACAATGACGAAACGTTCTTCGTTCGCCTGACGAATATACTGCTCGCCGGGCAGTTGGCAATAGGCGCCGTCGGCGTTGCCGCCGTCCAAGGGCCGTCGTCCCAATGGCGCAAAACGGGTGTAATAGACAATCTGCCTCGCCTCCTCGGCACTCATCAGGTGGGGAACCATGATGCCCGCAGCGTCCGCCTCCAAAGGACGGAACAGATCGCTGTGGCTGCCCCGCGCGACCCGAACGACCGTGTCGACGTCGTAGACCTTGGCGGCGCGGATTTGATTCTCGATCGCGTCCAGCGGAGTCGACGTGTGTTCGATGCACGCCCAAACGCAATCGACGCCTGCGCGGGCCGCGATCTCGACGATTCGAGGATCCAAGGAGTTTACCTTGGTACAGCTGGCGATCTCTCCATGTCGAAGCCTAGCGAGAACGCGGCTTGGTTACATTTCCATGGTTTATTGATCCCTGCATAGCCAATGGTCAGGGTGCCAGCGGCAGCTTGTCTGCCGCTGCCTCGATTCACAAGGGCGGACAAGCCGCCCATGGCACCCGGAGGATAATTAACAATGCAGCCATCAATAG
>CAZWWC010000290.1:0-5857 GCA_964637625.1 uncultured Planctomycetaceae bacterium
CCAGCCGGTGATCATCCTGGCCCACCACTCGACCCTTGCCATCACGTTGTACGCCCGGCCGACCGATTGGGCGCTGTAGGCCAACAGGAAGGCGACCAACAAGACGGGCAACGCCGTGCCGATCCCATAGATCAACGGAAGGACGATCGTGCTGCCGGGCAGAGCCACCTCGGGCAAGGTAATGCCAACTTTCGTTAGCATGGCCGTGACCCCCTCGGCCTTCGAGCCCATCACCAGAGCCAAAAGCCCGAAGAACCAGGCCGCCGACGTCGGACAGAATGATACGGCAAAAAGAACGCCCAGCAACAATGCACCCCAGACGCCCATCGCGTCGACGCGCTCCTGCATGCGCTGGCTCATCATTGCACCGCCGGCGGTGAACGTGACCAGCCCGACCAGGAACATACCAAGGATCAAGAAAATCGGCCCCAGGACCAGGTGCATATACTTTTGCAGGAACAAGGAGACGGCCGGAATCGACAGCGCCGTGGTCGCCAGCAGGACGGCCAAGGCAAGATAAAGCAGGCAGCGCCCCAGGGTGTAGAGCAATCCGGCGCCGATGACCCTTCGCGGACTTTCCACCTTTCGGCCGATGTAGGAGACGGCCGCGATGTTGGTTGCCAACGGGCAGGGACTGATCGAGGTCAGTATCCCGAGATAGGCCGCCGCTGCGGCATAGAGCAAATAGGTCGTCATGGGGTATCTCCCGACCGCGCCGCGTCACTTTGCCCGCTTCGCCGAGCCGGGAGCCTTTGCGGTGAGCTTCGGTTTCTTCGCCGGTTTCTGACAGGCCACGATGTTGTCCTGGACATACTTGAAAAACACCTTCTTGTCGCGGTTCTTCGTCCAGATCTCCTTCAAATCTCGGACACCCATGACCTTGTTCTTCACGATTTTGGCCACGATCAGCGCGGGACCGCGAATCTTGTAGCCCTTCGTCAGCTTGACGTTCTTCTTGTTCTGGAAATCGACGTAGTGAAACTCGATGGTGCCGTTCTTGACTTGCTTGGCAAATCCCTTCTTAACAGCCTCTTCGGAGTAGCTGCCCATTCTTTTGCACGTCGGGCAGCGCTTGGTGCGGTGGAAGTACATTACGACGACGCGATTGGCGGGCTTCTTCTCTTGCTTGACCTTTTTCTGTACATCGCTTTGCTGCAGGGCCTTCTTCTCTTTGGCCCCGAACACGGTCGGGGGTGACGAGATGAGAAGAACCACGGCGAGCAGAACGAGTGGTAGGGCCGTTCGTTGCATGTCTGCTTTCTCCTTTTTTCCTTAATCGGTTACTCCTTGCCCCGGAAGGGGAATATCGGTCGGCTCGACGTCCGGTGTGGGCGTCTCCGGGACGTCACCACCCGGCACGTCGTTCTCCGCGGCGGAAAGCATCTCTTGGATCGCGCCGCGAACATACTTGGCAAACGCCGGCTTATCATTTTTCAGGACCATAACCCGGTCGAGACGGTTCCAATCCTGCATCTCCCCATTTTTCATTCTCACCAGCACGACAACAGGGTCCGATACGTCGAAGTTCTTCGCGAACTCCTTGCCTGCCGGCTTGAGGTAGTCGACGACCTTCCAGGCTAGTGTGCCGTCTTTCAATTCCGTAGCGAAGTCGGAGTGGACCAGGTCATGTGCTTGCGACTCGACCAATCGGCAGCTCGGGCATCGCTGACCATGGAAGTAGTAGACCATCAGGCCGTCGGCGATTGCACCACTCGGGGCCAGATCGTCGGTGGCCCCGACCCATCCGCCTGAGCGGCGAATGGCCTGAAGCTCCTCGACGATCCGCTCCAATTGGGGCTCCAGCCGCGAGGCCGCCTGAAGATCGAGTGACCGGGCAATCAGCACCACCAGGCCCGCCGAGAACAACGAGATGAGACACACGGCAACCGCGTTTTTGAGTTCCATGGACTCTGCTCCTTGCGTTCGCGTTTTGTCCGTTGTGAGTTTGTGCGTATCTGGCCAGCAGCGTATCAGCCTGGAAGCGGTCTTGCCGTGGGCATCTGTTGCTATCGGGTCAGTAAGGTGTTGAAGCCCATGAAGACAGCCGCGGCGAGTGTGGTATAGGCAAACAATTTTTTAAGGCTTCGTGGTCTCGTTTTCATGGCGATTTTCCCTCCGATCAAACCACCGACGGCACCCGCGCAAGCGGCCGGCAGGGCATAGCCCATATTGAAATCGCCACCCGCTGTGTGCCCGAGGAATCCCATCAGCGCGGTGGCGGCCACCATGGCGGACGACGTGCCCACGGCAATCCGCATGGGAACGCCACAAGCCAACACCATGAGCGGGACTTTGAAGGAACCGCCCGAGATGCCGACCGCACCGGCGACCAAACCGACGGCCGCCGTGATAGGAATGACGAGCCACAGGTTGACGACGTACTGCTTGTCGGCGAACTGGCGGTGCCAAAATCCAAATCGCTTCTTTTGCGAGATGGGTCGTTCCTTCACTTTCAATAGCATACAGAAACCGGCCAGCACCAAGAGCCCGGTGAGGACGAACTTGAGCGACGTTCCGCTTACCCCATGCGCAAGGTAGCCGCCCGCCAACGCCATGAGGTTCGTGGGCGGTTCGATCACCAGTGCCAACTTCCAGTCGACGTGTCCGTACTTCTGAAACACGAGCATAGCCGCGACGGAAGTGAAAACGAGGATGAGTTGCCCGGTGGTCGCGGCCTCGTGCATGGGGGCTCCCGTCGCCACCAGCACAGGCACGTAGAAATTGCCGCCGCCGCGTCCGGTCATCGCCGTCGGAACCGCAATGAGCAAGACCACCAACAAGACTATCGTCATCCTGTTCATGTCGGTTTTCCCATGGCCAGTTCGCTCTCCACCCCTGTCGAGCCAGCTTGGCGCATTTGTCTAAGAACCTTTCCGGGCTTCAACTCCTCCACCAGTGCCGCGTATCCGCCTTCGAGGACATACACGTTTGCATGGCCCTTGGTCCGCAAATAGGCGTAAGCGATACTCGCACGAACAACCGCCGAGCAGAAGATGCCGATCGGCGGCTTTTCCGGGATTTCTTGATACCTGTCGGGGAGTTCGTCCAGAGGAATGTGGAGGCTCCTTGCCTGGAATTTCAACGGCAGCGCCAACGAGGCGTTTTCTTCGTTTGATCATACGTCGAGAAAGACGGCCTCGGCAGACTGAAACAGTTTTTTGGCGGTCGTCTTATGGCTTCCCGTTCCAAAGAACTCGAGCGACATACTCCTCAACACGTTGTCAAATTCGAGCATGGCTGGCCACCCTTCACGTGAGCATCCGCGTGATTTCTTCGGCAGTGGGCACCTTGCCCACCACTTTGACCTCGCCGTCGATGACCAGGGCCGGCGTTGTCATCACACCGAAACCGACGATCGCATTGATGTCGGTGATCTTTTCGACGGTCGCTTCCACACCGGATTGTGTGACGGCCTCTTCGGCATTGTGCTTAAGCTTCTCGCACTTGGCACAACCGGGTCCCAAAACCTGGATTTGTCTCATATTGCGTTCCTATTGATGTTCGCGAAAGTAGTGAACTTGTAAGACTACGGGTTTTCCCGCGAATACCGGGCTCCCGCTGGTCGCCCTGGGGTCACTCAGTAGTTCCAAGTTCGGCTGGCTGATACCGCGGCAGGTCATCCTGAGCGCAGCGAAGGATCTCGATAATCAAGGAGATTCTTCGCTGCGCTCAGAATGACAATGCTGGGTCTCAATAGAACTTGGAACTACTGTCACTACTTGTGCGACCCTCGATAATTCAAGGGTTCGTTGTGTCCACGACTTGATCCCTACACGAAGAACCAACCGAAGACCATTCCTACAAACGTGCTCATGATTACCGTCAAGATGACGAAGCTCAGGGTTTTTTTGAATCCGATCACACTGTAGATCACGGCGATGCTCGGCAGCGAGAGCGCCGGGCCGGCCAGCAAAAGCGCCAGCGCCGGTCCGCGTCCCATGCCCAGCCCGAGCAGGGCTTCGAGGATCGGGATTTCGGTCAGCGTGGCGAAGTACCACATGCCGCCGATCATGGAGGCAATCAAATTGGACCGGAAGCTATCGCCGCCGACCCAACCGGCCACGATTTCCTCCGGAATCAGAGCCCCAATGAATCCGGTGACCAGGACTCCCCCGAACAGGAGCGGAATGATCGACTTCGAGAAGAACCACGTCTGGTCCATCCACTGCACGAGTTCCTCCCGATCGAACCACCGGCAGACCATGGCCAGGACCGCCAGGAAGCAGGCCCCGGCGAAGTACCATCGGTGGTGAAACACCCACGCGGCCCACCGGTAGTTCTCCGGCGTGGAATCCACCTCGGACGCGATTTCCGCCTTGTTGAGCATCAGCTTGGCGCCCTTTTTCAAGTCGCCCAGCGGCTCTTCGAGTTGTACCCGGTAGGTTTCCGCGGTCCTGATCAGGACGGTCACGTGCATGTGCGTGCCGTCGGTCTTCTCGATGATCGTCTGGCTGGGGTTGGCCCAGTCGCTGAAGACGAGAAACGTGATCATCGAGACGAAGAACAGCGACGTCTGCCAGAGTCTTCGTTTGGCTGGTGGCCCCTCGGGCAATTGCATCGCGGCCGTGGTGCGATCCTCTTCGTCCCGGCGGAAAACGACCGCCATGATCAGGCCGATGACCACGGCGAACACGACCGCGCCAATCACTCGGGCGATGCCCAAATCGAATCCGAGCACCCGGGCCGTGAGGAAAATCGCCATGACGTTGATCGCCGGTCCGGAATAGAGAAAAGCCGAGGCGGGCCCCAGACCGGCCCCCACTCGGTAGATGCCGGCGAACATGGGCAACACGCTGCAGGAGCAAACGGCCAGCACGGTGCCCGAGACCGACGCCACGCCGTACGCTTCGACCTTGTTGGCCTTGGGGCCCAAGTGGCGGAGGACAGCTTCCTTGGAGAAAAAGGTTGCAATCGCTCCGGCAATGAACATGGCCGGGACGACGCACGCCAGGGTATGGTAACGCACATACCACTGGAGCATGTAGAACGCCTCCATGATGGCGCCCTGGATTTTCAGACTAGTGAAGTTCACGAAGTATGCGAAGAGAAAGACCCCGACCAATGTGGCCAGGATCGCCAACTGTTTCTTGTTCATTCGCGGTATTCCTTGGGAGGAGCCGGCATGGAGCGCTGGCGTATTTGGCCAAATCTGCAAATCACCGGCCCAGAAAAAGGCCTGTCTCCACAGGCCGTTTGTCCTGGTCCAGTTGTCAGGTTCAAGTCAGCAACTGCCGCTGGTTCTCCACGTTGCAGGCCATGACCGACTCGATGCAGTCGAAGAACTTCAGAACGCAACTCATTCGCAAACGATAGTAGACCATCGATCCCCGTTTTCGGTCCTCAATGATTCCGGCGTTTTTCAGCAAAGCGAGGTGCCGCGAAACGGTCGACATGTCGACGCCGACCATCTCGGTCAGTTCACAGACACACCGCTGTTGCTTCTTCGACAGCTCATCAACGATGAACAGCCGCGTGGGATGTGCCAGTGCCTTGAGGATCTTGGCCCGTGCTTCGTACTTCGCCTGTTGCTTCGCGTTCATTACATTACAATTCTATATCGTCCGGCAGGATTTGTCAATTTAGCCAAATGTGCATATTGGGTCAATCCCATTACGGCTGAGAGTGGAGGCTCCAGGCTGCTTTTTTGGAAAACCCGTTTTTGTGGGGGGTGATTGGTGGCTGAGCCCTTCCAATCTATCGGGACCGGGGAAGCCCCCGTTTTGCGGCCATCTGGGGCACCGCTGCGCTATGCCCCAGCCACCCTTCTCCAAGTCTCCAAGGCTATTCTGGAAAGCGGTGCTGTCCCAATCCTGTTCGGCTCGATTGTTGCACAAGTGAGCTTGGAAGACAACCGGCG
>CAZWWC010000291.1:0-5830 GCA_964637625.1 uncultured Planctomycetaceae bacterium
GGAAACCCGCGCTCGCAAGCGAGCGCATGCCACGCGGCCGAGACAAAGATTCGCGAGTCAGGCTCCGGCTGACGGAACACCAGTAAACATCCGTCAGACGTCAGGCACAGCCTGACCTACTGGTCCGTCCACGTCTATTTGTCATGCACGGTAGCTGGGTGCCACGGGCATCTTGCCCGTGTAAGAAGCACTGGCGAGACGCCAGTGGCACCCAACTCACATCTGACATTGAACGATAGACGAACCACTACTTACCAACCGCTCGTATAAGCCCGGTCAAAACAGCATGTCCGGCTTCGGCTCGTCCGGGTCTTGTTGACCCGGGTCGATCTGGTTCTCCAGCCACCGCCGCAGCACGCCGAGCACGTAGTCGACTTCTGCTTCGGCCAACGGGCGTCGCTTGGGGATTCCGTGCCAGCGGGCCAGACAGCCACGGCAACAGGTTGCCGTGGCGTGTTGGGCCACGAAGATCGGATGGCCGCCGATCGGTGTCTGCCGCCCGTCGCCCCGAGGTTGTGCCGGAGCCAGCCGATCCAACACAAACTGGCGGCCATGCTCCAGCACGACCGCCAGGGTCTTCTTTTCGAGATACGCCCGGTCGTTCGAATCCAACCGGAACCGGCTGCGGAACTTGCTGCGAGCCAAGGCGTCGAACAGGTCGGCTGTTGCTTTCGCTGGGCCCGCCATGCTTGGTCTCGACCAATGATCGCGCGTCGTCCGAGGGGGCAATGATCACGACTACTCCAAGTCGATCTTCGCGCCTTCTTCTCCCGTATCCTTGGAATCCTGGGCAACCTCGATTCCGAGAATGGTCTGCTCGTTGTACTTGGCCGGGAGGTTCACTCCCTTTTTCGTGATCTTCACCTTGTACAACCCCGGGGCGACGCCCGGCAGATCCGAGTCGACCGTTTTCAAGACGACCATGCCATGCTGGTCCGTGGTGCCCGTGGCTTCTTTCACATTCTCGCCAAGGAACCCCTCCGGCTCCAGCACGACCGAGGCCCCTTCCAGCGGCTGGCGACGCAAGGTCACCGTGGCAATCACGCCCGTCCGGCCTAGCCTGGATTCTTGCCATTTCTCGATCCGCTTCGTGACCTCCTCGGCGGTGACCGCTCCATCCTTGTCTTGATCCAAGTTGCCGATGGCCGCATTAAGAGAAGGCGCCTTCTTGAGCTCGTCGCCGGCCACCTTGCCGTCCTTGTTCGTGTCATACTCTTTCATCGCCGCCCGGCCGGCCGCCCCCGCGTTGATCTTCGGCGGGTGCACGCGAGACGGCTTCCGCGTGCATCCACAAGCAAGAAGGAACATCGCTCCGAATGTCAACACGCAAGAAGTCCTGAGTCGATTTCTCATAATTCCCTCGTCCAAAAAAGGTTCCCCGGAACGTTGCCAGTCGAAGACGACGTGAAACTAACACATGGACCCGTTTTTGTCAAAGGGGCCTGGTCAAGCCTCAACCACAAACCACGACACCTGGTAGGGCAACATCCGCGGCCGCGAACCGGTCGGAGCGTGATCCGGCTCGGCCAACAGATCCTCGACCGGCCGAAGGCCAAACTGCCGGGGGAGGTCGATCGTTTGAGGCGCTCCGCCCAGGTTCGCCAGCACGAGAATCCGCTGGCGGCCGTCGAGGCTCGTTCTCAGCAGCGCGACGAGTGATGGTGAGTCGACCGGAAGCAACTCCTGGTCGGCCTCCGGATGAAAGGCCCCCTGGGCGACTCGGGCGGCCAGCATTCGGCGATAGGCCGCCAAGACCCGAGCCGGCACCGCCCCGGGCTGGGCCAGGATGGCCCGAAGTTCCGCGGCGGTGTACTTCCGCCGGTTGATCGACCGCGCCTGCCCGATCCGTTGCCACCCGGCCCGGTCGTTGGGCGTGGCCACCAGACTGTGAAAATAGATGCCCGGTATCCCACGCAAGGATAACATGATCGCCTGGCTGGCCAGAAAACGGCGGATCTGGATCGTTGCCCCGTCGGCCGCGCCGGGCTCGTCCAACGCGGAGAAATACGAGATGTTCAACTCGTAGGGGCTCTCGGTGCCGTCGGTGTTGCGCCTCATGCTGACCGCTCCGCCGCGCGCGCCGACGGCCGCCAACAGACGCTCGAAACGCTCCGGCGGGAGGATTCCCTCCAGAGGTCGCACACCGATGCCGTCGTGCGAGGCCGTGAAGTTGAAGGTCGTCGTGCCCGGCCGTGGCGGCTCCAGCCGGGAGAGCCACTCGGCAAGATACCGGGCGTCGCCGGTCAACAGGGCGTCGAGCAACAGCGGCGCCAGGCTGAACTGATAGACCATGTGCGCCTCGTCTCCATCGCCGAAGTAGGAAACGTTCTGCTCGTGCGGCACGTTCGTTTCGGTCAGGAGGATCGCGCCCGGCGCTAGAACGTCGACCAGGTCGCGGAAGATCTTGACCACCGTGTGTACCTCGGGCAGATGGATGCAGGAGGTGCCCAGTCGTTTCCAGAGATAGGCGATCGCATCGAGACGAATGATTCGGGCGCCTCGACACAGGTAGACCAGCAGAACGTCGATCATCTCGACCAGCACGTCGGGTTCGGCGTAGTTGAGGTCGATCTGGTCGTCGCTGAACGTGGTCCAGACGTGTCGGCCGCCCCGCGAGGTTTCCACCGGAGTCAACAAGGGCGAGCTTCGCGGCCGAGTCACCGACGAGACGTCGGCCTTGGGGTCAACTTCGATGAAGAAGCGAGTCCACGGTTCGCGCCCGGCGCGGTAGTCTTCAAACCAGCGGCTTTCGCGCGAGACGTGGTTGAGCACCAAATCGAGCATCAGCGAGTGTTTCTTACCCAACTCGGCAACGTCGCCCCAATCACCCAGCGCCGGGTCGATCCGGCGATAATCGATCACCGAGAAGCCGTCGTCGGAGGAATAGGGAAAGCAAGGCAACAAGTGGATGGTGCTGATGAGCCGGTCCAGTTCCGCCTCGGCGAGGAATCGGCCCAAGGCACGAAGCGGCGTCTCCTCGTCCCCTCGGACCTGGTCGGCGTAAGTGATCAGGACGACGTCGCGCTGGTCCCAGAGCGGCCGTCCCGGCGCGCCGAGATGCTCACGCTTGCGTGAGCGTGCTTCTTCCGTCTCGGAGCATGGCGACGCAAGCGTCCCCCACGCTCCATAGCCTGGGCGACGGAGCGACGCCGTGCTACTCCAACGCCACGCCAGATGCGGCAATTCCGCGACGACTCGCCGCAGAATATCTCGAAAACAGCTTTCGGCTCGCCGGCCGTAGAGCAGCTTCAACTTCGGAAGCAGCCGAGAATGCAGAGCCGTTGCAATCTCCATGAATCCGTTCCTTCCGTGTCTGGTGTTCAGTGGCAGGCCACGCTCCACCCAAACATGGACAGCAGGCAAGTGTCAGGCACAGCCTGACCTACACCTTATCTGTGTCCATCTGTGTTCATCTGTGGTTTCTCTTCTTCATTTGCGTTTTGAGTCATCAGAGTTCATCCGCGCCGGTGAAGTTGGTGATCAGCGACCGGAGCTTGCGGCGGAGAACCGCGTAACTGAAAAAAGCCTTGCCCAATTCGTAGTTGTAGTCGACCATCTCCTGCCGATACTGCTCGTCGCTGATGACCCTTCGGACATGTTCCAGCACGTTGCGCGTGAGGAACCCGTCCATGGCGATCACCTTGAAGCCCTTGGGTTCGATGTCCGAGATGAAGATCGAGTAGCGATTCACCAGGACCGGCTTGCGGAAGTAAAAAGCCTCCAGCAGTGCGTTGCCGAAGCCTTCGTAGAGGCTCGGGTAGGCGATCAGATCGGCGGCCGCATAAACTTCGTCCAAAGTGGAGACGGGCAGGCCGTTGGATCGCGTCTCACTGGAGGCCGGTATGTGCGCGTGAACGAATCGCAGATCCACGCCCGACTGTTCGGCCAATTCGGTCAAGGCATGGTGATAGTCGAGGCCCTCGTCGCCCGACTCGTGCGAGACGACCAGCTTACACCGCGGGTCCTTGAGTTGGGCTACCAGGCCAATGGAATGCTCGATGCCCTTTCGGGGAACGACCCGGGTGGGCTGCAGAATCATCACGTCGTCGTCTTCCAGGCCGATCTGCCGGCGAAACGACTCGCTGGCCTCGGTGGCGTCGGCGGGCGGGTTTTCGAAGTCGAGCACGTTGGGCACCAGGATCGACGAAGCACCCTCGCGCCACGACAAGTTGTTCTGGGCAAACGTGTTGATCGTCACGTGCTGAATCGATTCCAGACACGGCGGAAAGGCCATCGTCAAAAAATCACCCACCGCGTTCACGGAAAACCGTGCCCGCTCCCAATAGAAATCGTGGTGATGGGCAATCGTCGGAATCTCGGTCTCGGCGATGAAATGGGTCAAGGCCACGCCCAACGGAATGTGCATCGGCAAGCACAACGCGTTCTCCACGATCAAAATGTCGATCCCAAACGCGTCGACGAAGTCGTAGAGCGTCCCCTTCAGGTGATCGGCGACCTGGTAGATCTTGCGCGTCATCTCCGGCGAGCGCCGGCGCGTGCCGAACGCCCGCTCGTTGATCCACACGTTGTCTCGATCGTAGAAGTAGGCTTCCGGCACCAACATGCTGGCCGCAGGGTCGCGGTCCAGCTTGCCGGCGTACCAATAGCTGACGTGTTGATGATCCCAGAGAATCTGCCCCCACTTGGCGCTTTCCAACGACACGCCATCGGTACCGGCCAGTCGAGTTGAAACAAAGCCGATGTTGCAGGGCACGACGGTTTCTCAGCCTCTCGTGTTTCTAAGAACGCGTTTTGAAATGGGTGCCACTGCTGGCTTGTCCAGCAGTGCAAAGCGAATTTCCCGGGAAAAACACTGCTGGACAAGCCAGCAGTGGCACCCTTGGAAGATCTACAACCATTTTCAAAACACGTTCTAACGTTAGCCCGGTGCCATGCTCATGCTTGCCGTGAGCATGTTTTTCACCTCCGGGCATGGCCACGCGAGCGTGGCCATGGCACCCAGGGCGCCGTCGGCCCGGGATCCACTCTAAATAATACACTCTACTAGCTGGTGGAGTTCGGTCAAAACCAAATCGGGTGTGACTGCCGCCACTTGCGGGTCGTCGGCCCGGCGGCGTAGGCTCCGGGCATCCCCGGCAAACAGGGCCGTGCGGAATCCCATGTCGCGTGCCCCCGACACGTCGTTGAGCATGTCATTGCCGACGCAAATCACCTTCGACGGGTCGATCGACCGCTCGGCCAGTTCGCTGGCGGCCATCTCGAAGAGCCGCCGGCTCGGTTTACCCCAGCCGTGCTGGTACGAGTAGAACTGCATGCCCGGGTCGAACCCGAGTGACTCCGGCCGGCAGCCGAACAGGGCTTCCAGCAGCGCCAAGGTGTAAAACTGGGCGTTGCTGACGATCCCCAACAGCAGGCCACCCTCAGCCAGCCGGGTCAAGCACTCCGCGGCGCCGGGCATGAGCCAGACCGGATTGGCCCGGGCTTCATACTCGACGGCAAGCTGCGCGACGTCGACGCCTTCGCACAATGAGGGGTCTATCCCACCTCGCTCGACCAATTCCGACAAGACACGCGACCAAACCTCGCGAACGTCGATCTCCGGCCAGTCACGGCCGGCCCGTCGTAACTCGTCGTGCATCGAGTCGATCGTCTGGTAAAAGCACCTCAGCGCCTCTCCCGGTGGGACACTTGTCTGGAGGCCCACGGCCCGAAATGCCTTGGCCAGAGCCGCGTCGCTCGGCGCGGCCTTGGTGCCGACCTCGCCGCTGCCGCTGACCAAGAGGGTGCCGTAGAGATCGAACAATACGCACCGTACTGCTTTGAGCTTCTGCAATTGCGGTGTCTCGCCGCTCGGGATCGGCGTAAGCGG